>NZ_JBITBU010000017.1:0-121119 GCF_044452545.1 Nocardia sp. NPDC051900 | reverse complement strand
CGCCCCCCCCGCCCCCCCCCGCCCCCCCCCCCGCCCCCCCCCCCCGGCCCGCCCCCCCCCCCCCCCCCCCCGGGCCCCCCCAACACCCAGCGCCGCAGGCGCTGGAAAAACGAACACAGCCCGGCTCGCGTCCGAGTGGCCGTCGCGTCCGCGACGAAGGAGCAAGCGGCGGTCGCTCGGACGCGAGCCATGAAGGGGCCGGGAACCCAGCGCCGCAGTCGCTGGAAACCAACACACGCAGGCGCTGGAAATCAGACAGAGAGGATGGCGAGTACCTCGTCGGAGGTATAGAAGGGGGCGAGGCGCTCGCGGATCAACCCGGCGAGAACCCCTTCGCGCTTCGCGCCCTCGATGACCGCCGGTCCGTACCGGAGGATTTCCTGGACGATGTCGTCACCGGTCAGACCGAGTTCGGGCAGCATGGCCGCCAAGGTGTAGTCGCCGTACTTGGTGAAGAACACCTCCACGCACTCGTCCAGGAGCAGGCCGAAGTACTCCTTCTCGCGGGTGGTGACGGCGATCTCGTAGCACAGCAGCACCAGCTCGTTGAGATCCTTCCGGCTGAGGTATTCGCGCAGACCGCTGACCGGCTCGTCGGCATGCAGATCCCAGAACTCCATCGCGGCGGCGTGCACCGGGGCATCGCGCAGCATCTCGCGGATGGCGTTGTTGGTCCGCTTGAGGGCGAACAGCGCGCCCTTGCCCGCGAGGTCGCCGACGAAGGTGCCGTCGGCGGCCTTCTTGGCGCGATTGGCCGCGGACTGGCCCAGCGACATCAGCGAGGACACACCCGGGATCTTCTCCGCGCGTTCCCGGTTGGCCTGCACGAAGTCGTTGATCAGCTTGTCCACGAACTTCGACGCGACCGTGGCCACCAGCGGGCTCTCGGTGAGCCGGTCCAGGATGCGCTCCTGCGCCTGGTGCATGCCGAAGATCTTCTCCAGCAGCGCCTCCACCGGCTCGCGCTCGACCACCTCGCCGAGCGTGTAGTCGTGGTTGGCGGCGATGTGGTCGTAGATGGAGTCGGCGAAGACCCCGACCATATCGGCGAGAACCGGACTGCCGCCGATCAGCTCGACGACCGTGCGGACGGTCTGCTTGGCCTGGTCGATCTCCACGACGTCCCGGAAGACGAGCGTGTCGGCGACTCCGAGCACCGCCTCGGTGTCGCGCGCGACCACCTCCGCGAAACGCTCGCCGGTCACCTCGGCGAGCAGGAACGCCACCTGGGCCTCCAGTAGCCGTTCGGCGATCTCACGCGGCTCGCTCATCGAATTCCACCCATCACACCTCGTGCGGCGCGCCCGGCGCGGTTCACGGCTGGTGCGGGTCGGCGTCGTTGCCGTGCAACGATTTCCGGATCCGGTCCAGGCGCTCACGCGCGGCCTGCTCACGTGCCTGCCATTGTTCGTCCACGCCGCGGCCCGCTGGAGTCTGCCGGTCGAGTTCACCCATCCCCTGCGCGGTGCCGTAGCGATGCTCGACCTTATCGCGAACTGACTCGAAAGTAGGAACGCCGGAGGCCGAATATCCGCCACTCGCGGCGGACTCCGGCATACCCGGCGGCGGTACCGGTACCGCCGGTACCGCGGAACCGCCGCCGACCTGGCCCGACACATCGGGCGTGTGCCGCGGGAACCCAGGCCCACCGGCCGAGGTGGCAGGAGTCACATTTCCGGCCGCAGCCGCATCACCGGTTTCCAACAGCCCGACCAGCGCGGCGTGGACCGCCGCGAACCCGGGACGCGCCGCCGTTGCGGCCAGCAGTACACCTGCCAACTCCGCGTCCGGCAGCCCGGCCAACCGGCTCGCGATTTCGCTGTTGTCGCTCATACCGCCAGGCTACGCACGCGCGACCGCACCGAAGGCCGTTCACGACCGCACGCGCGCACCCGCCCAGTCGCGCACCAGGTCGTACCAGGCCGAGCCGCCCACGACGATCAGATCGTTGTGCCCGGCTCCGGGGAAGACCACCAGCCGTTTCGGCTCCGGCGCCGCGGCGTAGAGCCGTTGCGCGTGCCGCAGCGGCAGCAGTTCGTCCTGGTCGCCGTGCATGATCAGTACCGGGGCGCGCAGCGCGCGGATGCGGCGTTCGTTCGGATAGGCGTTCGGCACCAAGGCCGCGGGCAGGAACGGATACACCGAGCGAGCCGCGTCGCGCAGGCCGCTGAAGGTGGACATCAGCATCACTCCGGCCGGGGGATGGTGCTGTGCCAGCTCGAGCACGACACCGCCCCCGAGGGACTTGCCCAGGTACAGCACGCGATTCGGATCGACGCCGGGTTGTTCCAGCAGCGCCCTGCGCGCGGCGCGCGCGTCCAGGTAGGTGCCGTGCTCGGTCGGTTTCCCGGTGCTGCGCCCGTAGCCGCGGTAGTCGAAGGCCAGCACGTCGAAACCGGCCTCGGTGAGCAACGCGAAGATCGGCACCCGGTCGCCGAGATTGCCCGCGTTCCCGTGCGCGAACAGGATGTGCCCGATCGAATCGCGGGCAGGCATCCACCACGCGTGCACGGTCTGCCCGTCCGCCGTGGGCAGGGACAGGTCCGTGTACTCCATGCCGAGCAGCGCCGGAGTTTGCAGCACCGTCCGCTCCGGCAGGTAAGTCAGCGCGTTGAGGATCGGACGGGCCGGGTGTCGCATGCCCTTGTTCTTACTCCTGAACAGGCAAGGCCGGGTCGGGCGGGTGCCGCGACACGAGTGCTCGAGCCGCGGCCCACCGCCGCAGGGCCGGTGCGGACGCCGGTCGCCGCCCGACCCGCGGAGACGATCGAACTCGGCCGTAGCCGGTTGCGGTGACCGCGTGCGTCAGCCGCGTAGCACCGCGCCCACGGCGTCGGCCGCCGCCGCGACCGCCGCGTCGCGCGCCGCGCTGGCCTCGTCCTCGGTGAGGGTGCGGTCGGTGGCACGGAAACGCAGGGCGTAGGTGAGCGACTTACGTCCCTCACCCGCCTGAGCGCCCTCGTACACGTCGAACAGCGCGATGTCCTCCAGCAGCTCGCCGCCGCCGGTGCGCAGTGCGGACTCGACGGACGCCGCCGGGACGGTCTTCTCGACGCTCACCGAGACGTCCTGGAGCACCGCCGGGAACGGCGACACCGTCGGGACCGGCCGCGACTCGCGCAGCGGCAGCGCGTCCAAGTCGAGTTCGACGGCGCAGGTGCGCGGCGGCAGGCCGGAACGTTCCAGCACGGCGGGATGCAGCTCACCCGCGTAGCCGACGACCGTTCCGTCGACCACCAGCTCGGCGCAGCGCCCGGGATGCCAGGGCAGCTGAGCCGCCGCACGGCGCTCGATGGTCACACCGGCCGCGTCGCCGACGGCGTCGGCGAGGGCGAACGCGTCGGCGGCTTCGACCGGACGGCCCGGCCCCCACGGCCCGCGCGGCTCCCGGCGGCCGGTCAGGACAGCGGCCACGTGCACCGGCTGTTCGGGCAGCGAATCCAGCAACTCGGCGATCTCGTCGTCGGTGGGGCGCCGGTCCACCGGCAGCGGGTCGACCGCTCTGGTGTTCGCGCCCGGCAGCACGACTTGCGCGATGCCGTAGATCGTCAGGTCACGCGCGCCCCGCGAGATATTGCGGACCGCCACCTCGAGCAAACCGGGGAGCAGGGTGGTGGCCAGCTCGGCGCGCTCCACGTCGAGCGGATTCAGCACCCTCGTGGTGGCGCGGCGCGGGTCGTCTGCGTCCAGGCCCCAGGTGTCGAACACACCGGCGGGCAGGAACACCGGCGGCGGCACCTCCACGGCGCCTGCGAACGCCAGCGCGCGGCTGACGGCGCGCCGGCGGCGCTGGGTCGGCGTGAGCCCACGCCCGGCCGGTGCGGCCGGCAGCACGGACGGGATCCGCTCCAGGCCCTCCAGCCGCAGCACCTCCTCCACCAGGTCGGCGGGCTGAGCCAGGTCGGGCCGCCAGCTCGGCGGGGTCACCACCAGCTGACCGTGCCCGGCCTCGCTGACGCCGACCTCGACCGTGCAGCCGATCTGGGCCAGGCGGCGCGCCGAGGTGCCGGTCGCGTACGTGACGCCCGCGACACGGTCGGCCAGGTCGATGTCCATCCGGATCGGCTCGGGCGCCGGGACGGGGGTCCGGATGTCGGTCAGCACGGGTTCGATGGTGCCGCCGGCGATTTCGGCCAGCAACGTGGCCGCTCGATCGAGCGCGGCCACGTTGATCTCCGGGTCGACGACCCGTTCGTACCGCTTGCCCGCCTCGGACACCAGCTTGTGCCTGCGCGCGGTCCGGTAGATCAGCAGCGGGTTCCAGGTGGCCGCCTCGAGCAGGATGTCGGTGCTCTCCGCGCCGACCTCGGTGCTCGCGCCGCCCATCACACCGGCCAAGGAGATGACGCCGGAATCGTCGGCGATCACCACGTCCTCGACGTCGAGGGCGCGCTCCACGTCGTCCAAGGTGCGCAACTTCTCGCCCTTGTGCGCGGAACGGACCACCAATCCGCCCGACACCTTGTTCGCGTCGAAGGCGTGCAGCGGCTGCCCCAGCTCCAGCATCACGTAATTGGTGACGTCCACGGCGGGCGAGATCGGGCGTACGCCCGACAACAGCAGCCTGCGCTGCAACCACCACGGGCTCACCGCCTCCGGGTCGACGCCGGTGACCCGGCGGGCCGCGAAGCGCGTGCACCGGGAGTCCGGCTCGACCCGGATCGGCCAGGCTTCCTGCTCGTGGTCAGGCAGGGTGCGCACCGCCGGATCGGCGTACTCGAGATCGAAACCGCAGGCCAGCTCGCGCGCCAGGCCGCGAACGGAGAAGCAGTAGCCGCGATCGGGAGTGATGTTCAGCTCGATGACGGTGTCGTCCAGACCGAGCAGCGCGTTGGCGTCGGCGCCGGGCTCGGCGGTGCCCGGTTCCAGCACCAGGATGCCGGAATGGTCCTTGCCGATCCCCAGTTCGGCGACCGAGCAGATCATCCCGTTGGACACGTGACCGTAGGTCTTGCGCGAGGTGATCTCGAACCCGCCGGGCAGCACGCCGCCGGGCAGCACCACGACCACCAGATCACCGACCTGGAAATTCCGTGCGCCGCAGATGATCTCCTGCAACTCGGGCTTACCGATGTCCACCTTGCAGAAGCGGATCGGCTTCTTGAACTCGGTCAGTTCGGTGATCTCGGCGACGCGGCCGACCACCAGCGGCTCGCCGCCCTCCTCCGAACCCGCGATCCGCTCGAGCCGGTCGAGCTCTTCGACTTCCAGCCCGACCCGGACGAATCCCGCGTCGAGCTCCTCCGGCGTCACCGACCACTCCGGGTTGGTGCGCTGGATGATGTCGGTCAGCCAGGACTGCGCTACTCGCACTTGACGTTTCGCTCTCTCGATCGAAGGGTGGGGTCAGGACCGGATACCGAAGGGCAGCGTGAAACGCACGTCGCCCTCGACGATGTCGCGCATGTCCGGGATGCCGTTGCGGAACTGCAGCGTGCGCTCCAGGCCCATGCCGAAGGCGAACCCGCTGTACACCTCGGGGTCGATCCCGCTGGCGATCAGCACCTTCGGGTTCACCATGCCGCAGCCGCCCCATTCGACCCAGCCCGCACCGCCCTTCTTGTCCGGGAACCACACGTCGACCTCGGCGGAGGGCTCGGTGAACGGAAAGTAGTTGGGCCGCATGCGCGTGCGGGTCTGTGGTCCGAACAGCGCGCGAGCGAACGCGTCCAGCGTGCCGCGCAGATGCGCCATGGTCAGACCCTTGTCCACCGCCAGGCCTTCGACCTGGGAGAACACCGGTGTGTGCGTGGCGTCCAGTTCGTCGGTGCGGAAGGTGCGGCCCGGGCAGACCACGTAGATCGGCAGCTCGCGTTCCAGCATCGAACGCACCTGCACCGGCGAGGTGTGCGTGCGCAGCACTTGGCGCGAGCCCTCCGGCGCGATGTGGAAGGTGTCCTGCATGGTGCGAGCCGGATGGTCGGGCAGGAAGTTCAGCGCGTCGAAGTTGAAGTGCTCGGTCTCCACCTCGGGACCTTCGGCGACCTCCCAGCCCATCGCGACGAACACGTCGGCGATCTGCTCGGAGATGACGGTGATCGGATGCCGCGCGCCGACGGCCGCCCGGCGCGCGGGCAGCGTCACGTCGATGGTCTCGGCGACCAGCACGGCGGCGTCGCGCTCGGCCAGCAACGCGGCGCGGCGGGACTCGAACGCCTCCGACACCCTGGACCTGGCGACGTTGACCCGTTTGCCCGCGTCCGCCTTCTCCGTCTTGGGCAGGCTGCCCAGCGCGCGTTGGGCCAGCGCCAGCGGCGCCTTGCCGCCGAGGTGCTCGGTTTTCGCGACCGCGAGCGCATCCAGGTCGGCGGCAGCGGCGAACGCCTTCTCGGCGGCCGCCGCGGCCGCGGCCAGTGCCTCCTCGGTCAGCGCCGCGTTCTGCTCGCCTGCGTCGATGTCGTCGGCCACGATGCTCCGTCTCTCCCCTGGGGATCAATTCGCGGGCACCGCTGCTCGCCTGCCCGCATTGCTGCTGGTCGCAATCGTATTCGATGGGCCTCGGCGGATTCACGCGGATTACCCGCCACGCCGCGCGAGCCGTGTGGTAACCGCGAGCCGGACCGGCGCGCGCCGGCCCCGCTCCATTATCCGTCCGGAACGGCGCGACTCATCACATGCTCGCAGACGGTGACCGGTCAGGGCAGCGAAAGACCAGCTCCGACAGCCGCCGCGAAACGCCCGGCCCTGGGCGATACCCAGTGACCGGGCGCTCCGCGATCAGCGCGCGACAGTGCGGTCAGCGCGCGGCGGTGATGTGGCGGGGCAGCAACCGCGACCCCAGCGCGCCGACCGCCACGATCGCGGCACCCACCCACACCGCGGGCACCAGTCCGTCGACGTAGCTCTGCGGATCCAGGTACGAGCCCCGCGCCGCGAACACCGACGCCAGCACCGCGACGCCCATGGCGACACCGACTTCCCGCAGGGTGTTGTTGGTTCCAGAAGCAATCGCGCGGTCCTCCTCCGCCGCGGCGGCCATCACCACGGTCGCGCCGGGCGCGAAGGTCAGGCCCATGCCGATCCCGCCGAGCAGGAACGGACCGACGAACGACAGGTAACTCGCGTCGACGGAAGTGACCAACGCCATCCAGCCCAGCGCGACGGCGAGCAGCGTCTGCCCGGTGGTGAGCAGCGCACGGGCGCCGATCTTGTCGACGATCAAACCCGCCAGCGGAGCGACCACCATCGGCGCCATCGTCCACGGCATGGTGCGAATGCCGGATTGCAGCGGTCCGTAGCCCTGCACGACCTGGAAGTACTGGGCCAGCAGGAAGATCGAGCCGAAGACGCCCATCGAGAAGGTGAAGCCGGTCATGTTGCTCACCCGGAACGCGCGGGAGCGGAACAGGCGCAGCGGCAGCATCGGCTCCCGCGTGCGCAGCTCCCAGGCGATCAGGCAACCGAGCAGCAACGCACCACCGACCAGCGCGGACAGCACGCCACGAGACGTCCAGCCATCATCGGCGCCGTGGATGACGCCCCACACCACGGCCAGCACGCCGCCCGCCGACAGCAGCAGTCCCAGCAGGTCGACTCGTCGGCTGCCGCCGTGCGACTCCGCCAGCACCCGCAGCGCGAACGGCAGCACGACCAGGCCGATCGGCACGTTCACCCAGAAGATCCACTGCCAGCTCAGCCCTTCGACGACCGCGCCGCCGATGAGCGGCCCCAGCGCGACGCCGAGGCCGGCGATCCCGCCCCAGATGCCGATGGCGGCGCTGCGCATCTTCTCCGGCACCGCCGCCGACAACAGTGTCAGCGACAGTGGCATCACTCCCGCCGCGCCGAATCCCTGTACCGCCCGCGCCGCGATGAGCATGCCCGGCCCGGTCGCCAGCGCGCAGACGGCGGACGCCAGCGTGAACAGCGCGATGCCGAGCAGGAAGATCCGCCGCCTGCCCAGTCGGTCACCGACCGCGGACGCGGTGAGCAACAGCGAGGCGAACGACAGCGTGTAGGCGTTGACGAACCATTGCAGGTCGGCCAGCGAGGCGCCCAGCTCGGTGCGGATCACCGGCAGCGCGTTCGTCACGACCAGGTTGTCCAGCGTGACCATGAACATCGGGATACCGACCGCGGCGAGGACGGCGGCGAGCCTGCGACCGCCGATCGTCGCCTCGGGCGCGGCGACGGGCGCCGGGGCGGATGGAAGGGTCTCGGTCATGTCCAGTCCTTGTTGTAATCGACTGATAACTAATGCTCGAAACGGTATGCATCGACTGATAACATGTCAAGAGAAAGGCAGGTACCAGCGGAAACGGAGAACGATGGCGACCAGAACCAGGATGACGGCCTCCGAACGGGGCGAACAGGTGCTGCGCGCGGCGGTCTCCGCGTTCGCCGAATGCGGTTACGCCGCTACCAGGACCGACGAGATCGCCCGGCGAGCGGGCGTGTCACAGCCCTACGTGATCCGGCTGTTCGGCACCAAGCAGAACTTGTTCCGCGCCGCCCAGCACCGCGTCTGCGACCGGATCGAGGAGATCTTCCGCGCCGCGCGCGCCGAGGCATCGCCCGAGGCGGCCCCCGACGAAGCCCTCGCCGCCCTCGCCACCGGCTATTCGGTCTTCCTCGCCGAACGCGAACTGCTCCAACTTCTGCTGCACGGCTTCGCGGCCAGCGCGGACCCGGAGATCGGCGACCAGGTCCGGGCCAGGTTCGGCGGTATCTACCACCTGATCCGCGACCTGACCGGAGCGCCGGAAACCGAGGCGCGCCGCTTCCTCTCCACCGGAATGCTGCTCACCGTCATGAGCGCCATGCGAGTGGCGGGCCCGGACGCGGTCCCCGCGACGTGGGCGACGGAGATCTTGGAGAACTTGAGCACCGAAGGCGACTGAATTCCATTCGCGGCCCGGCTCGCGCTCGGGCCTGCGCGCCCCGGGACACCCTCAGCACCGGTCAGGCACCCGAGCTACATGCGAATGTCCCGAGCTCGAACGCCAACGCGGCCAGCGCACCGTCACTCCAGGTTCCGAGCGAAGCGAGATCGAGCCTGTTCCGTTCGCGGCCCGGCTCGCGTTTGCGCGGCCGCCGCGTACCCGCCGCCGGGGGAACCCGGGGGGGGCCCAAAGCGCGCCCCCCCCCCCCCCCCCCCCCCCCCCCCCCCCCCCCCCCCCCCCCCCCCCCCCCCCCCCCCCGGCGGCCCCCCAACACCCAGCGCCGCAGGCGCTGGAGATCTAATACCGCACGCGCGAGTTCGCGTACAGGCAGATCGCGGCGGCCGTCGCCAGATTCAGGCTCTCGGCGCGGCCGCGAATGGGAATGCGGACGCGGTGGTCGGCGCGGCGTGCGACGGCCGGGTCGAGGCCGTGCGCCTCGTTGCCGAACAGCCAGGCCACCGGTTCGGTGAACAATTCGTCGGCGTCGTCGAGGTCGACCTCGCCGTTCGCCGCCGTAGCGAGGATCGTGATGCCCGCCGCGGCGATCGCATCCAGCGTCTCGGCGACATCGCGGTGCCGGGCGATCGGCACATGGAAGATGCTGCCCGCGCTGGCTCGTACGCATTTGCCGTTGTGCGGGTCGACCGTGTCGCCCGCCAGCACCACGCCGTCGGCGCCGACCGCATCGGCGACTCGGATGACCGTGCCTGCGTTTCCCGGCTCGGCCATCTCGACCGGGACGGCGAGCATCCGGGGTCCGGCGTCGAGGATCGTGGCCAGGGGCACGTCGAGCAGATCGCAGACCGCCACCAAGCCCGGCGCCGTGACCGTTTCCGCGAGATGCTCCGCCGCGCGGTCGCTGACCAGCGTGGTGCGGACGCCCGCGGCGGACGCCCCCGCGATCAGCGCGTGGTCGCGTTCGGCGGCCGCCTGCGAATAGAACAGCTCGTGGACGCGGGCGGTCTCCAGGGCCGCGGCGACGGCATTGGCTCCTTCGGCGAGGAATCGGCCCGCTTTGCGGCGCTGCGCTCCGCGTTGCAGCTTGACAGCGGAAACGACCCGCGGATTGCGCTCACTGAGCGCTTCCACGGGTCGTTCCGAAAGTCGTCCGGGTGTCAACGAACGCGACTCAGGCGGCCGGCGCGTTGACATCCTGCGGCAGGGCGGCCTTGGCGACCGCGACGAGACCGGCGAACGCCTCGGCGTCCGACACCGCGAGCTCGGCGAGGATCTTGCGGTCCACCTCCACACCGGCGGCCTTCAGGCCCTGGATGAAGCGGTTGTAGGTGATGTCGTTGATCCGCGCGGCGGCGTTGATGCGCGCGATCCACAGCTTGCGGAAGTCACCCTTGCGCGCCCGGCGGTCCCGGTAGGCGTAGGTGAGCGAGTGCAGCTGCTGCTCCTTGGCCTTGCGGTACAGCCGCGAGCGCTGGCCGCGGTAGCCCTTGGAGGCCTCGAGGATGGAACGGCGCTTCTTCTGAGCGTTGACGGCCCTTTTGACGCGTGCCACTGGTCAGTCCTGTTCGATCTGGGGGCGCGGGGCGGCGCCCGGAAATGGGTCGGGGTGGCGACGGAGGTAACTCCGGTCGCGAGTGCGTGCCGGTCTGCGCGCGGGCGCGATCAGAGACCGAGCAGCTTCTTCACGCGACGGACGTCGGCGGAGGCGACGACTTCCACACCGTCCAGACGACGAGTCCGGCGGCTGGGCTTGTGCTCGAACAGGTGGCGACGGTTCGCCTGCTGGCGCAGCAGCTTGCCTTTGCCGGTCACCTTGAATCGCTTCGAGGCGCCGCTGTGCGTCTTCATCTTCGGCATGGATTCCTCTATCTGTCGTCCCGGCGGTCGGGGCGGACCGCCGGGTGTTCTGATCGGTGTTACTGCGGGCCGGCCGTCTCGGCCTGCTCCGGGGCGGGCTGACCGGCCGGGGCGGCGCTGGGCGCCGGGCGCGAAGCCGACTCCTGCTGCGCCTTCACCCGGGTCTTCGCGCCCTTGTGGGGGGCGAGGACCATGGTCATGTTGCGACCGTCCTGCTTGGCCGAGGTTTCCACGAAACCGAGATCGGCGACGTCGGACGCCAGCCGCTGCAGCAGCCGGAAACCGAGTTCGGGGCGGGACTGCTCGCGTCCCCGGAACATGATCGTCACCTTGACCTTGGACCCGGCCTCGAGGAAGCGCACGACGTTGCGCTTCTTGGTCTCGTAGTCGTGGTCGTCGATCTTCGGGCGGAGCTTCTGCTCCTTGATCACCGTCTGCTGCTGGTTCTTCCGAGACTCGCGCGCCTTCTGCGCCGTCTCGTACTTGAACTTGCCGTAGTCCATGATCTTGCAGACCGGCGGACGGGCATCCGGTGCCACCTCGACCAGATCGAGGTCGGCTTCGAGGGCGACGCGTAGTGCATCTTCAACACGCACGATCCCAACCTGCTCGCCGCCCGGTCCGATGAGCCGGACCTCGGGAACACGGATGCGATCGTTGATGCGGGTCTCAGTGCTGATGGGGCCTCCTAGGTCAAGCGGTGTCGTCAGACGACCGCGCGCAATAACTGCAACCCCTGTTCAACACGAAGGCCCCGGTGCGGTATTCCGCGCACGGGGCCCGATGTCGACCGATCACCAACCACGAGCGAACTCGGGTCGACTCTCGCGCGGCAGGGTTCTCCATGAGAACCCCGGCACGAGAAACCCACCCTCGCGGGTGAGTGACCGGACCGCTGGACCGTACGATGACTCGTCGGCAACGGTGGGAGTCGGGCTCCACTTATCAGCCCCGGGGCAGCCCGGGGCGGTCGTCAGCGAAAAGTCTAACATTCCGTTCGGCTATCGCCGAATCGGCCGCGAATCATTGCCCGGCCGCGTCCGGCATGCCACGCTCCCCCGGTGCCCACACCACGCCGCGACCTGCCGCGATGGCAGTTCGACCTGACCTGGTCACTCGCCGGGATCCACCTCGCCGACATCGCGGAGATCGGCCACCTCCGGATGCTCCGGGCGGCGTCGCTAGCCTGAAGGCATGACTGACGAGCTCGACGCCTCCGTACGCGAACTGGCCGACATCCCCGCGGTCGAGGTGATCAGCCGCGCCGCCGTGATGCTGATGAGTTCGGCGGCCGAGAAGCTCGGGCTGGCGGACGAGGACCCCGACACCAGCCCGCGCCGTGACCTGGACGAGGCGCGCCGCGTGATCACCGCGCTGGCCGGACTCGTGACGGCCTCGGTGGAGTACCTGGGTCCGCACGCGGGACCGATGCGCGAGGGGTTGCAGTCCCTGCAACGCGCCTTCCGCGAGTCCTCCGCGCATCCCGACGAGCCGGGCAAAGGCCCGGGCGAGAAATACACCGGTCCGGTCTACTGAGCTCGCGCGGTTCCCGAGCCTGGCATTGGAAAACGCCGAACACCGCACCGCGCTGAAACAATCGACAGGCCGCGGCGGGTCAGGAGCAGGTCGTCCATCGGTGACGTGCCCGCCCCCATCCATTCTCAGCGTTCCGCCCGGTCGAGCACAGAATTCCGAAGTACCGGCGGAATTGTGAGCGAATACCGTTGGGTACAACGATGTTTAGGAAATTTACCAACGGGTGGGGCACAGTGAGCCCATGGCTACTCGGATTCTTCTCGCTCCCGGATTCTGGCTCGGTGCATGGGCGTGGGACGAGGTCGCACCCGATCTGCGGCGGCGTGGCAACGAGGTGGTGGCGCTCACACTGCCCGGCTTGGATGAAGCCGACCCGGACCGGTTGTCGGCCACCCTGGAATCCCAGGCGCAAGCCATCGTCGATGCGGTGCCCGAGGGCGAGACCGTCGTGCTCGTCGCGCATTCCGGCGGGGCGGCGCCCGCCTATCTCGCCATCGACCGCGCGCCCGAGCTGTTCCGCCGGGCGATCTACGTCGACAGCGCGCCGCTGCCGAACGGTTTCGTCATCAACTCCGCGCTCGACGTCGCCGTGCGCGAATGGATTCTGCCGGAATGGCCGGAACTGGAGGCCGCGGGCAACAGCCTGGCGGGCCTGGACGAGGCCGCCTTGGCGCGCTTTCGGGAGCGTGCCGTGTCGGAGCCCACGTCCGTCGCGGCCGCCCCGCTCCGGTTGAGCGATTCGGACGCCCGCCTGTCGGTCCCGACCACCGTGATCTGCAGCAGCATGACCGCCGACGTGGTCGAGAAGCTGCGCGACAACGGTGAAACTCCCCTCTTCGCCGAACTGGCACGCATCGACGCCGAGTACGTCGACCTGCCCACGGGACATTGGCCGATGTGGTCCAAGCCGAAGGAACTCACCGAACTGATCCACGCCATCGCCAACCGCTGAACGAACGGCGGCGCGGCCCGGCGCACCCGGACCGCGCCCGCTTCGGGCGAGAGGTCAGCCGACCGCCGCGGCCTTCTTCGCCGGACGCTTGGTGGCCTTGGCCGCGGTCTTCTTCGCCGGAGCCTTCTTCGCGACGCTCTGCGGCGCGGGTGGCTGGTCCAGCACTTCCTTCAGGAACTGGCCGGTGTAGCTGTGCGCGACGCCCGCGACCTCCTCCGGCGTGCCCTCCGCCACCACCGTGCCGCCGCCGGAGCCGCCCTCGGGACCCATGTCGATCACCCAGTCGGAGGTCTTGATGACGTCCAGGTTGTGCTCGATGACGATCACCGTGTTGCCCTTGTCCACCAGGCCGTTGATGACGTTCAGCAGCTTGCGGATGTCCTCGAAGTGCAGGCCCGTGGTCGGCTCGTCGAGGATGTACACCGTGCGGCCGGTGGACCGCTTCTGCAACTCGGCGGCGAGTTTCACTCGCTGGGCCTCACCACCGGAGAGGGTGGGAGCGCTCTGGCCGAGACGTACGTAGCCGAGCCCGACGTCCACCAGGGTCTTGAGGTAGCGGTGGATCGAGGTGACCGGTTCGAAGAACTCGGCGGCTTCCTCGATGGACATGTCCAGCACCTCGGCGATGGTCTTGCCCTTGTAGTGCACCTCGAGGGTTTCCCGGTTGTAGCGGGCGCCGTGGCACACCTCGCAGGGGACGTAGACGTCCGGCAGGAAGTTCATCTCGATCTTCAGCGTGCCGTCGCCGGAGCAGGCCTCGCAGCGACCGCCCTTGACGTTGAAGGAGAACCGGCCCGGCTGGTATCCGCGCACCTTCGCCTCGGTGGTGGCCGCGAACAGCGTGCGGATCTTGTCGAAGACGCCGGTGTAGGTGGCCGGGTTGGACCGTGGCGTCCGGCCGATCGGCGACTGGTCCACCTGCACCAGCTTGTCCAGGTGGTCGAGCCCGTTGACCCGGGTGTGCCTGCCCGGCACCTGCCGGGCGCCGTTGAGCCGGTTCGCCAGCACTGTGGCCAGGATGTCGTTCACCAAGGTCGACTTGCCCGACCCGGAGACGCCCGTCACCGAGGTGAGCACACCGAGCGGGAAGGCGACGTCGATGCCCTTCAGGTTGTGCTCGCTCGCCCCGACCACGGTGAGCTGCCGCTTCTTGGTGACCGGGCGGCGCACCAGCGGCACGTCGATGCGTTCCCGGCCCGACAGATATGCCCCGGTGAGCGAGTTCGGATCGGTGAGCAACTCTTCGTAGGGCCCGCTGTGCACCACCGTGCCGCCGTGCTCGCCGGCGAACGGGCCGATGTCGACCACCCAGTCCGACGCGCGGATGGTGTCCTCGTCGTGCTCGACCACGATCAACGTGTTGCCCAGATTGCGCAGCCGCGTGAGGGTTTCGATGAGCCTGCGGTTGTCCCGCTGGTGCAGGCCGATGGACGGCTCGTCGAGCACGTACAGCACACCGACCAGGCCGGAGCCGATCTGGGTGGCGAGCCGGATCCGCTGCGCCTCGCCGCCGGAGAGGGTGGCGGCCGCGCGGGACAGCGTGAGGTACTCCAGGCCGACATCGAGCAGGAAGCCCAGCCGCGCCTGCACCTCCTTGAGCACCTGCCCCGCGATCGCTGCCTCGCGCTCGCCCAGGGTGAGCGAGTTCAGGAACGCCGAGCACTCGCCGATGGACAGATCGCTGACGTCGGCGATGGACTTCTTGTCGCCGTTCGCGGCGATGGTGACGGCGAGGATCTCCGGGCGCAGCCTGGCGCCGTTGCACACCGGGCACGGGATGTCGCGCATGTACCCGTCGTAGTGCTCTTTCATCTGCTCGGACTCGGTGTTCTCCATGCGCCGCTGCAGGAACGGCATCACGCCCTCGAAGTCCGCGTAGTACGAGCGCTTGCGGCCGTAGCGGTTGGTGTAGGAGACGTGCACCTGGTCGGCGCTGCCCTCCAGCACGGCCTTGCGCGCCTTGGGCGGCAGATCCTGCCACGGGGTGTCCATGGAGAAGCCGATGGAATCGGCGAGGCCCGAGAGCAGCCGGGTGAAGTACTCGGCGGTCTGGCCGCGCGACCACGGCGCGATGGCGCCGTCGTTCAGGCTCAGCGCCGGGTCGGGCACCACCAGTTCCGGGTCGACCTCCTTGCGGATGCCGAGGCCGGTGCAGTCCGGGCAGGCGCCGTAGGGCGAGTTGAACGAGAAGGAGCGGGGCTCCAGGTCCTCGATGTCGAGCGGGTGGCCGTTCGGGCAGGCGAGGCGCTCGGAGAAGCGGCGCTCCCGGTCGTGCGCGTGCTCGTCGCGATCGACGAAGTCGAGCACCACGATGCCGTCGGCCAGGCGCAGCGCGGTCTCGATGGAATCCGTCAGACGCTGCTTGGAACTCGGCTTCACCGCCAGGCGGTCGACGACGACCTCGACGTCGTGCTTCTCCTGCTTCTTCAGCTTCGGCGGATCGGTGAGCGGATACACCACGCCGTCCACCCGCACGCGGGAGTAGCCCTGGGTGTTGAGCTGGTCGAACAGGTCGACGAACTCGCCCTTGCGGGTGCGCACCACCGGCGCGAGCACCTGGAATCGAATGCCCTCCTCCATGGCCAGCACCTGGTCGACGATCTGTTGCGGCGTCTGCTTTGCGATCAGCTCGCCGCAGACGGGGCAGTGCGGCGTGCCCGCTCGCGCGTAGAGCAGCCGCAGATAGTCGTAGACCTCGGTGATGGTGCCCACGGTCGAGCGCGGGTTGCGGTTGGTCGACTTCTGGTCGATGGACACCGCGGGCGAAAGGCCTTCGATGAAGTCGACGTCGGGCTTGTCCATCTGACCGAGGAACTGCCGCGCGTACGCCGACAGCGACTCGACGTAGCGCCGCTGCCCCTCCGCGAAGATCGTGTCGAAGGCCAGGCTCGACTTGCCGGAGCCGGACAGACCGGTGAACACGATGAGGCTGTCGCGGGGCAGGTCGAGATCGACACCCTTGAGGTTGTGCTCCCGAGCTCCGCGCACAGTGAGGCGTTCCGCCACGGCCGTCCCTTCTCCTTCGTGTTCGGCGTCCAGACATACCCCCGGCCGCCATGCTAGGCATGGGCACCGACAAGTTTCGCGGACCGGCCGTCACCTGGGCGAATGGCGCGACCCCTGCGGCCGGACGTTGCGGATGAGCCGGGAAACGGGCCAGGACGCCTCCGTAGCATCGCCCTCCCGGCACCACTGGTCAACAGCGCGACGTCATTCGGCATTCCCCTGGTCGACACAGTGACAGCAGACAGCCCGACGCAGGGCGGCCTGCGACGCCCCCAACGGATGCGCGGTGCGCGAGATCACTCCGCGGTGGTGGGATGGGAAACCTCGAGCACGCGCGGCGAACGAACTGGTCAGCACGGTGCGAGCACCCACAGAAGCGCGGCGCGGATGTCTCCGGCGAGACCGGTCACCACTCCGCGCAACTGCGCCCCGCGCGCACCGGTCCCCTACTAAACTGAGCCCGCTGTGCGCCCCCACCGGCCTCCCCCACTCATCCATGACGATACTGACCCAGCATCTCCCGTCAACGGTGCTCGACACCCTGCGCGCCCTGCTGCGAACCGCCACCCGCTCGGTCGCGGCCCGCTACGGCGCGCTCGGCATCCGCGGCGACGACGACCGGCTGGTCGAGTTCATCTTCCACGGCGTCGACGACGCGACGGCCGCCCACATCGGCCGCTCCCCCGAGGGACACGGCGTACTGGGCTTGCTGCCGGCGCACCCGCACCCGATCCGGCTGGACGATCTGTCGGAACATCCGGCCGCTGTGGGCTTTCCGCCCGGCCATCCGCCGATGGGCAGTTTCCTCGGCGTCCCGGTGCGGGTCGGCGAGGAGATCTTCGGCAATCTCTACCTCACCGAAAAGGCCGGGGGACAGTCGTTCACCGAGGACGACGAGGCCATCGTGCTCGCCATGGCCGCCGCGTCGGGTATCGCCATCGAGAACGCGAAGCTGTACGAATCCGCGCGGACCAGGCAGGCGTGGATCGAGGCGACGCGCGACATCGCGACCGAGTTCCTCGCGGGCACGGCGCCGGATCTCGTGCTCGCGCAGGTGGTGGCGCGCGCCCGCGCGCTGACCGGTTCGCAGCAGGCGCTGCTGGCCGTGGTGGCGCCGGGGACGCCGCCCGATGAAGCCACCGAACTCGTTGTGGCGCAATGGTTCGGCCCTGGAGGGGGCCCGGAGCGGGTGCGCATCGCGGATACCGCCACCGGCACGGCGTTCACTCGCCGCGCGCCGGTGCGGTTAGCCGACGCCGAATCGGTCGATCTCGGGGCCGAGGTCGGCGCGGCGGGGCCCGCGCTGGTGCTGCCACTGCAGACCGCGGACCTCGCGCTCGGTGTGCTGATCGTGGTGCGGCCACCCGGGTGTCCCCCGTACCCCGGCGAACTGGTGGACCTGACCGCCGCGTTCACCGATCAGGCGGCGCTGGCCATGCAACTGGCCCAGACCCAGCGCAGAATGCGCGAACTCGACGTGCTCGCCGACCGCGACCGCATCGCACGCGACCTGCACGACCATGTGGTCCAGCGACTGTTCGCGGTCGGGCTCGGGTTGCGGGCCACCGCGGCTCGCACCGAGGATCCCGTGGTGCGGCAACGACTTTCGGTGGAGATGGACGGTCTGCAGGAGGTCGTGCAGGAGATCCGTACGTCCATCTTCGACCTGCACGGCGGCGACCCACTGCGCCGTCGGCTCGAGGACGCCATCCGCCAGCAGACCGCCGACGGCGCGTTCCGGACCAGTGTGCGGTTCTCCGGGCCGCTGTCGGTGGTCGGCGACGAACTCGCCGACCACGCGGAAGCCGTGGTGCGCGAATCGGTCAGCAACGCGGTGCGCCATTCCGGCGGGAACCGGCTCGCCGTCGAGATCACCGTCGGCGACGAACTGACCGTGCTCGTCGAGGACAACGGCGCGGGGATGCCCGCGCAGGTGACACCGAGCGGTCTGGCCAACCTCGCGCAGCGTGCGAGCATGTCCGACGGTCACTGCACGGTGCAGCGGACCGACAGCGGCGGCACCAGGGTGCACTGGTCCGCGCCGCTGGCCTGAGAGTCAGGCGGGCAGCACGATCGCAAGGTCGCCGTCGTGGCGCCGGTACAGCAACCCGCCACGCCCGCTACCAGGATCGGTACAGAACAGGAACGGCAATCCCTTGTGGCACAGGATGTTCGCGGCCTCGGCCGGGTCCAGACAGGCGGCGGGAGCCGCGTCGGCCACGATCGGCGGGGTGCCGCGCACCAGCTCCGTCGACCGGATCGGCGGATACGTCGCCCACTGGCGGACGAGTCGCACGCCCGACTCCGTCCAGTGCACCACCGCGTCCGCACCGGTCTCGGCGTCGATGAACAGGTGGGCGTCGTAGTCCATGGCGTCCAGCACCGCGACCGCCTCGGCGGGCGTGCAGACGGACAGAACGCACCGCTTGCGGCGCACGATCGGACGCGGCGCACCCGCGCGGGCCAGCGGAGGGCGGGCCGGATCGGGCCAGGTCCGCGTCTCGCCCGCGGCCGAGCGGGCCAGTCGGCGGTCGAGCCGCTCGGCGGCGAAGGTCACCGCGAACCCGCGCGGACCGGTGACCTGCACCCGGGTGACCACATCCCGGTGGTGGACGTCGACCTGGACCACCGTCGGCGCCTCCGGATCGGGCGGCGCGCCGAGACGCACCCGGGCGGGCCCGTCGAGATGATGCCTGCGCAGAACCCGGGTGATGGCGCGCACCGCCCGTGTCACGTCCATGGCCGAGACCTCCCCACGCGTGGTCACCGCCACTTCCGGCCCCGCGGCCGTCGTCCACTGGTCCGACGCGAATCGCAGCCCCGATGAGACCATCTGCATTGCCCCGCCTTCCGGATCGATTCGTCCCACCCCATGCCAGCACCGCGGGGGATGCCGCGAACAGGGCCGAAAGTCCCCATCGAGCGAAAAAGACTGGCGCAGGCGGAATTCAGGCTCGGCCCGGGGCGAGTGCCCGCGCCGCACCTCGCATGGCGGCCACGATCACGCGGCGCCGAGCACCACGACGGAGTTGTTGCCACCCATACCGAGGGAGAGCTTCACGGTGATGCCGCCTTCGAACGGTGTGGGGCCGTCAAGCAGCCGTGGATGCGCAGGCGCGACGATCGGGGCCGCGGGCACGATGCCCCGGTCGTAGCCCAGCGCGGCGGCCGCGACCTCGACGGCGGCCGCGGCGCCCTGGCAGTGGCCCGCAAGCGGTTTCACCGCGTAGATGTGCGGGCGGTCGGCGAACACGTCCGCGAGCAGATGGTGCTCGGCCACGTCACACTGCCGGGTCCCGGTGCCGTGCGCGTTGAAATAGCGCACGTCGGCGGCGGTGACGTGCGCGGCGGCGAGCGCGCCGCGAGCGCAGTCGAGGATCTGCTCGTGCGTCGGGTCGACCGAGACCACGTGATAGGCGTCGTTGGACATGGCGCCGCCGAGCACCGCCGCATAGGGCCGATCCACCGAACGGGTCAGCACGAACGCCACCGAGGCCTCGCCCATGCTGAACCCGCGACTGCCCTCCTGGAAGGGACGGCAGGCGTCCAGCGGTTCGGCGTCGGCGACCGCGGCGCCGAGCCGCACGAAACTGTCCAGCATGTCCGGGGTTGCGGACAGGTCGGTCGCCACGAAGACCACGTCGTCGGCCATGCCCGCGTCCAGCCAGAGCTTAGCGGTGATGAGCCCGACGTTGGCGGAACTGCACGCGGCGGAGATGTTCATCGCCGGGCCGTGGAAGCCGAATTCCTGCATCAGCATCGAGACCGGCGTGGACGGCAACAGCCGCAGGTAGTCCCTCGACCGGCGGCGGCCGCCGTCGACGAGGTAGAAGTCGCGCCAGTTCACCACGTCGCCGAGCACGATGGCGTGCAGCAGGCCGACGGTGCGGCCTGGCCGCCAGCCCCGGTCGCGTGCGTCGGCGACGGCCTCCCGCGCCGCCTCGTGCACGGCCCGCCCGTACCGGCTCGTGCTCACCTCGGGGTCCCCGCCGTCAGGGACGAGCGCGACCCACGCGTCGTCGTCGCGACCGGGGCCGTAGCCCGGTTGCAGAGCCGCCGCCGACTTGCCGCTGAGCAAGCCGTCCCACAGCTGTTCACGTCCCCATCCGTACCCGGTGATCGCGCCGATCCCGGCGATGGTCATGTTGTCTCGAGGCCCCCGCGGATCGGTGCGGAACCGCGTAGCGGCGTTCGGGTCGGCACCCGGCATGTATCGCTCCTTCACCGGCTCCCAGGGCGGGCCGAACCGTCTGCCCCGCCTCGACGCAGAAACCGGTTTCTGCCATGATCGCCGGATCCGGCCCGAGAACGTGCCAGTACTGTGATCGAAGCAATAGCGTGGAGGATGTGATCTTGTCCACGTCGATACCAGAATAATCCCGTGTTCCAATGGCCATAATGGGGTCGATGATCGGGGGTTCGAGTGGGTGACGACAAGCTGGCCGCGGCGGTCGACGCCGCCGAACAGCTGGCTGCGCGCTACCGCTCCCTGGTCGAGCACACCCCGGACGGGATCTGTGTGCACGAGCGTGGCCGGGTCGTCTACGTCAACCCGGCCACCGTCCGGTTGCTCGCCGCGGAGGACGCCGAGGAGATCATCGGCCGCCCGCTGACCGACTTCGTCCACCCCGCCTCCGTCCCCTCGATGCTCGACCGGATCAGCACCCTCACCACCGCGGGCGCGGCCTCGATTCCCACCGAGATGACCTTGATGCGGGTGGACGGCGGCACCGTGCCCGTGGAGACGGTGTCCGTGCTGACCGCGTGGCACGATCACCTCGCCTATCAGGTGGTCATCCACGACCTCACCGCCCAGCGCCACGCCGAGGCCGCGCAGCGCAGGGCCGAGCACTACTTCACCACGGTCGTGTCCCAGTTGGAGGAGGGCGTCGTGGTGATCGATCCGGAGGGCCGGATCGAGTCGATGAACCCGGCGGCCAAGCGCATCTTCGGTACCGAGGGGCCCGACGGCATGGTCATCGGGCGCACCATCCAGTCGTTGCCGCTGGTGCTGCTGGACGCGAACGCCCAGCCGCTGCCGCCGAGCCGCCATCCGGTGGCGCGCACGCTCGCCACGGGCGAGACGATCACCGGCTATGTCTTCGGCGTCGACCGGGTGGACGGCCAGCGGCGCTGGCTGTCGGGCAGCAGCCGCCTGCTCAATCCAGGCGATCCGCGCTCGTCGGCGGTGTCCTCCTTCGCCGACATCACCGAATTCCGCGCCAGCAGAAGGCAATTGGAGTATCAGGCCACGCACGACTCGCTGACCGGGCTGGCCAATCGCTCGCTGATCCTGTCCCAGCTGGCCGCCGCGCTGGCCAGCACCGAGGAACTGCTGCCGGTGTCCACCGTGCTGTTCATCGATCTTGACGGGTTCAAGACGATCAACGACACGCTGGGGCACGCCATCGGCGACACCGTGCTGCAGATCGTCGCCCAGCGCCTGCAGCGCGCCCTGCGCGGCGACGACATCGTCGGCAGGCTCGGCGGCGACGAATTCCTGGTGCTGCTGTCCGGCCGCACCCGCCGCGTCGACATCGACGCGTTGGTGAGCAGGCTGCGCTCGACCATGGCCGAGCCGATCATCGCGCGCGGGCACCGGATCGAGGTGAACGCCTCGATCGGCGTCACCGAACTGGGGGTGGGCGACCGGCGCAGCCCGGAGGCGGTGCTGCACGACGCGGACTTGGCGATGTACCGCGCGAAGCCGCCTGGACGGCGGGAAGGCACCGTCACCAAAGGCCGCAGACCCAACAGCACCCACGCGTCCTGACGAGCTCGCCATGATCATCGAACACGCACTTCTGCCGGTTCGCCCCGAACTCGCCGCCGATTTCGAAGCCGCCTTCGCCGCGGCACGGCCGATCATCGCGAGCATGCCCGGCTTCCGGGCGCTGTCGCTGTCGCGCGGTGTCGAGTCGCCGGGCAGCTACCTGCTCCGGGTGGAGTGGGACCGGCTCGATGATCACGTCGTCGGATTCCGCGGCTCGCCGGAATATCAGCGCTGGAAGGACCTGCTACACCACTTCTACGACCCGTTCCCGGTGGTCGAGCATTTCACGCCGGTGCAGCTCACACCGCCCGCCGACCTCGCCCCCGCCCCGGCGCCGGGGGCCTCACCTGCGGTTACGGCGAGCCCGCCGCAACCCCAGTAGACTCGACAACTCTGTTTTCCGTGCGTGCACCTGCCCGATCCCGGCGGCGTGCTCGCGCCTGTTCGCGGTGACAAGGAGTTCAGTTTGCCCGACCTCACTCAGGACCGTGCCGCAGGCGGCGGCGCGCCCGAGCGGACCCGCGAAACCGATCAGGAGCAGGCCTACCTGTCGGTGCTGTACGAGCGGCTCGACGAGATGCGCGACTACGCGCGCAATCGCCTGCGCACCGTGCTGCTGGAGACCGGCGGCACGCCGCAGGCCCGCAGCGAACGGGAGTCCTTCAGTCAGCTCTACACCGAGGACCTGGCGAAATACGACGCCGCCGAGCACGGCCTGTGTTTCGGCCGCATCGACCTCGACGGTGAACAGGAGGAGTACCGCTACATCGGCAGGCTCGGGATTCTCGACGAGAAGGACGACTACGAGAGCCTGCTGCTGGACTGGCGCGCCCCGCTGGCGCGGCCGTTCTACCTGGCCACCACCGCGGCGCCGGACGGGGTGACCCGGCGCAGGCACATCCGCTCGCGCAACCGCAAGGTCACCGCGATCAACGACGAGTACCTCGATCTGACGGCCGCGCGCCGGGCCGGCGTCACGGCCGCGGACGGCGGTGTCGGCAGCGAGAGCGCGCTGCTGTCCGCGCTCAACGCCGCGCGCACCGGCCACATGAACGACATCGTCGAGACCATCCAGCACGAGCAGGACGCGATCATCCGCTCCGAGCACAAGAGCGTGCTCGTGGTGCAGGGCGGGCCCGGCACCGGCAAGACGGCGGTCGCGCTGCACCGGGCGGCGTATCTGCTCTACACCTACCGGCAGCAGCTGGCCAAGAGCGGCGTGCTGATCATCGGGCCGAACGCCACCTTCCTGGACTACATCGGGCAGGTGCTGCCCTCGCTCGGCGAAACCGGCGTGCTGCTGTCCACCATCGGCGATCTGTACCCCGGCGTCCGGGCCGCGCGCGAGGACTCGTTGCGCGCGGGCGAGATCAAGGGGGCGCTGACGATACTCGAGGTGCTCAAGCAGGCCGTGCGCGACCGCCAGGAGGTGCCCGCCGAACCGATCCGGCTGGGCTTCGACGGCTATCCGGTCACGCTGGATCGCAAGATCGCCACCAAGGCCCGTGGCCGCGCCCGTTCCTCGCGCCGCCCGCACAACCTGGCGCGGCCGATCTTCGCCGCCTCGGTGATCGATGCGCTGACCGATCAGCTCGCCGCGACCATGGGCGCCGACCTCTCCGGTGGGCCCAGTCTGCTCAGCTCGGCCGATCTCACCGAGATCCGCGACGAGATGCGCGCCGACCCGCAGATCCAGGCGGCGATCGCGAAACTGTGGCCGATCCTGTCCCCGCAGGATGTCCTGGCCGAACTGCTCGCCGACCCGAAGCGACTGGACCGGGCCGCCAGCTCGCTGGACCCGGCCGACCGCGCCGAACTGCTCCGCCCGGACGACGGGCGGTTCAGCCCGGCGGACGCACCGCTGCTGGACGAGCTGGCCGAACTGCTCGGCGTGGACGACACCGAGGAACGCGAACGCGCCCGCCGCCGCTGGCGCGCCCAGCTCGCCGAGGCGCAAGACGCCCTCGACATCCTCACCGGCTCCGCGCCCCAGGATCTGGAGGACGACCTCGATCCCGAGATTCTGATGGCCTACGACCTGATCGATGCCGGCCAGCTGGCCGAACGCCAGGACTTCCGCACTCGCCAGACGACCGCGGAGCGCGCTGCGGGCGACCGCACCTGGACCTACGGCCACGTGATCGTGGACGAGGCGCAGGAGTTGTCGGAGATGGCCTGGCGCATGGTGATGCGGCGCATCCCGAACCGGTGGGTGACGGTGGTCGGCGACGTCGCGCAGACCGGCGACCCGGCGGGCACGTCGTCGTGGCAGCGGATGCTGGAGCCCTACGTCGCGGCCCGGTGGAAGCTGACCGAACTCACCGTCAACTACCGCACCCCCGCGGAGATCATGGACGTAGCCGCCGACGTCCTCGCCGCCATCGATCCGACGGCGACCGCGCCGCGCTCGGTCCGCGAGACCGGCGTCGCGCCGCGCGCGTACCGGGTCGAGCCCGGCGACGTGCACGCGGAGGTCGCCCGGCTGGTCGCCACCGAGACGGGGCCGGGGACCACGGCGGTGATCGCGCCGCAGGCGCTGGTGGCACCGCTGGCCGACCTCGCGGGCGAATCGGTGCGCGTGCTGACCGTGCACGAGGTGAAGGGCTTGGAGTTCGACGCGGTCTACCTGGTGGAACCGCGGGACATCCTCGACGAATCGCCGCGTGGCCTCAACGATCTGTACGTCGCGCTGACCCGCGCCACCCAGCGGCTCGGCGTGGTGCACAGCGCGGACCTGCCCGCCGTGCTCGACCGGCTGCGCTGATCACCGACGCACCGGAAGACGAAAGGCTCCGTGCCACAACGCTGTTCGCGGTGGGCACGGAGCCTTTCGGCCGAGGGGGGACTCAGCGCACGGTGTGCACGATCAGGACGTCGGAGCGCGATTTGCGCGCCACATCGGAGGGCACCGAGCCGAGCAGCCGTCCGGCCAAGGTGTTCAGGCCCCGGTTACCGACGACCAGCAGATCGGCGTCGACCTCCTTGACCAGCGCCAGCAGCGATTCCACCGGCTCGCCGACGATGGCGCGCTCGACGATGTCGGCCGCACCCGCCGCGATCGCCTTGTCCCTGGCGACGCGCAGGATCTCATTGGTCGGCGCGGAACCGCGTACCTGGTAAGCCTCCTCCTTGAGCACGTCGGCCGCGGCGGCGACATCGCGGTCGTCGGTCGGGTAGTAGGCGCAGGCCACGACCAGGGTCGCGCCGGACACACCGGCCAGCGCCCCTGCCTTCTCGACGGCGACATACGACGAGTCCGAGCCATCGGTACCGACGACAATGGTCCGGTAGGCGGTCATTTCTCCTCCAACTATGCGGTGTGTCGGGTGCTGCGCACGGGTTCGCCTCTGGTTCGACGGCGCGCCGGCGCGGCGACTGGGGTCGACCATAGCGGCAATCGGTGCGGAAATTTCAGAAATCGCAAGACATCACACCGGGGCCGTCCGGCCATTCCCGCCGCGTATTCGCCAGGGAATACCGGAAGGGCCGGACCAACCAGGGCAGACGCAATTTCGGAGAACTAAACTTGTGATGTGCCACAACGGCCTTCAACACCGTTGCGGGCCTGGGATATTCATCACAGAGCCAGGTCCGTCACACGAAGATCGGTCCGCACCGCACGTTGATCACGTGCCGGGAACGGACCGATCGGGCCCGGACTGCCGTGCGGCTACGGCCACTGCCGATAGTTTGCCCAGAATATGCCGAGAATCGCTCCGATGATGTCCATGGCTTCTTCTTCCTGCGGTGAAAAGGACGCGCAATATTAGCGCGGGGAGCGCGGACTAGAGGTCGAAAAGCGGACCGGTGATGGTCAATCCGAGTTCGTCGACGTGCGCGAAGAACGCGAACAGCATCAGGGCGGCGCCCGCCAGGGCGACGTCCTTGTTGAAATGGATCATCTCGCCCTGTCTGGTCTGCGGATCGGACTCCTGCCAGAACCGGTGCATCACGGCCGCCGTCGGCAGCAGCGCGACTACCAACAGCAGCGAACCGAGGTCGGCCCAGATGCCCAACAGCACGCTGAGGCCGCCCAGCAGGAACAGCGCCCCCGAGCCGAACACTGCGGCCTTCGCCATCGGGACGCCCTTGCTCCGCGCGTACCCCGCCATCGCCTCGGTCTGAGTGAAATGCCCGAGGGCGGAGGCCAGGAACAGCAGCGCGAACAACACTCGTCCGATCAACACCACGACATCCATGTCCAGCTCCTCGTCGGCTGTCCGGCAACTAAGCCCTCGCCGGGATGACCTTGGCGGTGACCTCGTTCCGGAGACGTAGGGAATTCTTGGCGTATTCCAGGGGTGCCATACCCACTTCCGCGGTGAACTCACGCGAGAAATGGGCCTGGTCGAAATAGCCCAGTTCCGCGGCCAACGCGGCGAGATCCTCGGTACGGCCTTTCGCGAGCAGATCGGCGCCGTCCTGCAATCGATAGCGCCGCAGCACCCATTTCGGCCCCGCGCCGACGTAGCGGCGGAACATGCGCTGCAGCGTGCGGGCGGGCACATCGAACCGCTCGGCGATCTGATCGACCCTGGTGAGCTCCTGGTCGGTGGCCATGGCGTCGATGATGCGCAGCACCGACCGATAGGTCGGGTCCTCGACCGCGGGGTGGTCGGCGAGGTATTCCTCGACGATGTGGCGACGCCGCTCGACAGTCGGCGCGTCCAGCACGCGTTCGGTCAAGCTCGCGGCGTCGGGCAGCACGTCGGCGAGTGGCACGGCGCGATCGCGGAACGAGCCGACATCCAGGCCGGTGAACGCGCCGAATCCGCCCGCACGGAAGCGGATGCCGAACGTCTCCCCGAGCCCGCTGAGTTCGCGGATGAATTTCGTGGTGGTCACGCCGTTGACGAATCCGCCGGTGCGCGTTTCGGATCGCTCGAAGGTGACGTTCACGCTCGGATAGGACAGGACCTCCGCCCGGTACGGCGGCCTGCCCCGCAGATCCCAGCTCACCGCCCAGTACCACTCGATGTAGCGGTCGACCGCGGGACCCGGCGGCAAGCGAACCAGAGAGCGATGCTTCGCCTGCTCGTCCGGATGCAGAATGCCCTTCGTGTCCTCGGGCGCGAGGGGATTGCGGGGCTGCGGCGGCTCGGCGGCGGATGATTCGGCGCTACGCGGCACGGTGTCGCTTTCTTACAAGACCCGGGGGCCCGGACCGGCGAAAGTAGTGGTCATGACGAACACAGTGAATCCCATTGCCGATGGCTACCACTCGATCACCTGTTTCCTCGCGGTCGGCGACGGCAACAAAGCGATCGATTTCTACACCGCCGTCTTCGAGGCCGAGGTCGTCACTCGCAACGACATGCCCGACGGGCAGCCCGCGCACGCCGAACTGAAGATCGGCGACTCGACCCTGCAGATGGGGCTGCCCATCCCGGACAACGGCGTGCTGGCGCCGAACGGCGAGTGGGTGCACACCTCGATCGTGCACTACTGCCCCGATGTCGACGCCGTGGTGCGGCGCGCCGTCGAACACGGCGCCCGCAAGGTCGAGGAGCCGCAGACCTTCGTGACCGGCGACCGGTTCGGCGTGGTGATCGATCCCTTCGGGCACCGCTGGGTGGTGCTCACCAAGGTCGAGGACGTCTCGCGCGAAGAGGCCGAGCGCCGGGTGAACGAATGGATGGCCACCCAGGCCTGACGGCTCGGCTGCCTCCGCGGTCGTTCCGGGAACGGACCGCGGAGGCAGCGCCGCTGCGCCCCGGATCAACTCAACCCGGCGGCGTCCATGCCGCGCAATTCCTTCTTCAGATCCGCGATCTCGTCGCGTAACCGCCCGGCGAGTTCGAACTGCAACTCCCGAGCCGCGTTCATCATCTGTGCGGTGAGTTCCTTCACGAGATCGGCCAGTTCGGCGCGCGGCATCGACTTGACGTCGCGGCCCTCGTACACGCCCGCGCTCACCGCCCGCCCCGGCTCGCCTTGCGCGCGTCTGCCCCGGCTGGCGTTGCGTCCGGAACCGCCGACCTCCACCTCGGTCTCGTCGGCCTCGCGGTACACCTGATCGAGGATGTCGGCGATCTTCTTGCGCAGCGGCTTCGGATCGATGCCCATTTCCTCGTTGTAGGCGATCTGTTTCGCGCGGCGGCGTTCGGTCTCGTCGATGGCGAACTGCATCGAGTCGGTGATCTTGTCCGCGTACATGTGCACTTCGCCGGAGACGTTGCGCGCCGCGCGCCCGATCGTCTGGATCAGCGCGGTCGTGCTGCGGAGGAATCCTTCCTTGTCCGCGTCGAGGATCGCCACCAGCGACACCTCGGGCAGGTCGAGGCCCTCGCGCAGCAGGTTGATGCCCACCAGCACGTCGTATTCGCCGAGCCGCAGTTGCCGCAGCAGCTCGACGCGGCGCAAGGTGTCGATCTCGGAGTGCAGATAGCGCACCCGGACCCCCAGCCCGAGCAGGTAGTCGGTGAGGTCCTCGGCCATCTTCTTCGTGAGCGTGGTGACCAGGACCCGTTCGTCGCGCTCGGTGCGCTGCCTGATCTCGTGGATCAGATCGTCGATCTGCCCCTTCGTCGGCTTCACCACGACCTGCGGATCGACCAGGCCGGTCGGCCGGATGACCTGCTCGACCACCTCGCCACCGGTCTGCCCGAGTTCGTACGGACCGGGAGTCGCCGACAGATACACCGTCTGCCCGATCCGATCGGCGAATTCCTCCCAGGTCAGCGGCCGGTTGTCCACCGCGGACGGCAACCGGAAGCCGTATTCCACCAGGTTGCGCTTGCGGGACATGTCGCCCTCGTACATACCGCCGATCTGCGGGACGGTGTTGTGCGACTCGTCGATGACGAGCAGGAAGTCCTCCGGGAAGTAATCCAGCAGCGTCGCGGGCGCCGAACCTGCCGGCCGGCCGTCGATGTGGCGGGAGTAGTTCTCGATGCCGGAGCAGAAGCCAACCTGCCGGATCATCTCCAGGTCGTATTGGGTGCGCATGCGCAGCCGTTGCGCCTCGAGCAGCTTGCCCTGACGTTCCAGCTCGGCGAGCCGGTCCTCCAGCTCGGCCTCGATGTCGTGCACCGCGCGCTCCATCCGCTCCGGGCCCGCCACGTAGTGGGTGGCGGGGAAGATCCGCAGCATGTCGACCTGACGGACGACGTCGCCGGTGAGCGGGTGCAGGTAGTACAGCGCCTCGATCTCGTCGCCGAAGAACTCGATGCGAACCGCGAGTTCCTCGTAGGACGGGATGATCTCCACGGTGTCGCCGCGCACCCGGAACGAGCCGCGGGTGAACGCCATGTCGTTGCGGGTGTACTGCACGTCGACCAGCAGCCGCAGCAGCGCGTCCCGATCGATCTCGGTGCCGACCTGTAGCTGCACCGACCGGTCGAGATACGACTGGGGCGTGCCGAGGCCGTAGATGCACGACACCGAGGCGACCACCACCACATCGCGCCGGGACAACAGGCTCGAGGTCGCCGAATGGCGCAGCCGCTCGACGTCGTCGTTGATCGAGCTGTCCTTCTCGATGTAGGTGTCGGTCTGCGCGATGTACGCCTCGGGTTGGTAGTAGTCGTAGTAGGAGACGAAGTACTCGACGGCGTTGTTCGGCAGCATCTCGCGCAGTTCGTTGGCCAGCTGGGCGGCGAGCGTCTTGTTCGGCGCCATCACCAGCGTCGGCCGCTGCAACCGCTCGATCAGCCAGGCCGTGGTGGCCGACTTGCCCGTACCGGTGGCGCCGAGCAGCACCACGTCGCGCTCTCCCGCGGTGATCCTGCGCTCCAGTTCGGCGATCGCGGCAGGCTGGTCGCCCGCGGGCTGGTGCTCGCTGACCACCTCGAACCGGCCGCCGACGCGCTCGATCTCGCCGACCGGGCGGAACTCCGAGTGCGCGAGCGGCTGCTCGGCGGCCCTGCCCTCGAAGCCCTCCGCCGGAATCTCGGTTGCGAATGCCATGCTCACCAGCCTAGGCCCACCCACCGACAGCTTCCCGTGGACAACGGACGGTCACGAGCCGGGTGACACCCCACGCTTCGACGCTGTGAAACCGATCACACCGGAAGCGGTCGCCGACCGGTCGTTCGCCGGAAGTTCACGAGCTCGCGTGCCACTGATGCGCACGGATGCGATCGAAGCCGCCTGTCGGCCATCGAGAAGAAGGGGATAAGCGACACCGCGCGGTGGGTACACCGAAAGCGAACGATTTCAACGACTTTCGATGAATCGGTGCGAGCCCGCTCCTATCATCCTCGGCGGCAGGGAGTTCGCCGTGCGGCCTGCGCTCGACCGCATCCTCACAGCCCACGCACCCTCGCTCGGCGCGAAAGGTTACATGTCCGAAATGTCCGTTGCGGCAATAGATTTCGTGTGAGAGAACACCTTATCGCGAACCGCGCGAGCACCCCGACCCAGGTGTAACCTGATCTGGTTGTTCGGACTTGGTGAAGGACAAAAGCCATGAGCGGTCTGATTCCATTGCTCGTCGCCGTGCCGGCTGTGACCGGCATCGCCGGGTACGTCGCCAGAGACATCCGCGCGGTGGTTCCCTCCGTCGCCGGCGCCGTCATGGCCGCCCCACCAGGGCCGATCGCTCCGGTCAGACCGGCGCCGCACCGGCCGCGGGTGGAGTTCTTCAATCTGGCCGAACTCAGCAACACCGACGCCAAGGGCTTCGTCCGCCCGGTCGACCGCTTCCACGTCGAGCCGTGGGGCCTGTACATGGCCCGCCGGGTCGGCGGACCGGATTCGCACTACCTCGAATCCTGGTTGCTGCCGGGACTCTCGTTGCGCGCGACGCTGGCGCGGACCAACCCGGCGCACCACCGGGAACCGGTCTACCGCCTCGACGTCGGCGAGTTCAGCCGGGTCGGCCAGAAACGCTGGAAAGCGGTGGACCAGTACTTGTCCATCGCCGTGCGCCGCGGCGGCACCGCCGAACTGCTCGGCGTCGACGAACTGCTCGCCGCGCATGCCGCGGGACTGGTCGAGACGGCGCAGGCGCACCGGGCGTTCGAGCGGGCCACGGCCGTGCTGGACGGACTGGCCGCGCACGATCACCGCGTGGAGGGCTGGCTCGCCACCCACGGCATCACCCTCACCTGGATGTAGCCCGCGGATTACTGCCTCCGGCTCGACGCGCCGGGAACGGCGGTAGATTCTTGATGCATGACGCAGGCACCCATCGTCGACGTGCACCGGCCCAAAGTCGAGTACTTCAACCTCGCGGACCTGACGAACACGGATCCGAAAGGCTTCGTGCGCCCGGTCGAGAAGTACCACGTCGAGCCGTGGGGCCTGTACATGGCGCGCACCTCGGATCACCCGCAGTTCCACTACATCGAGTCCTGGTTGCTGCCGAAGCTGCACCTGCGTGCGACCATCTTCCACTACCTGCCCGCGCATCGGCGCGACCAGGACTATTACCTCGACATCGGTGAATTCACACCGGTCGCCCCGAAGAAGTGGAAGTCCGTCGATCACTACCTCGACATCGTCGTGCGCTCCGCACGCGAGACGCAGCTGCTCGACGTCGACGAGCTGATCGCCGCGCACGCCGCGGGCCTGATCAGCCTCGCCGACGCCGAGGCGGCGGTGCAGCACGCCACCGCCGCCATCGACGGCATCGCCGCGAACGGTCACACCTTCGAGGGCTGGCTGGAGACCATGGATATCACCTTGACCTGGCTGTAGTCCCGGACCTGCGCACACGCGACCCGATCGACGCGGCCGACGGCCGGGGCCGGAGCGGCTAAGGCGCCGACGACTCCCGCCAAGCGAGCGCCCGCGGATACGCGGCGTCGAACCAGGGCTCTTTGACGTCGAGGTAGGCGGCGGTGGCCTCCGCGCCCGTCAGCCCTGCCGCCTTGGCTTCACCCTCACGCTTGACGGCGAGATACTCCGCGCGAGCCCCGGCGTCGGCGCGCAGCCAATCCCGCAGCAGCAGCGCGTACTGCTGCCCCGGCGAACCCTCGACGCGCACGTGCACGTTGGCCAACCGGCCGGGGTCGGCGCTCTGGTGGAAGCGCTTGCTCCACAGCGCGGTGTCGACGCCCGCCGGGTCCTGCGGCGTCGGCTTGGGATTGTCCTGGGTACTCTCCGGCCGCGCCGGGAATCCCGCGGCGGCGATGGCATCGCGCAGGCCGTCGGCGGCGGCCAGGTCGGCGACCGTGATCTGCAGATCGATGACGTCCTTGGCTGGCAGGCCCGGCACGGACGTGGAACCGACGTGGTCGATCCGGGAGGCGGCGCTGCCGCAGGCCACCCACAGCCTGGCGATCAGCCGCTGCGCCTGCGCGGGCCAGGCCGGATCGGCGGGCACCAGCCGGATGTCACCGCGTCGCGCGGGCGTCCCGGCGCGCAGGTTGCGCTCGAAGGGCACCAGGCGCTCCGCCCACAGCGCGCGTACCTCCGCCTCGACCTCACCCGGCGCGCCACTGTTGTCCAGCAATACATCGGCAACGGCTCGACGCTGCTCGTCGGTGGCCTGCGCCGAAATACGCGCACGCGCATCGGATTCGGCGACACCACGGAATTCCACCAAACGGCGAATTCGCGTTTCCGCGTCGACGTCGACGATGAGCACGAGATTCATCAACGGCGCCAGGCCGTTTTCCACCAGAAGCGGAATATCCTGCACCACAACGGCGTCCGCGGGTGCGGCCGCGATCAATTCCGCGGTACGTTTTCCGACGAGCGGGTGCACGATCGAATTCAGTCTCGCGCGCGCCGCGTCGTCACCGAACGCCGCGGCGGCCAGGGCGGGCCGGTCGAGACTGCCGTCCGCGGCGAGGATGCCTGCGCCGAACGCCTCCACCAGCGCGGCGAGTCCCTCGGTGCCCGGCTCGACCACCTCCCTGGCGATGAGGTCGGAATCGATGACCACCGCGCCGAGGTCGGCCAGTGCGCGAGCCACCGTCGACTTCCCCGCTCCCATGCCTCCGGTGAGGCCGATTCGTAACATTCGACCAGTCTCGCATCCGGGCCTGGCAGGGGCCTGTGCTGCCCCGAACGCGTCGGCGACGGTCCGCCTCGAAGGCCAGGCCCGTCGACGGGCGATCCGGCCGAATACCCGATGCGGTCGCGTATTCCACCGCCCGGGAAGCCATTTGCCCGATCCGTGACAGCGCCGAGACCGATTCGCAACAATTCCGGATGTTTACGGTTGGCCGCGACGACTTTCCGACACGCCGAGGCAATTACTCGGGCAAAATACTCTGCCGATCAGTTTCGTTCCGCTAATCTTCGCCGTGGCGATCCAGGCCGACACCAGCGAAGCAAAGGAACACCATTGGGCACCAGAATCAACCGGGCGGGTCGCCACCGCCTGGGCATGGCGGGGCGAGTGCACTGCATTCAGATCCCCGCTGTCGCGGCGGCGCTCGCGGAGCACCGTCGCTCTTGGTTCACCGCGTTCATCAGTCCCGCGCGGCACAGTTTCGCTGCCATGCGGAACCGTCCGGCCGCACCCGCGGTCCGGTGGGTACCTGCTACCGCAAGCTGAACCCGAGCTCGAAGTGGCCCAGCCTCTCGCCAAGGCTGGGCCACTGTTTTGCGTGCCAACGGTGAGCGCGGTTCTCGGTGCACGACATCGGCCGGACAGAATGTAAGTACAGATGCAAGATCGATCGCGGGCGGCGTCAGTGAACTCGCTTCCGGCGAACTCCGCGCCGACCGTCCCCGAATAAGCCGTGCTTCCCCGAGCGCGAACTCCGAGCGGCCCGGATGCCCGGGTGACATCGTAAATAATTACGAAGGTTCTCCTCCGATTCGGTGACGAAGCCGTGCGCCGCCACGGCATGCACTCGGTTTCGATTCGTGACCGTCACCGGAACGAGAGAAAAACATCTCCGAAACCGCCGCCGTTTCCACCGCTTCTCGCGCAACACGACCCACCGAACGGTCCCAAAAGCGCCGACGACCGAATTCCCGGCATTATCGCCAGCGGGATATTGCCTTTCACCAGCAGCCGGACGCCGTTCGGATTCTCGATGTGGTGCGTCTCCTGGCAAACCATCCGCAGCGAGCCGGGCTACCGGGTCTCTCGCGGCGCTCAGCCCGACGTCACGCGGCGCAGCAGCCCGTACAGTTGCCTGCGCTCCGGTTCGTCGAGCACGGCCAGTGCGGGCACGTTGTCGAACACCTCTCGATCGAGAGTTCTCCGGAGCCCCTCTCCCCGCTCGGTGAGAGTCAGCAGGCGCGCGCGGCGATCGGTGGGGTGCACCTCCTTGCGCACCAAGCCCAGCGCCTCCAAGCGGTCCACCATGGTCGCGGTATTCGACAGGTCGGCACCCAACTGACGGGAGAGATCCTTCGGCGTCAGGGGCGTAGCCAGTCGCCCCAGTGCCTTGGCCTGCGCCGGGGTCACGCCCAAACGCGCTGTGGCAGCGGCGAAATGCGCACGCACCAGCCCGACCGCGCGCTGCAGCACGTCGACCAACTCCGCCATGCTCGGCACCTCTTGCGGTTCGCTCACCGGCACAGCCTACCCACGGCACACTAATTAGTGGTTGACCACCATTAAATCGGATGTCACCATAGCCCGGTAATAGTGGTACACCACCAATGAAGGAACCATGACTACTTCGACGATCGCACCGCGCCCCGGCCTGAGGTCCGGCTATCTGGCGTTGACGCTGTTGTGCTCGGTGCAGATGATGCTGAATCTCGACGACACCGTGGTCAACGTCGCACTGCCCACCATCCAGCGCTCGCTGCACATGTCCGAAAGCGACCTGACCTGGATCGTCAACGCCTACCTCCTGCTGTTCGGCGGGTTCCTGATCTTCGGCGGACGTTGCGCCGACCTGTTCGGCGGCAAGCGCGTCTTCCTGGTGGGCGTCACCGTGTTCGCGGTCGCGTCACTGACCACCGGCCTCGCGCAGAACGGCTTGATGGTGGTGGCGAGCCGCGCGGGTCAGGGCATCGGCGGCGCTCTCGCCAGTCCGGCCGCGCTGAGCATCGTCGCGGGATTGTTCACCGACCCACGGGCACGAAGTCGCGCCTTGGGCATCTGGGCCGGCCTCGGCGGCTTGGCTGCCACGCTCGGCGTGGCGCTTTCCGGCGTCATCACTCAGTACGCGAGCTGGCGATGGTGCTTCTTCATCAACGTGCCGGTGGCGCTGATCGCCCTGGTCGCCATCCCACGACTGGTCGAGACGGGAACCCGGAGCGAGGCCGTGCGGCCGCGCATCGACGGGCTCGGCGCAGCCCTGATCACCGCGGCGGTCGCGGCGTTCGACTACGGGCTGATCGACAGCGGCCGAGCATCCTTCGCCGCGACGGCGTTCCGGCTGGGTGCGGGTCTCGCGCTGCTGCTCGCGTTCCTCGTTCGCGAACGGCGCCACGCGTCCCCCCTGATTCCCTTGTCGTTCTTCCGCGATCGGGATCGGGCGGTCGCCAACGCGGCCAACGTCCTGTTCTGCTCGGCGATCCTGTCGATGTTGTTCTTCCTCACCCTCCACCTGCAGCAGGTCATGCACTACAGCCCGGCCCGAACCGGAGCGGCCTGGCTGCCGTTCTGCGCGTTGGTGATCGCGGGCTTCGCGACTTCGGCGGCCCTCACTCCACGTTTGGGCGTCCGCTGGGTTCTGACCACCGCGATGGCCGCCTGCGGTCTCGGCATGCTCGCACTGTCGCGACTGTCACCCACGGGAGGCTATCTCGAGCTGTTGCCGGGCATGCTGGCCGCCGGGTTCGGAATGGGCTTGGCGTTCGTGTCGATCACCATCGCGGCGGTCGGTGAAACCCACGAGGACATCACCGGACTGGCCTCCGGACTGGTGACGACGACGCAACAGCTAGGCGGCGCGTTCGGGCTCGGCGTGCTCAGCACCGTCGCGATCAGCCGCAGCACCGCGTTGCTCGAGTCCGGGATCTCCACCGAATCCGCACTCACCCAGGGATTTCGGCTCGCATTCGAAATCAGCTCGGCGATTCTCGTGGTGGCGGCGATCCTCGCGGCACTCGGCATCACAGCGAAAGCCGGCACCGCTCCGGCACCGGCTCGCTGAATTCATGGACCGGCGACGGCGAGACACCTCATCGGATGCCTCGCCGAAGCCGCACCAGCCCGGAACGCGGGATCAGGCAGTCGTACCCGCGTGCATCTGCCGAGGCGGATTCGGCAGCCCGAGTGCGGTATTGAGTCGGTAAGCCCCACCCAGACCGTGGAAGACCGCCATGCTCAGGCCTCCGATGCCGATGCTCACCGCACCGACCCATGGATGACTCGCCAAGTCGGCCCAGTACACCAGCAGCGCCGTCAGCAGCAGTCCGAGGAATCCGGCCACGGAGTTGCGCACGGGCGCGTTACCCGTGACGTTCGGGAACTCCTCCCCCATCATCCCTTTCACGAAATGCGGAACGGCGTTCACTCCCAGGATCCCGGCACCGAGGGCCAGGGCGACAGTGGACCACATCGCTACCACCTCACTCTCCAATTCGGTCAACAGTTGTAGACCGAAAGCTACCCCTGCACGGCCTTTGAGTCAACGCACGTAGACTGAATTCATGGATGCGACTCCCACCCGAGCCCAGCAGCGCCGCAACACCGAGGAACGGATCCTGGCGGCGGCGGGCCGGTTGTTCGCGGAGATCGGCTACGACCGGACGACCATCCGGGCCGTCGCGACGGAGGCGGACACCGATCCGAGCCTGGTGATGCGATATTTCGGATCGAAAGAGAATTTGTTCGCGCGGGTCGCGGTCTTCGCCGACGACCACCCGATCACCGGGACGCCGGAGCAGGTCGCCGAGCTCCTGCTCGACGCGCTCGCCATCAAGCTCGCCGACCAGCCGGTCAACACGCTGGCGGCGATCCGCTCGATGCTCACCCACCCGGACGCCGCCGACGAGGTACGCGCGGCCATGACCGCGCGACAGCGGGAAGCGGCCGGGCAGTTGCGCGACGACGAGGCGGACCTGCGCGCCGGATTGCTGGGAGCCCTCACCATCGGCGTGGTGATCGGCCGTCATCTGCTCGAACTCGATGGCCTGCGCGACGCGCCGCCGCAGCGCATCATCGCCTTGCTGCGCAACGCCTTTCACGACATCGCGCACGGCCCCGCCGAACCGGGATCGCACGAGGGAACACGACCGGCACGCTAGATCGTCCGAGCTCCGCGACGCCGCTGCGGAACCGCCGCCGAACCCTACGGGCTAGAAGCCGAGCGAACGAACCAGGTCGCGCATCTCGGCGCGGAACAGTTTCCCCGGGTCCTGCGACTGTGGACGCAGGTGGCCGTACACCTCCAGTGCGATCGGGCCGTGCATCCGGCCCCACAGACGCAGGGCGAGGGCGAGCGCGTCGGGAGGCAGATCCGGGAAGTCGGACCGGACATGGTCGACCAAGCTCGCGTCGAAGTCGGACCACGTGCAGTCACCCGCGGACTGGGTAGCCGCGGCCCGTGGCCACGCGGCGGCCGCGAGACCGACCAGGCCGGTACAGGCGCGTAATTCGGCCGCGCCGGCGGGTCCGCCCGGCGGCGGCCGATAACCGGGCACCGGATCGCCGTAGATGAGCCGGAATTCGGCGGGCCGTTCGATTGCCCAGGCGCGCACGGCCTCGGCCCAGGCCATGATGCGTCCGGCCGGATCCGCCGCCGGAACGGCGTCGCGCGCCGCTTCCAGCCGGTCGACCAAGGCGGTGTAGACGTCCGAGATGAGGGTGGAGATCAGGTCGTCGCGGGTGGCGAAGTAGCCGTAGATCGCGCCCGCCGTCATGCCCATTTCGCGAGCGATGGCGCGCAGCGAGATCGCGTCCGGACCGCCCTCGGCGAGCAGCCGCATCGCGATCGTCGTGATGTCCTCCAGCGTCTGGGCGCGCAGGCGCTCCCGGCGACTTCTCACGATCTCGGCCACGGTTGACACCCTACAGCGTTTGGGTACTATCTGCCGTGTTGTTACTGAACGGCGTGTAGTAAATGAACATTGCTAAGGAGAATGGTGGACATCGGAGTTTTCGGGGCGACCGGCGTCATCGGGTCGCGCGTGGTCACCGAAGCGCTGCGGCGGGGGCACCGGGTCACCGCGTTCACTCGCGACGCGGCGCGTGTCCCGACCCGCGGGGGGAGCGCGACGTGGGCGGTGGCCGACTGGCTGGATACCGACAGCATCGCCGAGGCCATAGCCGGGCTCGACGTCGTCGTGAGCGCGGTGAACGCCGGGCACGGCATCGCCGACACCATCGCCAGAGCGGACGACTTCGTGGCGGGCGCGCGGGCGATGGTCGCCGCGCTCGACCGGCAGCCGCGCGTCCGGCTGATCGCGGTGGGCGGGGCGGGCAGCCTGGAAGTCGCGCCCGGCATCCAGTTACTGGACACCGGAGACGATTTCACTCGCACCCTCACCGAAGTGCTCGACGTTCCCGCGGACTACGCGCGGGTGGTGCGCGCATTGCGCGACGCGTTGAACATCTATCGGCTGTCCAACCGCAATTGGACCTACCTGAGCCCCTCCTCGGGGCGGATCGCTCCGGGCGAGCGCACCGGCCGCTTCCGGATCGGCGGCGATCAACTCTTGGTCGGCGGCGGAGACCTCTCCGCCGAAGACGTGGCGGTCGCCCTCATCGACGAGGCCGAGCAGCCGCGTTTCGTTCAGCGCCGCTTCACCGTGGGCTACTGAGGCGGGAGTCGCCTGCCGAACAATCCGGAGCCTACGGGCGAACAGCCAGGCGCCGCGCACGGTTTCTGTCGGACCCCTCCGGCACAATAAGGGATGTCGGACGTCGATCAGGTTGCCACACAAAGTAATCCGCAACCCGAGAGATAGGGGTCACCATGCCCGACGTCCTTGCTTCGACGCCCGACCGTCTCGCCGTGGACCACGAAGAGCTCGTGGCCTTCGCGGCGGAGATCGAGCGGCACCGCGCCCTGCTGCGCCCCGCCGCAGCGGATTACCGGTACCGCGTGGCCCAGCGGATCGAGCATCTGGACCCGTCGGACCAAGAGCCGTTCCTGCGGCAGGCGGAGCAATTCGTCGAGTCGCTGCTGATCGACCCGATCCGGCACAACACACTGGATCTGGCCGCTTACCGGGCGATCCGGGACGGTGTCCCCGTGCGGTTCGACGCCGAACGTCGAGCCTACGTTCTGCGTCGACCGGAGCGGGAACCGCTGGTGATTCGCCCCGGCTTGCCGGAACATCGGCTGGGCGTCATCGCTCGGCTGGCCTCTCTCGGTTTGCGGCTCGAGCAGATTCAGGTCGTCGCGCTCACCACGGCCCAGATGGTGGCGCCACACGAGGCGCTACGGCCGCCCGCTCACGCGCCACGAGTGCAACGCGGCACGACGAAAGCCTCACGGCACGAAAACGACTGAAAAGCGCACCGAAAAACGACTGTGCCCCAACCGAATCCCGGTTGGGGCACAGTCGTTCAGGCTATTGCCGATCAGGCGTTGCCGGACAGCTTCTCACGCAGAGCCGCCAGCTGGGCGTCGCTGGCCAGCGAACCGCCGGCGGGCTCGGCCTGGCCCGCGGAGGACTGCGAACCGCTCTCGGAGGAGTAGTTCGACGCGCCGCCGCCGTTCGCGGCCTCGGCTGCGGCGTCGGCCGCCATCTTCTCCATCTGCGCGGTGTGCATCTTGTGGCGACGCTCCGCCTCGGCGTAGCGGCCCTCCCACTCCTCGCGCTGCTTGTCGAAGCCCTCGAGCCACTCGTTGGTGTCGGGGTCGAAGCCCTCGGGGAAGATGTAGTTGCCCTGCTCGTCGTAGCTGTCGGCCATGCCGTACTTCGACGGGTCGAACTCGGCGTGGTAGTCCTCGTTGGCCTGCTTGAGGCTCAGCGAGATCCGGCGACGCTCCAGGTCGATGTCGATGACCTTGACCATCGCGTCGTCGCCGACGGCCACGACCTGGTCCGGCACCTCCACGTGGCGCTCGGCCAGCTCGGAGATGTGCACCAGGCCCTCGATGCCCTCCTCGACGCGGACGAACGCGCCGAACGGAACGAGCTTGGTGACCTTGCCCGGCACGATCTGGCCGATCGCGTGGGTGCGGGCGAACTGACGCCACGGGTCTTCCTGGGTCGCCTTGAGCGACAGCGAGACGCGCTCGCGGTCCAGATCGACGTCGAGCACCTCGACGGTGACCTCGTTGCCGACCTCGACGACCTCGGACGGGTGGTCGATGTGCTTCCAGGACAGCTCGGAGACGTGCACCAGACCGTCCACGCCGCCCAGGTCGACGAAGGCGCCGAAGTTGACGATCGAGGAGACCACGCCCTTGCGGACCTGGCCCTTCTGCAGCTGGTGCAGGAACTCGCTGCGCACCTCGGACTGGGTCTGCTCCAGCCAGGCGCGGCGGGAGAGCACGACGTTGTTGCGGTTCTTGTCCAGCTCGATGATCTTGGCCTCGATCTCCTTGCCGACGTACGGCTGGAGATCGCGGACGCGCCGCATCTCGACCAGCGACGCGGGCAGGAAGCCGCGCAGGCCGATGTCGAGGATCAGGCCGCCCTTGACGACCTCGATGACGGTGCCCTTGACGGCCTCGTCCTTCTCCTTGAGCTCCTCGATGGTGCCCCACGCACGCTCGTACTGCGCCCGCTTCTTCGACAGGATCAGGCGGCCTTCCTTGTCCTCCTTGGTGAGAACAAGGGCCTCGACCTCATCGCCCACGGAAACGACCTCGTTGGGGTCGACGTCGTGCTTGATGGAGAGTTCACGAGAGGGGATGACGCCTTCGGTCTTGTAACCGATGTCGAGCAGGACCTCGTCGCGATCGACCTTGACGATGGTTCCTTCGACGATGTCGCCGTCGTTGAAGTACTTGATCGTGGCGTCGATGGCGGCGAGGAAATCCTCGGCGGAGCCGATGTCGTTGACGGCTACCTGCGGCGAGGTGACGGTGGTGGGCATATGTCGGTTTGCTCCGGACGGATTGTGGTCGGTTGCGGACATTGGAACTTTCGGTACGCTGCGATCTCACCGCGAGGTGTGAAGACGGACACTAGGAACGTACCGCACGCGACGCGCGTGAAACTCAGCACGGGTTGAACTTCGGTACGGCTGTACGGAAGACACTCGCGCGTTCAGCGTACGCGACCTCGGTCCGGGCGGGCAAACCGGTCGGGTCGCCACGCCGATAGTCTGATCGGCGTGTCGGAAGATCGCCATGCGCAAGCAAACGCACTGCTCGGAACGACGGGCACGGTGCGGACCCGGATCGGATCGGCGGCCAGCAGACTGGCCAGCAGGCGATGGTGGGACGCCGACGCCGCGCAGTACCACGAGACGCACGCGGAGTTCCTCGGCGTGGACTCCCCCGGCGGCGAGTTCGTGTGGTGCCCGGAGGGCCTGCACGAAGGCGACATGAAATTCCTCGGCGACGTCACCGGCAAAGCGGTGCTGGAGATCGGCTGCGGCTCCGCTCCGTGCTCGCGCTGGCTGGCGGGGCAGGGCGCGCGCCCCGTCGGACTCGACCTGTCGCGCGGGATGCTCGAGCGGGGCCTCGCGGTGATGGCGCGCGGCGGCCCGCGAGTGCCGCTGGTGCAGGCGGACGCCGAGGCCCTTCCGTTCGCGGACGCGTCGTTCGATCTGGCCTGCTCGGCGTTCGGCGCGGTGCCGTTCGTCGCCGATTCGGCGCAGGTGATGCGCGAGGTCGCGCGGGTGCTGCGCCCCGGTGGGCGCTGGGTGTTCTCGGTGAACCACCCGATGCGCTGGATCTTCCCGGACGATCCCGGCCCGGCGGGCCTGACCGCCACCATCCCGTACTTCGACCGCACCCCTTACGTCGAGGTCGACGGCGACGACGTGCCCACCTACGTCGAGCACCACCGGACCATCGGCGACCGGGTCAGGGAGATCGTCGCGGCGGGCCTGGCGCTGGAGGACATCGTCGAACCGGAATGGCCGGAATGGCTCGACCGCGAATGGGGGCAGTGGAGCCCGCTGCGCGGTGAGCTGTTCCCCGGTACGGCCATCTTCGTCACGAGGAAGCCCGGGCCGTGAGGCGGCGGTCATCGACCAGCTCGAGGATGGAGACCTCGTGGCTGACCAGTAGCATCTGCGTCCGCGGCAGGTCGATCAGCTTGTGCAGACCGTCCCGGAAGGCTTCGGCCTCCGCCATGGTGTCGAAGTCCAGCTCGATGAGCACCCGGTTGGGGTTGTGCGTGAACCGCGCCACCCGGCAGTTGCGGGCTCCCGCCTCGGTGTAGTACTGCACCAGACCGTCGAAGGCGGGCTTCCACGTCTCGTAATCGCGGACGGTGTCATCGATGTGCACGACCGTGGTCATCATTTCCCCTTTCGGTTCCGATGGCCGGACATTTGCTGACACCTTGCAAGTCTTCGCGCCCTCGGGCCGGGGCACCATCTCTGATCGGTATCGAGGTCGTGTCACTGCGACTTCGGTTTGCGTCCGGCCTGCTCCAGCGCCAGGCGCAGCGCGTACTCGATCTGGGCGTTGATGCTGCGCAGGTCGTCGGCCGCCCACTTCGCGATGGCGTCGTGGACGGCCGGGTCCAGGCGTAGCAGCAGTTTCTTGCGCTCGGCCATGGGCAGCCCGCCTCAGGAGTAGAGCGAACCGGCGTTGACGACGGGCTGGGTGGGACGGTCACCGCACAACACGACGAGCAGGTTCGACACCATCGCCGCCTTGCGCTCCTCGTCCAGTTCCACCATGCCCTCCTGAGCGAGCCGCTCCAGCGCCAGGCCGACCATGCCGACCGCGCCCTCGACGATCCGGGTCCGCGCGGCGACCACCTGGGCGGCCTGCTGGCGGACCAGCATGGCCTGGGCGATCTCGGGCGCGTAGGCGAGGTGGGTGATCCGCGCCTCCAGCACCTCGATACCCGCCATTTCGGTGCGCTCACGCAGTTCGACGGTCAGTTCCCCGGCCACCTCCGCTCCGTCGCGCAGGCTGGTGTGGTCGGCCTCGTGCGCGTCATACGGGTGCGTCGTGGCCAGGTGCCGGACGGCCGCCTCGGACTGGGTCTCGACGTACTCCTCGTAGTCGTCGACGGCGAAGGCCGCCTTGAAGCTGTCCACCACCCGGTAGACGACCACCGCGGCGATCTCCACCGGGTTGCCGTCGGCGTCGTTGACCTTGAGCTTCTGGGTCTCGAAGTTCCGCACGCGCAGCGAGATGCTCTTGCGGTCGGTCAGCGGGAGCACGGAATAGAAGCCGGGCTCGCTCACCGAGCCGACGTAGCGGCCGAAGAACTGCACCACTTTGGCCTCGTTCGGGTTCACCACGGTCAGCCCGGTCGCGAGCAGCAGCAGGACTACGACCACGACGACCGCCGCCACCGCACCGGCCACCGCGAAGCCGTTGCCGTCCCTGGCGCCCACGGCGAAACCGAGCGCCGCGCCGCCGCCGAACAAAACCGTGAGCACGAACCACCCGAGCAGCACCAGAAAGCCGTCGACGTGGAACGCGGATCGAAACTGCATGACATCCTCCCAATATCAGAGTGATATCATGAAGATAGCATGACGCCGCCGCGCCGCACCAGGGCGCGGCGGCGGTGGGATCAGCTGGCTTCCGGCCGGATGTTGCGGTTGAAGCGGAACAGATTGCGCGGATCGTGCTCGGCCTTGAGCGCGGCCAGCCGGGCGTAGGTGTCGGGCCGATAACCCGCGCGGGTCTGCGCCTCGTCCGCTTCGGCGCCCGCGCCGTAGAGGAAATTGAGGCTGTGCCCGAGCGTCCACGGCGTCAGCGCGGCGCGGATCGCGGCGCGAGTCGCGGCATCCTCGGGGCCGGTGATGATTCGCACGACATACGCGGCCTCGCGATGATCCACGGCGATGCCGGTATCGCTCGGGCGGGCCAGTGCCCCGCCGAGATGACGGACGTCGACGACCGCGCCCGCCCCGGAATCCGGGCCCGCGGCGGCGAGGAGGGCAGCGGCCGTCTCCTCGGTGAATTCGCCGAGTAGCGCGTTGGTAGCGGCATAGGCGTGTGGATGATCAGGGTCGCTGTGAATGGTGTGCGACTCCGGGTACGGCATTTCGCGCAGATCGTCCTTCAGCCGTTCCCCCACCGCCCGCAGCGGCGCGACCAGCCGTTCCCCTTCTTCCGCGGGCCCGTTGTAAGCGATCCGGACGGAGGCGACATACCGTCCGCGCAGCGGCGCGGGCACCTGGGGGATATCCGGGAAGGCGAGCATGGTGACCGTCGAGGTCAGGTCCTCCGGCACGGTCGCGGTCCATCGTCGCCACGCGTCCAGCGCCCGCTCGACCAGCGGCGTGTCGAACACCAACTGCCCGCCGTACACCGTGGCGACCGGGACCAGGCCGACTTCCAGCGCGGTCACGACGCCGAAGTTGCCCCCGCTGCCGAGTACGGCGCCGAACAACTCGTCGTCCGGCGTCAGCGTGCGCACCCGGCCGTCGGCGGTGACCAACTCGATCGATCGCACGTGCTCGGCCGCGTACCCGAACCGGCGCGCGAGCAGACCGACGCCGCCGCCGAGCAGATAGCCGACCACGCCCACCGACGGCGACGAACCGTTCAGCGGCGCCAGTCCGTGCTCGGCCGCCGCGTCCACCAGCGCGCCCGCCCGCACTCCCGCGCGGACATGCGCGGTCCGGCGCACCGGATCGATCCGGATATCGGTCATGCGCCGGGTGCTGATCAGCACACCGCCGTCCGCGGCGACCGACAGTCCGTGGCCGGTGGCCTGCACGGCGATCGGCAGATCGTGGCGCGCGGCGTACTCCACGGCCGCGCGCACGTCCTCGGTGTGCACCGCGCCCACGATCAGCGCGGGCCGATGGGTGTAGGCGGTCTGGAACCCGGCGATCTCCGCGTCGTAACCCTCGTCGCCAGGACGGAAGACCGGGCCGGTGAAGATGTCGCTGTTCTCTTCGATCTGTGCGGCGTTGTTTCCCATGGCTTCGACCCTGCCCGGCCAGGGTGAAGAAGTAAAACAGATAGTTCTTCTAGTTCCTATAATGATCTGTTATGGAGCTGCGTCAGCTACGGTACTTCGTCACGGTCGCCCAGGAAGCGAGCTTCACCCGCGCGGCGGCTCGGCTGCATCTGGCCCAACCCGGCCTGAGCGCCCAGATCCGGCAGCTGGAGCGCGAACTCGGCCAACCGCTGCTCGACCGTGGCGGGCGTACGGTGACCCTGACCCAAGTGGGCGCCGCCGTTCTGCGGCACGCGCAGGCGGCGCTGGCCGCCGCCGAACGGATCACCCATACGGTGGACGAGTTCAGCGGGTTGCTGCGGGGTCAGGTCCGGGTCGGCCTGATCTCGGGAGCGGCGGTCGAGGAGTTCGACGTCGCCGCCGTGCTCGCCGAATTCCACGGGGACCACCCCGAGGTCGGCATCAGCCTCACCGAGGACACCTCCGAGCGGATGCTCGCCGCCCTCGGCCGGGGTGAGCTCGACATCGCTTTGATCGGGATGACCGGCGCGGACCTCGAACCGGGCATCGGCATCGAAGTGGTGCTGGAGACCGCGGTCGTCGCCGCCGTCGCGGTGGCGGACCTCGACTACGGTGCGGAGATCCCGCTGACCGCGCTGCGGGATCGTCCGCTGATCTGCCTCACCCCCGGCACCGGAATCCGCGGCGTCTTCGAGCGGGCATGCGCCGCGGCGGGATTCGAGCCCGCGATCGCCTACGAGGCGGCGGCGCCCGCGCTGCTGCTGCGCTTGGCCGCGCGCGGTCTCGGTGTCGCGGTCGTGCCCGCGCTCAGCACCGAGGAGGCCGCGGCCTTCGGGGTGCGGACCGTCCGGATCGTCGAACCGGAACCGCGCGGGCGCCTCGCACTGGCCTGGCGCACCGACCGTCCCGCGAGTCCGGCAGCCAAAGTGCTGCTCGGACAGCTGCGCATCGCGTTGCGCGCCGGGATGTAACCCTCTCAGAGCAGTCGCGAGAGGAACGCCTTGGTGCGGTCGTGCTGCGGATCCGCCAGCAATTGTCTGGGCGGCCCCGACTCGACGACCACGCCGCCGTCCATGAACGCCAGCTGGTCGGCGACCTCGCGGGCGAATCCCATCTCATGGGTCACCACGACCATCGTCATGCCCGAGCGGGCCAGTTCCCGCATGACGGTGAGGACCTCACCGACCAGCTCCGGATCCAGCGCCGAGGTCGGCTCGTCGAACAGCATGAGCTTGGGGTCCATGGCCAGGGCACGGGCGATCGCGACGCGCTGCTGCTGCCCGCCGGACAGCTGCGCCGGGTAGGCGTTCGCCTTGTCCGCCAGCCCGACCCGGTCCAGCAGCTCACGCGCCCTGGTCACCGCCTCCGCTTTACGCACCTTCTTGACCTGGGTGGGCGCCTCGATGATGTTGTCCAGCGCCGTCCGGTGCGGGAACAGATTGAAATGCTGGAACACCATGCCGATCTCGCGGCGCTGCTTTGCCGCATCACGCGGGTGCATCTCGTAGAGCTTGTCGTTCTTCTCCCGGTAGCCCACGATCTCGCCGTCGACGTACAGCCTCCCCGCGTTCACCTGCTCCAGGTGATTGATGCAACGCAGGAAGGTGGACTTACCCGAGCCGGACGGCCCGATCAGGCACAGCACTTCGCCGCGGCCCACCTCGAGGGAGACGCCCTTGAGCACCTGCAGTGCGCCGAAGTTCTTGCAGACCCGGTCCGCCAGGACCATCGGAGGGGCCGTGGTCTTCTCGACCTGCACGCTCATTTGGCCTTCTCCCCCTGCTGGGCGTCGGCCAGCTCCTGCAGCTGCTTGGTGGTCAGCGTGCGGGAGACGCCGCGCGAGTAGTAGCGCTCCAAGTAGTACTGCCCGACCATGAGCACACTCGTGATCGCCAGATACCAGGTGGCGGCGACCAATAGCAGCGGAATGGGCTGGAAGTTCACGCCGTAGATGTCCCGCGCCCGGCCGAACAGATCGGTGCTCAGCGGGATGCCGGTGACCAGCGAGGTGGTCTTCAGCATGCCGATGAGCTCGTTGCCGGTCGGCGGGATGATCACGCGCATGGCCTGCGGCAGCACCGTGCGGCGCATGGTCTGGCTCCAGGACATGCCGAGCGCGAACGACGCTTCCCGCTGCCCTTCACCGACGGAATTGATCCCGGCCCGCACGATCTCGGCCATGTACGCCGCTTCGTTGAGCCCGAGGCCGAGGACGGCGAAGGCGAACGCGGCCTGCAGTTGCTGCACGTCGAGGTGGAAGAACTCCGGCCCGAACGGAACGCCGAGCTGGATCCGGCTGTACAGCGAGGGGACCAGCCCCCAGAACACCAGCTGCACGAACACCGGGGTGCCACGGAAGATCCAGAGGTACACCCATGCCGAGCTGCGCAATACCGGGTTCGGCGACAGCCGCATCACGGCCAGCACCGTTCCGAGCACGACCGCGATCGCCATCGCGCACACGGTGAGTTCCAGCGTGACGATCGCGCCTGCCGTGATCCTGGTGTCGAACAGGTACTTCCCATAGGTATCCCAGCGATAGGCCGGGTTCGTGGCGGCGCCGTAGACGAACAACCCCACCAGGACGAGGATGACCGCCGCCGCTATCCAGCGCCCCGGCCTGCGCAGCGGAACCGCTTTGATCGGCTCCGGCTCCCGCGTCGAATCCGCTCCGCCGGGCCCGGGATCGCCGGGCGCCGGCCGAGTGTCGTTGTCCGTCATCGATCAGCTCACGGCGCCGTTGACGACGGACTTCGTGATCGCGCCTTCCTGCACGCCCCAGTTCTTCGTGATCTCGGCGTATTTGCCCGTGTCGATCAGGTGCTGGACCGCCTTCTGCAGCACGGCGGCCAGCGGCGCGCCCTTAGGCACCGCCCAGCCGTAGGGCGCGGAGTCGAACACCGGCCCCGCGTTCTCGATCTTGCCGCCGCTCTGCTTGATCGCGTACGCCGTCACCGGCGAATCGGCCGACATGGCGTCGACCTGACCGAGCACCAGCGCGTTGGTCGCGGCGCTCTGCTCGTCGAACGACTTGATATCGATGGCGGGTTTGCCCGCGGCGACGCACTTGGCGCTCTTGGCGGGCACCTCGTCGGTGTGCTCCACGGTGGTGGCCTGCACGGCGACCTTCTTGCCGCAGGCGTTCTCCGGATCGACCGGCTTGCCCTTCTGCTGGGCCCACTGGATGCCCGCGTTGAAGTAGGTGGTGAAGTCGACCTGCTGCTCACGTTCCTTGGAGTCGGTGATCGACGACATGCCCACGTCGTAGGTGCCCGCCTGGATCGAGGGGATGATCTTCTCGAAGGCCGACTCGAGGTACTCGGCCTTGACGCCTAGCACGGAGGCGATCGCGTCCATCAGGTCCACGTCGAAGCCGACGATCCGGCCACTGGCGTCCTTGTACTCGTTCGGCTGGTAGGGGATGTTCACGCCGACGACGAGCCGGCCGGATTGCTTGATCTTGTCGGGGAGTTGTGCGGCGATCTCGTCGACCTTGTCCACCTGCACCTTGGCCACCGAGGGTCCGGTGTCCTCGGTGTTGGTGGTACATCCGGTCAGCACCAGTGCGCCCGCAACGAGCGCGCCCGTGGCGGCTCGCAGGGCGCGCCTGCCGAGAAACGAACGATCAGACACAGCAGCCCTCCACATTTTGGCTCCACGCTACCCGGGCGTCATCACCCGTTTGGCAATTTAAGCGACCGGGCCGCTCCGCGCTGGACAGTAATGCAACAGCAACACGATCTGCTCGCGCGCCCCGTGCCGGGGCGCCGGCGGGGAGACCCTACTCCGCCGGGTGCCGCTCCGCGGATCGAATGAACGACGTCGGCTCGGGCTCTGCGTCGGCCCGGTTCCGCCGCCGTCCGCCGCGGCTCTTCCCACGCGTGCTGTCCGGAGCGTGGCGGTGGACACGGCGCTCACATCCGTGCACGCGGCCCATCGGACACCGGCTCCGTCCGCGCGACGACGCCGTTGCGGCACCGGCGCCGAATTCCCCGGCAATCTTGACGACGCCTCCGCCAGCGCCGATGATTATTTGCCGGTCTTTTCGGGCCGGACGAGTTTCTCCGGATCGACGGATGAACCGAACGACTGTCCGGACACTCGAAAATCGATGTGCCCTCGAATATTCGAGCGACACGGCGGCGGTGAAACGTTCCCTCTTTCGGACGCTTCGCACGACGCCCGCCCCGAGCACCGATGCGGGCCGGCCTACCGAACAAAGAGATATACGGCAGGCAGAGCCCGGCAAGCGCACAGAGAAAGGTTTGTTTTCCGGCCACCGGGCCGTCCGACGGTCCGATCCAGGACATGGTGAGCCGCGGATTTCGAATACGCCGCGGGCTCGTCAGAGGAGGTTCACATCATGGATTCGTTCTGGGACTACGTGTGGTACACGATCCTCGTATTCGCTTTCGTGGCATACCTGATCGTGCTGTTCCAGATTCTGGTCGATCTGTTCCGGGATCACTCCGTCTCGGGCATCGCCAAAGCCGTGTGGGTGATCGCCTTGGTGGTGTTCCCTTACCTCGCGGCATTGGTCTACCTCGTCGTCCGGGGCCGGGGCATGGCCCTGCGCGCCCAACATGCCCAGGCAGAAGCGAAACAAGCCACCGACCAGTACATCCGGGAGGTGGCGGGCAGGTCTCCTGCGGAGAGCATCGCCGACGCCAAAGCCCTCCTCGACTCCGGCGCGATCACCGTGGCCGAATTCGAGCAACTCAAGGCCCAGGCACTGGCAGGACAGCAGCCCGGTGCGGCGCCGCAAGCGGGCGCGGCGCCGACGCCGCAACCGAGCGGGGCGCCCACCCGGCCTGCGGGTCGGTGACCAGCGCCGGTCTCGCGCTCAGGAAGCGAGGATGCGGGCCTTCTCGGCCTCGAATTCGGGTTCCGTGAGTACGCCCTGAGCTTTGAGTTCGGCGAGTTCCTTCAACGCGGTGATCCGGTCCATGCCCGCACCGCCGCCGCTCGGCGGTGCGGGCGCGGGCTGCGGCGCGGCGGGTTGCGGCGCATACTGCTGCTGCGTGTACTGCTGTTGCGCGTACGGGTCGTACTGCGACTGTTCCTGCGCCGCCCAGCGTTCCCCCTGACGTCGGGAGACCCGATTGGAGACGGCGGTCGCGGTGCCCGCGACGACGGCGGTGCGGGCGACTCCGCGAAGCAAACCTGGCATGACTGTCTCCTATCGACTCTGTGCCTCGAGGGCATCCAACGACGACAAAAGGCTTTGCACCGGGATGCGCCCGGAGGCCACGAGCTGAGCGCCGTTGCGGCGCAACGCGGACGCGAAAGGCGCGGCCCACCTGTTCTCGTAGACCAGGATCGCGGCCGAACATCCCGGTTCGAGCGCCGCCCCGGCTTCCCTGCGGTCGGCTTCGTCGAGCAGGCCCGAGCCCGCCTCCGCGAACAGGGTGATGTCGAAGTCCCCTTCGAGTCCCATGTCGGCGATGTCGATTCCGGTGAGCGAACCGTCGGTGTCCTTGCGGACGAACGCCAGATCGAGGACCCGGACTATGCCGCGCTCGACGAGGTCGGCCAGCATGGGCAGCGCCGAACCGTCCGGGGGTCGATCCGGGGGAAATTCGATAACGAGATAGTCAATAGGGCCTATCGCGTCGATATCGGTACCGGTCACCGGAAGCCTCTTTTCCATTGCGAAATGACGAAATTCGTTCGAATCGGGCCGCCGTGCCGATCGGCCTCCCACAGGTCTCCCGGAATACGCACCGGCATCCCGGATCCGAGAAATGACAACTTCGAACTCGGCTGCCATCCCGATGCTAATCTCAGTCATAGCGTACGCCGCCGACCGCTACCCGGTCGCGAAACCTTCAGCCCGGCCCGGACCCTCAGGTTCGAAGCCCGTCCCGACATGGCGTGCATGCGCACATCCCATGCCGATACGAAATCGTCGCGAAAGGGAACCGCAAATGTCGCAACACACGCCTGTGGGCCAGGAAAACCACCGCGTCCGGCAAGGCATCGCCGCGGGCACATCGATCGCGGCCGCGATCATACTGACCACCGTCGGGTTCCTTCAGCTGTTCCAAGGAATCTCGGCGGTGGCCGAGGACGAGTTGTTCGTCCAGGGTCAGCAGTACACCTTCAAATTCGACTTCACCGCCTGGGGATGGACGCACATCGTGCTCGGCGTGGTGATGATCGTCGTCGGCATCGCGTTGATGACCGGCGCGACCTGGGCGCGGGTGTCGGCGATCGTCATCGCGGCGCTGTCGATCATCGCCAACTTCCTGTGGCTGCCGTACTACCCGGGTTGGTCCATCCTGATCATCGCGCTGGACGTGGTGGTGATCTGGGCCGTCACGACGTGGAACCCGGAGACCACGTTCCAGGGGCCGGGTTCCGCCGCTGGCCCCGGAGCGCCGCCCTCCGGCTCGGCGACGGCCTGAGCAGCGCCGCTGCCGGTCGCGTCCCGCAGCCCGAATCCGTTCCTGGAGTGAGGAACCCATGGATTCCAACGCGAGTGACAATGCACCCGAAAGTCGGCTGAGCGCGGACGAACGCGCCGAGCTCGTGCGCCTGCGCGCCGAGGTCGCCGCGCTGCGGACGGAGGCGCGCGGCGCGCCGCCGCGGGTGTCGCGGCCACCGCGGCATGCGTGGCGGTGGACCGCGGTGGTGATATTGACGGTGCTGGTCGCCGTCCTGGCGATCACCACGGTACTGGCGCGCTTCGTGCGCGGCGAGATCCTCGACACCGACCGGTACCTGAGCACGGTGGCTCCGCTGGGGTCGGATCCGGCGCTGCAGACGGAGGTGGCCGACACGGTCACCGACGAGATCTTCGCTCGCGTCGACATCGAGGGCCTGACCGCGGACGCCCTGGCCGCGCTGACCGACGCCGTTCCGGCGACCGCGAACCGGCCTCGGGTGGACCGGGCGGTCGAGGGTCTGGCGCCGGTGATCACGCAGCAGGCCCGCGGCTTCGTCAACGACACCGTGCTGTCGTTCGTGCGCAGCGACCAGTTCGAGGATCTGTGGGTGCAAGCCAACCGCGCCGCCCACACCGCGTTGGTGGGGGTGCTGACCGGCCACGTCGGCCCGCAGTCGGTGACCGTCGACGAGAACGGCACGGTGAGCCTCTCGCTGCGCACCGTGATCGAGAACGTCAAGGCGCGGCTGATCGATCGCGGATTCACGTTCGCCGAGAAGATCCCCGCGGTCGACAAACAGTTCGTGTTGTTCCGGTCGCCGGAACTGGTACGGGCGCAACGGGCGGTCGACAATCTCGACAAAGCTTCGGCAGTGCTGCCGTGGGTGACGATCGCGGCCGCTGTGGCCGCGATCGCCGCGGCACCCGTCGGCCGTCGCCGCCGCGCCCTGGCCTTCGTGGGTCTCGCGCTGGCGGTGGGCATGCTGATCCTGGCGATCGCGCTGATGGTCGCCCGGGCGCTGTATCTGGACGAGATTCCGCCCGACGTGCTGTCACCGGACGCGGCCACCGTCATCACCGACACGGTGATGGTGCCGTTGCGGACCGCGCTGCGCGGGGTCGCCGTGCTCGGCCTGGTCATCGCGCTGGGCGCTTACCTCACCGGCGGCTCGGCCTCGGCCATCGCGGTGCGCCGTGGATTCGGGCGCGGCATGGACGCGGTACAGGGCCTGCGGCGATCGCGTCCGCCGAACCCCGTGGAGACCTGGGCTTTCCGGGCGCGCACCGCGCTGCGCTGCGCGATCATCGGCATCGCCGCGCTGCTGCTGGTGTTCTGGCGCTACCCCACCGGTCTCGTGGTGGTGTGGATCGTCCTGGGCGCGCTGCTGGCGCTGCTCCTGCTGGAACTGTTGATTCGTCCCGCTCGTGCCTGGCAGGCCGAGCCCGAGCCGGAGGACAAGACTCCGGCCGGGGCCGGTGCGTGATGCCGGAAGCCGAGGCGGGCTCGGCGCGGCCCCCGATCGCTCGGCAATGGTGGGCCAGGGCGGCATTCGCCGCCGCGATCGCCGCGGCCGTGCTGCCGCTCGCGGTGGCGGGGCTGCTCGGTCTGCTCACTCTGCTGATCGCCGGGACGGGCGGTGTCGCGCTGAGCGTCGCCGGGACCTACTGGTTTTTGATCAACCGTGGCGTGCTGCGGGTCGTTTCGGCGGCCCTGGCGATCTCGTCGCCGATCGTGGTGGTGCTTCTGTTCGTGCGGGAGCGGCAACTGTGGGTGGTGCTGGTCTCCGGCGCGCTGGTCGCGGCGGCCGTGGCGTTCGCACGGCGGGCATTGCGGAACGACGGTGGGCAGTCGCGCCTACCCGAGTTCCCCGCCGCCCCGGCACGACACCCGTTCCTGGTGATGAATCCCCGCTCCGGTGGCGGCAAGGTGCTCGAGTTCGATCTGCCACGCAGGGCCAGGGAACTCGGGGCCGAAGTGGCGCTGCTGGCCGGGCCGCATCCGATCGATGTCGCCGCGCTAGCCCGGCGAGCGGTGCGGCGCGGTGCCGACCTCCTCGGCGTGGCCGGTGGCGACGGGACCCAGGCCTCGGTAGCGGCGGTCGCCGCGGAACACCGGCTACCGTTCGTGGTGATCGGCGCCGGTACGCGAAACCATTTCGCGCGGGATCTCGGACTGGATACGACGAACCCGGCCGCGGGCTTGGCTGCGCTGCGCGACGGTGTCGAGATCCTGGTCGACCTCGGCACCGTCAACGGGCGCACGTTCGTCAACAACGCGTCCTTCGGCGTCTACGCGGAGGTGGTGCGGAGTCCGCAGTATCGCGACGACAAGACCGGGACCGTGTTGCGCCTGCTACCCGACCTGCTCGGACGTGGCTCCGACACCGGGTTGCGAGCGCGCATCGGCAACGTGTCCGTGGACGGGCCCCAGGCGGTCCTGGTCAGCAACGGCCCTTACGCCACCGGCGATCTCGCGGGCCTCGGCCGCCGCGCCCGCTTGGACGCGGGCCTGCTCGGCGTGGTGACGGTCACGGTGGCGAGCACGCGCCAAGCGGTGGGCCTGCTGCGGCGGGCGCACGATCGCGGTCTGGTGCGGCTCACCGCCACCGAGGTGGTCGTCGACGCGGACCGGGCCGAGATCCCGGTCGGTGTGGACGGCGAATCCCTCCGCCTCGAAACGCCGGTGCGCTGCGCGATCCTGCCCGGCGCGCTGCGGGTGCGGGTGCCGCGGACCCGGCCGGGCACGCGGGTGTCGCCACCGACGCTGAACTGGGCGCGGTTGCGAGAACTGGCCGGGCCGCGCAAATTTCGCTGACCGCTACCTGCGATGCACCCTGGCGCAAACCTGCTCGGTGAATTCGCTGGTGGATGCCAGTCCGCCGAGGTCGGCGGTGGCGATGCCCGCCCCGAAGGTCGCGGCGACGGCGCGTTCGATCCGCTCGCCCGCCCGCGCCAGGGCCATCTCGGCGTCCCGGGTCGCCAGCCAGCGCAAGAGCATCGCCGCCGACAGTTGCAGCGCCACCGGGTTCGCCCGGTTGTGCCCGGCCAGCGACGGGGCCGCGCCGTGCACCGCCTGCGCCATGGCCGTGGTGGCCGAACAGTTGAGCGACGCGGCCAGTCCGAGCGATCCGCTCAACTCACCGGCCAGGTCGGACAGGATGTCGCCGAACAGGTTCTCGGTGACCAGGACGTCGTAGTCGGAGGCGGCGCGGACCAGGTGCGCGGCCGCCGCGTCGACGTGTTCCTCGTCGACCTCGATTCCCGGGTAGTCCTGGCCGACAGCACGGCAGACGTCGCGGAACAGGCCCATGGTCAGGGGCAGGACGTTGGCCTTGTGCACGATCGTCACCCGTTTGCGCCGGGTCGCGGCCAGCCGGAACGCCTGATGCGCGATCCGCTCGCAGGCGGCCCGGGTCACCAGTCCGACCGACATCGCGATGTCCGGCGTCGGCCGGAATTCCCCCGACCCGGCGAACATGTTGCGGTCGGCATAGAACCCCTCGCTGTTCTCCCGCACGATCACCAGGTCGATATCCGGGGCCGCCGCGTGCACACCCTCGAAGGCCCGCGCGGGACGGATGTTGGCGTAGAGGTCGAAATGCTTGCGGATCACCCCGCCCGGCGCGACGCGATGTTCGGCCGGATAGGACGCGTTGTCGTGCGGGCCGAGAATCCACGCGTCCACAGCGGCCAGCTGCTCGAGCGTCTGCTCGGGCAGCGGAGTGCCGAACTCGGCGATGGCCTGGTGTCCCATGGCCAGCGGCACCCACTCGACCGGGGCGGCGCCGGCCGCGGACAGCGCCTCGTCGACGACCTGCCTGGCGGATCGCACCACCTCGGGGCCGATGCCGTCGCCGTCGATCAGGCCGAGTCGCAGTGCCCGGTGCGCCCGGGGTCGCTTCACGTCGTTCACCGGGACATCCTCCCGCCGGCGCGCCCGGCCGCCGGAACCGGCCCGCGGACACGCCGGTTGCGGCTACCTTCGGGAGACCATGGTGCAGTCGGTCGAACTACTCCTCGACGAGGCCGCCGACACGGAGATCCGCCGCCAGTGGCAACTGCTGGCGGAAGCAGGCGTGCCGAGCCTCGCCGCGCGCGCCGACGAGTCCAACCGCCCGCACATCACCGCCGGGGTGGCCAGGCAGATCTGGCCGCGCATCGAGCAGGCGCTGGACGAGCAGGCGTTCGCGCCGATCCCCGTGCGGCTCGGCGGGCTGGTGGTCTTCGGCGCCCGCCGCCCCATCCTGGTGCGGATGGTGGTCCCGTCCGAGGCGCTGCTCGCCCTGCACCGACGGATCTTCCACACGATCTCCCCGTGCCCCGGCGTTCCGGCCAACCTGCATCCGGACGCGTGGACCCCGCACATCACCCTCGCCAGGCGGGTGCCCCCGCAACAACTCGGCGAGGCCATTCACGCCGTCGCGCGGGACCGGGATTTCCCCGCGACGGTGCTGGGTATCCGTCGATGGGACGGGGATCAGCGGCGCGAGTGGCCGGTCGGCCGGATCCGTCGTGGAAGATAACCGAGGCAGCCCGCGTTGTAGCAGGCACACCGAAACGAGAGGACGTCATGGCCACCCAGACGCTGACCCAGCACAATTTCGATGAGGTAGTCACCGGAAACGACGTGGTACTCGTCGATTTCTGGGCCGATTGGTGCGGCCCGTGCAAGAGTTTCGCACCGACTTTCGAGGCCTCCTCCACCAAGCACCCCGACGTGGTGCACGGAAAGGTCGACACCGAATCCGAGCAGGGCCTCGCGGCGGCTGCCAACATCCGCTCCATCCCGACCATCATGGCTTTCCGGGAGGGCGTGCTGGTGTTCGCGCAGCCCGGCGCGCTGCCGCCCGCGGCGCTCGAGGACCTGGTGACCCAGGTCAAGGCGCTGGACATGGACGAGGTGCGCAAGCAGCTCGCCGAGCAGCAGAAGGCCGAACAGTAGTTCGCGTGGCGCGGTGCGACACTGCGCCACAACGGAATTCACTCGGGCCCGGGGACGGACACGCGAAAGCGGCAGTCCGTGTCCGGGCCCTGTCGCACGTCAGGGCCCGGGTGCGGGCCTCGGGGCGGCAGGCCACCGCCCCGAGGCCGAATAACCCGATGTCAGGACACGCCGAGCAGGTTGACGCCCGCGATCATGGCGCGGACCGTCGACTCGGCGCCGTCGTCGGCGATCGCCGCGCCCCAGCCGCGCCTGCCGTTGCATTCGCACTGCACGAAGGTGGCGGTGCCCTCGGCGGTGCGCCGCTGGTGGAATTGCAGGATCTCGACGGGGTAGCCCTCCTCGTAGAGGGCCGAGGTCATCGCCGCGACGGGGCTGCCGGTGGCGACGACGGTCCGCAGATGCCCGGCGAACTCCAGCGTGGCGGTGAACTCCGCGGTCCTGGCGCCCGCGGGCGACCACTCGCCGAGCCGGATCGGACCGCCGTGCGCGCAGTAACGGCTGTGGAACTCCGCCGAGGTCAGCCCGGTGGCTTCCGCCCGTAGGCCCTTGGGCGCGGCGGCCTGGAACATGTCTGTATCAAGAGTCAGGATGGTCATTGAAAGTAGGTCTTCCCGAAGAATGTCGTGGCTCAGTTGACAGAGGGGACCAGCACTAACAAGTGGAAATGCCCGCAGCGAGGGGGCCGGCCCGAATCAGACCCCGCTACGGCGGGCTACTACGAGAACTCGGGGAAGCGGCGCCACCATCGCGGTGAGCGGAAGTAGCTCGGCGCGATCCTCGGACACGGAGGCGGTAGCCTGCGTTGCCACGGAGGGCCCGATGAGCGACGCCGAAAGCAAAGCGCTGTCGCGGTCTGCGACATGGAGCGCTGCGCTGCGGCGGTCGGCGGGTTTCGGCACGGCATCGAGGATAGGGACATCGCGGCGCAATAGCAACCACATTCGATGCCCGAATTGTCTACTGGCGAGTATCAAACGTGCAGTTCAGCGCGGTGCGGCCAGGGCAAGGGTAGCGTCGGTGACATGGGTCTCCTCGTGGCGATGACCATTCCCGGTCTGGCCGTCCTGCTCATCCTGTTCGCCTTCGCCGAAGTCGCCTGGAACAAACTCACCGGCGGCCGCGCGCTGCCCTGGACTCGCAAGCGGTCGGGGCTTCCGGTCGCGGCGGCGGGGTTCGAAGAGGTCACGGCGGTTTTCCAAGGCGGCAAGCACCACGAGTTCGAGCAGCGGATGACGACGCTGATGCATCGGGAGGACGCATCCGACGGCGCGCCACCCCGCGACGAGGTGGATCTCGGCGCCGGATCGGCGCGCCTGATCGTGCGACAGCCCTCGTGAAATACGCCACAACGCAGTGAGATCCGGGTGACTTCACCCGGATCCCACTGGCGCAGTGTGAAATTCGTCCCTATCGGGGCAGAACCTCGTTCAGCTTTCCGGTGGCGACGTCGAAGACGAAGCCGCGGATGGAGTCCTTGTGCGGCACGAACGGGCTGGCGACGATGCGCGCGATCGATTGGCGCACATCGGTTTCCAGGTCCGAGAAAGCCTCCGGCGACCACTCGGGCTTGATGCCGGTCTCCTCCTGGATGCTCGCCTTGAAGTCGTGGTCGGTGAAGGTGAGCATGCCGCAGTCGGTGTGGTGGATCAGGATGATCTCCCTGGTCCCCAGCAGCCGCTGGCTGATGGCCAGCGAGCGGATCTCGTCGGCTGTGACGACGCCGCCCGCGTTGCGGATGACGTGCGCCTCGCCCTCGGCGAGGCCGAGCGCGCCGTAGACATTGAGCCGCGCGTCCATACACGCGACCACGGCCACGCCCTTCGCGGGCGGCAGCGGCAGCGGGCCTCGGAAGGTGCTCGCGTACGCCGCGTTGTTCTCCAGGTACTCATCGGTGACAGTCATGGGCCATCCCCTGCGCTCGGTATGCGTGAATCCCTATGTGTGACCAGCCCCACGGTAGGTGGCCGCGCGGCACGGGACATGGGTCCTGTTCACCGTGATTCGTTTACTTGCGCGCGGTGGCCCGATGATAGCTCTCGGGATGCCAGATGCCGGGCCCGTGCGGTGGGGCCCGGCATGTCGGTGCGGTGCGCCCGCGCCGGTCAGTGCGCGGCGGAATCCCAGCTGCGGCCGACGCCGACGGAGACCTCCAGCGGCACCGAGAGGGCGATCGCGGCGGACATCTGCTCACGCGCCAGCGCCTCGAGCGTCTCCCGTTCCCCCTCGGCGACCTCGAACAGCAGTTCGTCGTGGATCTGCAACAGCATCCTGGAGCGCAAACCCGCCTCGCGCATCGCCCGGTGCACGTTGATCATCGCCACCTTGATGATGTCGGCCGCGGTGCCCTGGATGGGGGCGTTGAGCGCCATCCGTTCGGCGGCCTCCCGGCGCTGCCGGTTGCTGGAATCCAGATCGGGCAGGTACCGGCGGCGGCCGAACAGCGTCTCGGTGTAGCCGACCTTGCGTGCCTGCTCCACCACCTCGTACAGATAGTCGCGGATGCGGCCGAAGCGGGCGAAGTAGACCTCCATCTGCTCCTTCGCCTCGGTGGTGCTGATCTTCAGCTGCGCGGACAGACCGTAGGAGCTCAACCCGTAGGCCAGGCCGTAGGACATCGCCTTGATCCGGCGGCGCAGTTCCGGGCTCACCTCGGAGATCGGGATGTCGAAGGCCTTCGACGCCACGAAGCTGTGCAGGTCCTCCCCCGAGTTGAACGCCTCGATCAGGCCCTCGTCCCCGGACAGGTGCGCCATGATCCGCATCTCGATCTGGCTGTAGTCGGCGGTCATCAGCGACTGGTACCCGGAGCCGACCACGAAGGTATCGCGGATCTGCCTGCCGGTATCGGTGCGGATCGGGATGTTCTGCAAGTTCGGTTCGGTGGAGGACAGCCGCCCGGTGGCCGCGATCGTCTGGTTGAACGTGGTGTGGATGCGACCGTCCTCGGCGACGCACTTGAGCAGGCCGTCGACGGTGACCTTCAAGCGCGTGGCGTCGCGGTGCGTGAGCAGATGCTCCAGGAAGGGGTGCTGGGTCTTCTCGTAGAGCGATTCCAGCGCGTCCGCGTCGGTGGTGTAGCCGGTCTTGGTGCGCTTGGTCTTCGGCATGTCCAGCTCGTCGAACAACACCACCTGCAACTGCTTGGGCGAGCCCAGGTTGATCTGCTTGCCGATCACCTCGTAGGCCGCCTCGGCCGCCTCGGCCACCCGGTCGGCGAACTGCCGCTGCAGCGTCGCCAACTGGTCGGTGTCCACCGCGATGCCCGCTTCCTCCAAGGTGGACAGCACACCCAGCAGCGGCAGCTCCATGTCCGCCAGCAGCGGGGTGGACTCGATCTGGGCCAGTTCCCCGTCGAGCGCGTCGGCCAGGTCGGCGACGGCACGCGCGCGCAGCATCTGCGCCCGCGCGAGCTCGGCGTCGACGGCGTCCTCGGCGTCGAGCAACGACAGCTGCGCGGTCTCGCCGGTCTCGGCGCGCAACTCGCGGTGCAGGTAACGCAGTGACAGGTCGTCGAGGTTGAACGTGCGCTGGCCCGGGCGGACCAGATACGCCGCCAGCGCGGTGTCGCTGGTCAGCCCGCCCAGTGCCCAGCCGCGGCCGCGCAGGGCGTGCAGGGCGGCCTTGGCCTCGTGCAGCGCCTTCGGCACGGCCGGGTCGGCCAGCCAGGCGCCCAGCGCCGCCTCGTCCTCGGGGGTGAGCACCGTGACGTCGATGTAGCCGCTCTCGCCGTCACCCGCGGCGATGGCGAGCGCACGAACGTCGCCGCCGGCCGGGGAGCCGGTGCCGAGGATCGAGACACCGTGGCGCACACCGGCTTTCGCGTGCTCGGCGAGCCAGTCCGCGACCGCGCCGATCTCCAGCGCGCCGCCGCTGATCTCGAAACCGGCCTCCGCCTCCGGCTCCGGCGGAGCCAAGGTCTCGAACAGCCGGTCGCGCAGCACGCGGAACTCGAGATCGTCGAACAGCTGATGGATCTTCTCGCGATCCCACGGCCCCTGCGCCAGCTGATCCGGGGTGTACGGCAGCGGCACCTCCCGCATCAGCTCGGTGAGCTGCCGGTTGAGCACCACGCTGCTCAGATTGGCCCGCAGCGCGTCGCCGACCTTGCCTTTCACCTGGTCGACCTTCTCGACCAGGGTGTTCAGGTCTCCGTACTCGCGGATCCACTTGGCCGCGGTCTTCTCCCCCACGCCGGGAATGCCGGGGAGGTTGTCACTCGGATCGCCGCGCAGCGCCGCGTAGTCGGGGTACTGGTTGGGCGTGAGGCCGTATTTGGCCAGCACTTCGTCAGGGGTGAACCGGGTGAGATCGGACACGCCCTTGCGCGGGTACAGCACCGTGACGTTCTCGTTCACCAACTGGATGGAGTCCCGGTCGCCGGTGACGATGAGCACGCGGAAGCCCGCGGCCGTCGCCTGCGTGGTGAGCGTGGCGATGATGTCGTCGGCCTCGAAGCCCTCGATCGCCATCACCGGAATGCCCAGCGCGCCCAATACGTCCTTGGTGAGTTCCACCTGCCCGCGGAACTCGTCCGGCGTGGTGGTGCGGTTGGCTTTGTACTCCGGATAGGCCTCGGCGCGGAAGGTCTGGCGCGACACGTCGAACGCCGCGGCCACGTGCGTCGGCTTCTCGTCGCGCAGGAGGTTGATCAGCATCGCGGTGAAGCCGTAGACCGCGTTGGTGGTCTGCCCGGTGACCGTCTTGAAATTCTCCGCCGGTAGCGCGAAGAACGCGCGATAGGCGATCGAATGCCCGTCCAGCAACAGCAGCGTCGGCCGGTCTCCCGAGCCGGGATCGCCGGAGCCGGACGCGGGGGCAGGACGCGGAGCGGTCGTGGGTGAACTCACGCCCCAGAGTCTAGGGACCGGCACCGACAAGGCGATACGCCGACACCCGGCAGCCGGAGCCGCCGGGACCGTATTCCGGTCCGCGGGGCGCGAGTACCGGTCGCGCCCCGCGCCGTCAGAGTGTGCCCGCCAGTTCCCGCAGCACCGGCAGACTCACCGATCCGGAGCCGAGCACCACGTCGTGGAAGGCCTTGATGTCGAAGTCCGCGCCGAGCCGCTCGGTGGCCGCCACCCGCTGGCGCAGGATTTCCAGCTGCCCGATCTTGTAGCCGACCGCCTGCCCCGGCATCGCGATGTAGCGGTCCACCTCCACGGTGATCTCGGCCAGCCCGACCGGCGCGTTGGCCACCATGAAGTCGATCGCCTGCTGCCTGCTCCAGCCTTTCGCGTGCAGGCCGGTGTCGACCACCAACCGGCAGGAGCGCCAGGAATCGCCCGCCAGCATGCCCAGGCGGCCGAGATCGTCCTCGTACAAACCCATCTCGTCGGCAAGCCGCTCGGTGTAGAGCGCCCAGCCCTCGACGAAGGCGGTGTTGGCGAAGGACTGGCGCTGGAAACGCGGCAGGTGGTCGAGTTCGTTGGCGATGGTGAGTTGCAGATGATGACCGGGGATCGCCTCGTGGTAGGCCACCGACGCGGTCTCGAAGCGCCCACGGCCGGTGGGATGGTGCTGGTTGACGAAGTACGTGCCCGGCCTGGACCCGTCGGCGGCCGGCGGGAAGTAATACGCCGCAGGCGAATCCGCGGCCAGGAACTCCGGCACCGGGACGATGTCGCAGGACTCCTTCGGCAGGCGCCCGAACCAGTTCCCCATTTCGGCGGTCGCCACGGCCAGGGCGCGGCGGGCGTCGAACATGATCTGCTCGGCGTCGTCGTAGCGCAGCGCGGGATCGTCGCGCAGCCGACCGAAGATCGCACCGAGATCGCCGGTGCCGAACAGGCGCGCGCCCACCGTCGCGTATTCCTCGCGCAGCTTCGCCAGCTCGGCGAGGCCGAGTTCGTGGATCTCGTCGGCGCCGAGATCGGGCAGCGTGGTGTGGTGGCGCAGCAGCCGCCGGTAGATGTCCTCGCCGTCGGCACCGAGCCAGCACAGGCCCGGCTGGTCGTCGGGACGCGCGGCGGGCAGCAGTTCGTCGTACAGCGCGTCGCGGTAGACCTGGAACGCAGGCCGGATGACATCCCGCGTCACCTCGGTCAATTCCGAGCGCCATGCGGCCTCGCCGTCCCAGCCCTCCGGACCGGCGAAGGTGACGAACGGATCGGCGGCCACGTCGGAATCCAGGTAGCCGTCCAGCTGATTGAGCGAGCGCTCGATGGCGATCCGGGCGGGCGTGCGGCCCGCGGCCAGTCCCGCGCGGAACCGCTCCACGGCCTGGCCGAGCATGTCCCCGAACTGGCGGTAGCGGCGTACCAGCGCCAGCGCGTGCTCCGGCCGCGGCGCGTTCGTCTGCGGCGCCACCATCAGCACGCCCGCGTGCACGCCGTTCATCTGGTCGGAGGCCAGTTCCAGCGGCCGCCACTCCAGATGCTCGACCGCACCGTTCAATTCGGTGCGCAGCAAGCTGCGGGTGATGCGGTCGCCCTGGCTCAACCCCTCGGCGTCGAGCGCGTCGACCGCGCGCAGCAGATCTCGCCAGGTCGACAGCAACCGCTGTTCGGCGTCGACGGACAGATCCTCGATCCGATCGTCGAAGCGGCGGTCGCCGAGCAGGGTCGCCTCGCTCGGCGCCGCCTCGAGGACGCTGTCCCAGTACCGCTCGGCCAAGCTCATCAGCTCGTCGTGACCATCCATGGTCACGATCATGCCTCGAGCCAGGCCGCGCGGCACCGGAGTCTGCGGCGAGCCAGGCGAAGCCGCCCTAGCGAAGGCGGAGGTACGCATAATCGGCGCAGTCGGACGTAGTCCGTCCTCAGCCCGCGCATGGCCGCAGCGAAGGCGGAGGTACGCCTAATCGGCGCAGTCGGACGCAGTCCGTCCTCAGCCCGCGCATGGCCGCAGCGAAGGCGGAGGTACGCCTAGCCCACGCCGAGATACGCCGATTTCACCGCGGGATCGGTGAGCAATTCCGCGCCGCGGCCGGTCTTGGTGACCTCACCGGTCTCCATGATGTAGGCGCGGTCGCTGCGGGCCAGCGCCTGCTGCGCGTTCTGCTCCACCAGCAGCACCGTGGTGCCCTGCTGGTTGATCTCGCCGATGATCCGGAAGATCTGCTGGATCACCATGGGCGCCAATCCCATCGACGGTTCGTCGAGCAGCAGCAGCCGCGGCCGCGCCATCAGCGCGCGGGCGATGGCCAGCATCTGCTGCTCACCGCCGGAGAGCGTGCCGCCGACCTGCTTGCGCCGCTCCAGCAACCGGGGAAAGAGCTCGAACACCCACTCCAAGGTCCGGTCGTACTCGGCCTTCTGCTTGAAACCTCTTCCGTAGCAACCCATGTCGAGGTTCTCCTGCACCGTCATGCCGGGGAAGACGCCCCGGCCCTCCGGCGCTTGGATCAACCCGTGCAGCACCCGCTCGTGCGCCTTCATCTGGGTGATGTCGCGACCCTCGAACAGGATCCGGCCACGCGTCAACGGCAGCAGTCCCGACATCGCGCGCATCGTGGTCGTCTTGCCCGCGCCGTTGGCGCCGAGCAGGGTGACCAGCTCGCCCTCCGCGACGGTCAGCGAGATCCCGTGCAGCGCTTGGATCCTGCCGTAGTTGACGACCATGCCCTCGACTTCGAGCAGCGGTGTGCCCGCTGCGGTCTCGCGTGCCGTCTCCGCCACCGGCTCGGTGGCCGCGGCCTTGGCGAGCGGCACCGCCTCCGGCTCGGGCCCGGACGGCGCGACATCCCCGGACGCGCCGTCTTCGCCTGTGGCGGAGCCGGTTTCGACCGCTTCGGCGTCCGGCACGCCGAGATACGCGGCGATCACGGCGGGGTCGTCCTTGATGTCCCCGGGGAGCCCGTCGGCGATCTTGCGGCCGAACTCCAGCACCACGATCCGGTCGGTCACGCCCATCACCAGCCGCATGTCGTGCTCGATGAGCAGCACGGTGAACCCGTCGTCGCGGATCTTGCGGATCAGGTCCATGAGCGCGGACTTCTCGCTCGGATTGAACCCGGCCGCCGGCTCGTCCAGGCACAGCAGCTTCGGCTCGGTGGCCAGCGCGCGGGCGATCTCCAGGCGACGCTGGTCGCCGTAGGACAGGTTGCGCGCCTTCTCCACCGCGCGCGGAGCGATTCCGACGAACTCCAGCAGCGCCATCCCGCGCTCGATGGCGTCACGTTCCTCGCGCCGATGCCGCGGCGTCCGGAACACCGCGCCCGGCACCGAGGTCTTGTGCCGCGCGTCGGTGCCGACCACGACGTTCTCCAGCGCGGTCATCTCACCGAACAGGCGCACGTTCTGGAACGTGCGGGCGATGCCGAGGCGAGTGATCGCATTGCGCTTGGTCTTGGTCAGCGGTTTGCCGTCGAAGTACACCAGTCCGGAGGCGGGTTGGTAGACGCCGGTGATCGCGTTGAAGCACGTGGTCTTGCCCGCCCCGTTGGGTCCGATGAGACCGAGGATCTCGCCGCGGCGGATCTCGAAGCTCACCTGGTCCAGCGCGGTGAGCCCGCCGAACTGCACCGTGAGGCCCTCGGTCCGCAGCAGCGGCGCACCCACCGCGGTCTCGATCTCGCGGCGCGGGGCCACCACTTCCGCGACGGTCTCCGCGTCGGCGAGTTCCGGGATCACCTGGGTGACGTCGACCGTGCCCGCGGACTCGGCCTGTGGCTCGGCCGCGTAGCCCGCGGCCATGTCCTCGTTGTCGAACAGCGCGTCGCCCGCACCCGGCCCGGTCATCGGCCCGCTCCGATCGGCTCGACGGGGGCCGGTCTGCGCACGGCCTGGTACACCTGCCTGCCGTAGGTGAGCAGCTTCTGCCGCACCGGGAACAGACCCTGCGGACGCAGAATCATCATCACCACCAACGCGATGCCGAAGTACAGATATTTGAGGTCGCCCAGCGACTGCGCGCCGCCCTTGCGGAACAGCAGCACACTGCCGAGCAGCAGCAATGCCAGCACGCCGGTCACCACCATCGCGGTGATCACGCCGCGCCGCGGCCATACGCTCAGCCGGCCCGACCACAGCCGCCACGCGACGATCAGCGCGACGAACACCGCGACATCGATCGCCAGCAGGACGTACCCGGTCGACTCGTTGCTCACCAGGTTCACCGACTGCAACCTTGCGGGCAGATAGGCGATCACGAACGCGCCGAAGATCACCCCGAGCTTGTTGCCCTGCCCGCCGATGACCACCGCGCACAGGAACAGCATCGAGTTGATGATGTTGAACCCGGTGGGATTGATGAACTGCACCTGTCCGGCGTAGATCGCGCCGGACATGCCGCCCACCGCGGCGCCGATCATGAACGCCCACAGCTTGAACTTGAACGTCGGCACGCCCATGATCTCGGCCGCGTCCTCGTCCTCGCGGATGGCGACCCAAGCGCGGCCGACGCGGCTGCGCTCCAGGTTCCCGACCACCAGCAGCACGATCACCACCAGCACCATGCCGAGCCAGTACCAATAGGTGCCGTAGCCGGCGCGGTCGAGCAGGTCGGCGCTGTCCGGGTTGCCGCTGTTGCCGCCGGAGAACACGCCTTCCGGCCTGCTCGCGGACTCGCCGACGTGCGGATACGCGACACCCGACAGGCCGAGGCTGCCGTTGGTGATCTCGGTGAGGTTCTCCGCGAGCAACCGGACGATCTCACCGAAGCCAAGCGTCACGATCGCCAGGTAGTCGCCGCGCAGGCGCAGCGTCGGCGAACCGAGGATCAGACCGGACACCGCGGTCACCGCGACCGCGATCGGCAGGCACGCCAGCCACGCCCATTTCGGATCGAGCCAGCCGCCGTCGGTCTGGTTCCACGGGCTGTTGGGGCTGGTGAGCAGGCCGACGGTGTAGGCGCCGACCGCGTAGAAGCCGACGTAGCCGAGATCGAGCAGGCCCGCCTGCCCGACCACGACATTGAGGCCGATGGCCAGCAGCGCGTACATCGCGACCTGCGCCATCACCAGGCCGAAATTGTAGGAAGGGGTGTTCAGCAGCGGCGGCGGGAACAGCGGGAGCAAGGCGAGCAGGAGCAGGATCGGGACGCCGACGCCCCACTGCGCGGGCCTGCTCAAGCCGTCCCACCAGGTCCGGATCGCGTCCCCGAGGCCGCGGCGCCCGGGGTCCGGCGTGGACGCCGTCGTAGTCGTGTCGGTCATGCGCGCGCCCTTCCGAGACTCTCGCCGAGGATGCCCGTCGGGCGAACCATCAGCACCAGAACGAGCACCACGAACGCGACCACGTCACGCCACTCGGTGCCGAACAGCATCTGGCCGTACTGCTCCACCACGCCGAGCACCAGACCGCCCAGCAGCGCGCCGCGCAGATTGCCGATGCCGCCGAGCACCGCGGCGCTGAACGCCTTGATACCGAGGATGAATCCACCGGAGTAGATGATCCCGTTCGGGATCTTCAGCGTGTACAGCATCGCCGCCGCGCCCGCGAGCACACCGCCGATGAGGAAGGTCAGCATGATGACCCGCTCCCGCGAAACGCCCATCAACGTCGCGGTGTCGGGATCCTGCGCCACGGCGCGGATACCGCGCCCGAACTTGGTCCGGTTGATCAGGACTTCGGTGACGATCGCCAGCGCCACGGCCGCGATCACGATGAGCAGCATGATGTTGGTGACATCCGCGCCGCCGAAACTGAACTGCACGGTGGGCTCGACGAGCCGGATGGCCTGCTGCGCGTTGGTGCCGCCGAGATCGGGGCGGATCTTCGGCAGCACGAAATGCACCAGTTCCTGCAGGACGAACGACATGCCGATCGCGGTGATCAGGAAGGCCAGCGGTTTGGCGCCGCGCTTGCGCAGCGGACGATAGGCCACCCGTTCCAATCCGACGGCCGCGCCGCCGGATACGAGCATGCCCACCACCATCGCCAAGCCCAGGTACACGACCGTGAGCGCCACGCCCTGGGTGTAGGCGTCGGGGCCTGCCGTGAATCCGAAGATCATCAATCCGATCAACTGGCCGAACAACCCGAGCATGAAAATTTCCGAATGGGCGAAATTGATCAGCCGCAATACGCCGTACACCAAGGTGTAGCCCACGGCGACCAAGGCATAGATGGCGCCATAGGTCACGCCGTCGACGGTCAGCCGCCAGAAATTATCGATCAGCCCCTCGTAGTTGAAGTCGACCGAGCCGGCCGCGAGTTGTACCCCGGCGGCCAATGCCGTTTGTTTCATTTATTTCTGCCCTCATCCATTCGCCCACCGAACAACGGCACGTACGGGGATTCGTCCGAATCCCCGTACGTGCCGTGCGCCCGGGATCCGGGGCTACTTGACCTCGTACACCCAGATCAGCGCGTTCGACAGTTCACCGTTCGGGTTCCACTTGTACTGACGCGCGAGGCCGGCACCGTCGTACGTCCGCACATAGTCGAGCAGGTCCGGGCGGGTGACCTTCCCGCCGTCGATGCCCTTGGCCAGGATCGTGGTGAGGTCGTAGGCCTCGACCGAGTAGACGCCCGGCGCCTGACCGTTGAGCGCCTCGTAGTCCTTGGCGAACTTCTCCGGGGCGGGACCGCACGGGCACGACAGCTTCGCACCCTTGGCCGCGCTGCCCGCCTGGGCGACGAACTGCGGGTCGTTGGTGCCGTCGGCGGAGACGAAGACCGCCTTCACGCCGCCGGACTTCAACTGCTGGGCCAGCGGCGCGGCCTCGGAGTAGTAGCCGGAGTAGAAGATGGCGTCCGGATTCGCCGCCGCCACCTTGGTGACCGTCGCGGAGAAGTCCTTGTCGCCCTTCTTGATGCTGGCCGCGCACGCCGGGTCGGCGGCGGCGCCGAGGCCTTCGGTGATGGACTTCGCCAGGCCGGTGCCGTAGTCGGTGTTGTCCTGGATGACGCAGACCTTCTTGTAGCCGGCACTGTTGACCAGGTACTTCGCCACCGAGGGACCCTGCACGTCGTCGTTGGCCAGACCGCGGAAGAAGGTGGTCCAGCCGTTCTGGGTCAGCGTCGCGTTGGTCGCCGACGAAGTGACCGAGACCAGGCCCGCGTCGCTGAGGATCTTGCCGGTCGCCTTCGTCTCACCGGAGAAGGCGGGACCGACCAGGCCGATGATCGAGCGGTCGTTGACGATCTGCGGGATCACCTGGGTGGCCTTCTGCGGGTCTCCCTCGGTGTCGAACTGCTTGAGTTCGATCTTGCAGCCGGGGTTGGCCTTGTTGTGCTTGTCCAGGGCCAGCTTGACGCCGTTGACGATGTTGATGCCGAGCGCGGCGTCGGGGCCGGTCAGCGCGCCCGCCATCGCGATGGCCGTGCCCGGCGCGCAGGTCGCTTTGCCGTCGCCCGCGGGATCGGCCGCTGTTGCCGCGTCGGCCTTCGGCACTTCCTTGCCTTGCTGGTCGACCTGCAGAACCGGCTGGATGGAGAGGCCGCCCGCCCCGCTGGTACCCGAGGAATCCGAACCGCTGCTGGTGGATTTGTCGCTACAACCCGTCAGCACCAGCGCGGCGGCGGCGCCGACGGCCAGAACAGCTCGCGTCGAGCGACTGCGCCATGTCGAACTAAGCACGTTTCACCTCATCTAAGTTCTGTGCTCCCCCGGGATCGCCGAGGAGGCCGACTCACATCAGCCCGGTCAGAACATAGCGTCGGTACGTTAGTTCCGCATCACATTCGGATCATGCGCGCGACATCGTTTCGAATTCTTGTTCACGACTACGTTTCGTTCGCGTAAATTTTCCCGCGAACGGCGCCGTCACTTCGGTGTCAGGTTCTCCAGCACTACCTCGGCGACCGCCTTCATCGTCGTGCGGCGGTCCATTGCGGTGCGCTGAATCCACTTGAACGCCTGCGGCTCCGAAAGGCCCTGCGTCTGCATCAGCACACCCTTGGCACGCTCAACCAGTTTGCGCGTCTCGAGTCGCTCGGCGAGATTCGCGACCTCGCTCTCCAGCGCGGTGATCTCGTGGAAGCGACTGGCGGCCAATTCGATGGCGGGCACCAGATCCGATTTCGTGAACGGCTTCACCAGGTAGGCCATCGCACCCGCGTCACGGGCCCGCTCCACCAGATCGCGCTGGCTGAACGCGGTCAGGATGACCACCGGGGCAACGCGTTTCGACGCGATCTCCGCCGCCGCGTCGATCCCGTCACGGCGGGGCATCTTCACGTCCATGATGACCAGATCGGGCCGGTGCTCGACGGCGAGGTCCACCGCCTGCTGCCCGTCACCCGCCTCGCCGACCACCTGATAGCCCTCTTCGGTCAGCATCTCGACCAGATCCATGCGAATGAGCGCCTCGTCCTCGGCGACGACGACCCGCTTCGCCCCGGCGTCCTTCTTGGTGCCGGCGCCCCCAGCTGCTGTGCTCATAGGTAGACCCCTCTGGTTCCGATGCCCTGTACCCGACCCAACCAAAGGAAAGCCGCGCTCGCACGGGGCGAGCTCCGGCCATCCTTCGGGCTGTCGAGTGATGTAAAGAGTACCTTTCACTTCGGCATAGAACGCATATACCCTGCGCAAACCGCGCCTCCGCGCCGTTCGGGCCAACCCATTTCCGTCCACGCCACCCGACCCGCTATAGTTCCACCCGGTGCGCCGAGTTGGCGGAACTGGCAGACGCGACGGTCTCAAAAACCGTTGTCCGAAAGGACGTGTGGGTTCGAGTCCCACACTCGGCACCAAGGTGGAACGCAATCTCCGCGATTGCCGCTCCCTGATCCCGTCACGCGGCCCCCGCCGAGCGCAAGCGCGGTGCCACACCACGTGATGCCACGGCCACGCCTCCGCCTAAACGTCCGGCACCGTCGGCTGCCGCAGCTTCGGTGGTGGTTGCCGTGCTTCGGCGTCTTCGGCGGTTCTGATCACCTCGCGAAGGGTTTCCCGGGCCTGCGCCAGGTCGGTCGCACGGTGATCGAGCCGGACCAGCTGAGTGCGTAGCTTGTCCAGCACGCCGGGGCAAGGACGCAGAGAGCCCTCGTCCAGAGCGCAGGGCAGCACTTGTCGAACCAAGCGCGTCGACAGGCCCGCGGCCAGTAAGGCCCGGATCTGTCGGACGGTCTGTTCCGCGGTGCGGTCGTAGTCGCGGTAGCCGTTGGCCTGCCGCTGCGGTGTGAGCAAGCCGGCGTGTTCGTAGTAGCGCAGCTGACGTTCGCTGGCGCCGGTGCGTTCGGCCAATTCTCCGATCAACATGCGACGTCACTCCCGATCTCTTGACCTTGCACTGCGTCAACCTTCAACACTGCACCCGCGGCCCTATTCCTCGAACGCCACGGGAGGCATCCCTTGATCATCGACGCGCACAGCCATGTTCACGACCCGGTGCGGACTCATATCGAACTCATGGACGAAGCGGGAGTGGACCGGGCGGTGCTGTTCGCCACACGTCCGCATCCGGAACGGGCGACCGATCTCGTGTCGCTCCGAAACGAGATGAGCGCTTTGACCGCCGCCCTCGACGGGCGTGGGAAAGACGCCGACAGCTACCGCCTGGCGTGGCAGGAACTCGACGCGGCGCTCGCGGCATATCCCGATCGTTTCATCGGCTTCGGCACGGTGCGGCTCGATCTGCCCGCGTCGGAGATCGCCGAGTACGTGTGCCGCGAGGTGGTCGGCCGAGGCCTGCGCGGCATCGGCGAACTGACACCACAGCCCGACAACGCGGCGCGGATCGAACCGGTCCTGCGAGCCGCCGCCGACCACGGGGGTCTTCCGGTGGTGGTCCATGGATTCGCCCCGACCACGGCCCGGGACTTGAGAACTCTGGCGGACCTCGCACGTCGGCATTCGACCGTGCCACTGATCATCAGCCAGATGGGCGGGCTCAACTGGCTGTCGGCCATCGAATTGGTCCGTGAAATTCCGAACGTGTACCTCGATCTGTCCACCGCCAACGTCATATTCGCTGTTCGGCTCGCGATCGACGAGATTCCCGACCGCGCTCTGTTCGGCTCGGACGCTCCCTACGGCGACCCCTTCCTGGCCCGCGCCACGGTGGAACGCGTCACCGCTTCGGGCGAAGTGCGGGAAAGTGTCCTCGGCGGAACCATCGCCCGGCTACTGGAACTCTGACGCCGACCGGTCACTGCGATGGCTACCGCCGACACCCGCCGAAGCCGTGATCGATACGCCCCGGCCACTGTCGCAGCCAACCGTGTACCAGCGGATGGCGATGGGTACTCGACGGCCGGGGCGATATCGCGGATGGCGAGCATGCGTCCTCATCGAACCGATCCGAGTGCCGAATCGTTGTCCCTGTGGCGGCATTCGACATCCGGGGCCAGCGGAGGTATGCAATGCGAGTGAACAGGACCACCGTGGATCTGTCGGAGTATCCGGATCTGGTGGTCATCTATATCGGCATGCGGGTGCGGCGGCCTCGGGGGATGCTACGGCTGCTCGGGCTGGGGCCGAAACTCTATCGCTCGCACAAGGATCGTCCGGACGGGTTGCTGCTGCACGAAGATCTCGTGTGGGCGCTGTTCCCGCCGCATTGGGGCGCACGGCAGTACTGGCGTGATCTCGAGAGCCTCGAAGCCTGGACCCGGACGGCGCCACATCGGGACTGGTGGCGGGAGTTCCTGCGCGACTCCGGCGGCACCGGCTTCTGGCACGAGGCGTACTTCGCTCGTGGCGGCATCGATGCCATGTACGACGACATGGACCCCGCGACAGGACTCGCGCGGTTCGCGCCCGTGGTCGCTTCGCGCGGTCAGCGCTTCTCCACTCGCGGTCGAGTCCAGGGCAGACCGGCCGCGGTCGAGCCCGTGGTGAGCGAAAACGTTTACTACGGCAGCGAATCCGAGTAGCCTGCGCGCGCTGTCATATCACGAAGCAATCACAATGCAGCGTTTGAATGCCTGCGCGCCGGGGTACAGCAAGAAGGAGAATCGAACAGCACCACTCCTCGGAGTGACGTACGTCGCAGGCCAGAGGCCGGAAGCGGCGTACTTCGTGTACGGCGCGCTACGAGCAGATGAATATGTTGTTCCCACATGTGGGACTAACAACTCATGACCTTCTGATAGCCTCTGCGCCGTTTATCGTTATCGGTATGCACGTCTTGTTCGTCTGCAACGGCAACGTTTGCCGTTCGGTGATCGCCGAGCGGCTCACGCGCGCCCTCGCGGTCGAACACGATCTCCCCTACCTCACCGCCGAAAGCGCAGGAACCCGTGCGCTGGTGGGATTTCCCGTCGAGCCACTGGCCGCGCAGACCATCACCGGGCTCGGCGCCGACGCGAGCAACTTCCGGGCACGTCGCCTGAAGCCGGAGCTGGTCGACAAGGCCGACCTGGTGCTCACGATGACCGAGCAGATCCGCGACCAGGTGGTCGACCTGGCCTTCGGCGCCGGAGCGCGCACCTTCACGCTGCTGGAGGCCCATCGCATCGCGCACGTCACCGGCGCGCGTACGGTCGCCGAATTGCACCGGGCCCGCAACGATCTGTCGCTGGTCGGCCGGGAGAACATCGCCGACCCGGTCGGGCTGTCGCCCCAGGCGTTCTGCGAGGTCGGCGACCGCATCGCCGAGGCGCTGGTGCCGCTGCTGCTCGCGCTCGCCCCGCACGAGCAGCCGCGCTGGCCGCACGACGAGCGCCGTGGACTGGTGATCCGCCCCGGCGGCGCACCGGCGCCGCTGGCGACATTCCTCGCCGCCCAACGCACCCGGTGACCGCGGGCGAAAACCGCACGCGACAGCGCACGCAGCCGTCGCGTATCGAACCTGTTATCAACGGGCTGTGTTCATTTCCGCGTCGGACGCACTAAACTCCCGCCGGACAACACTCTCCGCCGTTGCTGGTTCGACACAGGACAGGAATCAGACATGCCGAAACGCATTTCGGATGTTTCGCTCCATGTTTATGTGACACCGGAAACTCTCGAACGCGTCGTCGACACCGTGCGCGAGGTGGTCGACGACCATCTCACCGACCGGGACGTGTTCGCCTGGCGCTTCACCCTGCCGGTCGACGCCGACGACCCGGCCCACGCGGCTCTCGAGAGCCGCTGCCCCGCGGATCCGCCCGGCGACCGCTCGGACCGTCGCGGCACCTACGAGATCGCGCTCAGTCTGGTCGGCGCACCCGACCAGCTGACCGACGACCATATGGCCGCACTGGAACGCCAACTGCTGCAGCGCATCTCAGGGCTGGCGCGAACCGAGCCGGGATCGGATATCCCGGTCTCGATCCGCGCGTCGCAACGCACCGACGTCGATCTCGACATCGATCGCGATCTCGAACTGCTGTAACTCCGGACCTCAGCGCCGCGAGGGGAAGTGGCGGATGAGTCCCTCTTGCACCGTGGTGGCCAGCAGATCGCCGCTGCGGGAGTAGAAGCGGCCGGTCGCCAGGCCACGGGAGCCCGCGGCCACCGGCGATTCGGTGCAGTACAGCGCCCACTCGTCGAAACGGAACGGGCGGTGGAACCAGATCGAGTGGTTGACCGTGGCCGCGACGATGCGGTCAAGACCCCACGACAGCCCGTGGGTGGTGATGATCGAGTCCAGCACCGTGGTGTCGGACGAGTAGCCCAGCGTCGCCACATGGATCAGCGGATCGTCGGGCAGCCTGCCGTCCGCGCGCATCCACACCCGGTTGTGGTTGAGCCGCTCCCCCGTGCCCTTCAGGATCCACGCCGGATCGTTGGTGTAGCGCATGTCGATCGGATGCGGCGCCTTGACGAACATCTCCAGCTTGTCCTCCAAGCCTTCGAAGCTCTCCTCGACCCGCGGCAGCGTCTCCGGGTCCGGCACCTCCGGCTGGGCATGCGCGTGCTCGAGTCCCCTGCCCCAGTCCTGGAACGCGGCGAGCATGACGAACAGCTCCTGGCCGTCCTGGCTGGCGGTGACCGTGCGGTTGGCGAACGCCCGGCCGTCGCGATGACGGTCCACCCGGTACTCGATCGGCTTCTTCACATCGCCGCCGCGCACGAAGTGCGCGTTGACCGCGTGCACCGGCCGGTCGCCGACCGTGCGGCCCGCGGCGATGATCGCCTGCGAGACGAGCTGACCGCCGAAGGTACGGCTCCACACCTTCTCCGGGTGCTGGCCGACGAACACGTCCTCGTCCATCTGCTCGAGATCGAGCAGGGCAAGCAGCACATCCAGGTCGGAACGCTGCGTGCCGTCCGCGACGTCGACGGGGCTGCTCAGGGAAGCACTCACTAATGGTCCTCCTCACCGATTCGGTGAACGTGGATCAGGTTGGTGGAACCGACGGTACCGGGCGGCGACCCGGCGACGATGACCACCAGGTCACCCTTCTGGTATCGGTCCATCGACAAAAGTGCTACATCCACCTGGTGGATCATCGCGTCGGTGCTGCTCACGGTCGGCACGATGAAGGTCTCGGTGCCCCAGGTGAGCGCCAGCTGGCTGCGGACCTCCGGCAGCGGCGTGAACGCCAGCAGCGGCAGCGGGGTGTGCAGGCGGGCCAGGCGGCGCACCGTGTCGCCCGACTGGGTGAACGCGACCAGCGCCTTGGCGTTGAGCCGCTCGCCGATGTCGCGGGCGGCGTAGGAGATCACGCCGCGCTTGGTGCGCGGCACGTGGGTCAGCGGCGGCACCCGGGTCGACTCGGTCTCCACCGCGTGCACGATGCGCGCCATCGTGCGCACCGTCTCGATCGGGTACTTGCCCACCGAGGTCTCGCCCGACAGCATCACCGCGTCGGCGCCGTCGAGCACCGCGTTCGCGACGTCGGAGGCCTCGGCGCGGGTGGGGCGGGAGTTCTCGATCATCGATTCCAGCATCTGCGTGGCGACGATGACCGGCTTGGCGTTCTCGCGGGCCATCTGGATGGCGCGCTTCTGCACGATCGGAACCTGCTCCAGGGGCAGCTCGACACCGAGATCGCCGCGCGCGACCATGACCGCGTCGAAGGCCAGGACGACGGCCTCCAGGTTGTCGATCGCCTCCGGCTTCTCCAGCTTGCCGATCACCGGCACCCGGCGGCCCACCCGGTCCATCACGTCGTGCACGAGCTCGACATCGGACGGGGACCGCACGAACGACAGCGCGATGAAGTCCACGCCGAGCTTCAGCGCGAACTCCAGGTCCTCGATGTCCTTCTCCGAGAGCGCGGGGACCGACACGTCCATGCCCGGCAGCGAGACGCCCTTGTTGTTGGAGACCGGCCCACCCTCGGTGACCCGGCAGACCACGTCGTTGCCATCGACGCGGGTGACGATGAGGCCGACCTTGCCGTCGTCGACCAGCAGGCGATCGCCGGGCTTGGCGTCCTGCGCGAGTTCCTTGTAGGTGGTGGACACGCGGTCGTGGGTCCCGTCGATGTCGTCGACGGTGATGCGGACCTCTTCACCCGTCGCCCAGACGGTCTTGCCTTCCAGGAAGCGGCCGAGGCGGATCTTGGGACCCTGCAGGTCGGCGAGAATGCCGACCGCCCGGCCGAGGTGATCGGAGGCCTGGCGCACCTTCTTGTAGTTCTCGGCATGGTCGGCGTGCTCGCCATGGCTGAAGTTCAGCCGAGCCACGTCCATGCCGCTCTCGACGAGTTCGCGGATACGGTCCTCGGTGGCAGTGGCCGGTCCGAGCGTGCACACAATCTTCGTCCGTCGCATCACGGGTAGAGCCTAGTCCCGCTCGGTGGGCAGGTCCCGCCGTGGCCATGGTGAATCCTTGGTGAAAAAAATGAACGACAGCTCCATAGCAGGTACAAACGGATATTCAGCGAGCGACATGACGGGCCAACCTCGTTTCCAGCCGGGTCTGCCCGAACCCGAGGATCAGGCAGATCACCCAGTAGTACAGCGCCGCGACTCCGTAGAGCGCGAAGAAGTCGAAAGTGGGGGCGGCGGCGAGCTGGGCGACGCGCAGCAGTTCGGTCACCAGGATGGTGGAGGCCAGTGAGGTGTCCTTCACCAAGGAGATCAAGGTGTTCGACAGCGGCGGCACGGCGATGCGCGCGGCCTGCGGCAGGATGACCAGCCGCAGCATCATCGGGTACGACATGCCGAGCGCCTGCGCCGCCTCCCACTGCCCCGTGGCGACGCTCAGGATGGCGGCGCGCACCACCTCGGCCGCGTACCCGCCGACATTGAGGCTGAACGCGATCACCGCGGCGGGAAAGGGGTCTATCACGATGTCGAACTGCGGCAGCGCGTAGAACACAATGAACAGCTGCACCAGCAGCGGTGTGCCGCGAATCAGGGAGATGTAGAAGCGGGCCGCCGCCGACAACGGCCGCACCGGCGACATCCTGGCCAGCGCGACGAACAACGCGAGCGCAAGGCCGATGGCGAAGCTGATGGCGGTGAGCGGAAGGGTCTTGGTGACGGTGGCCTGCAGCATCGGCCACAGGTTGTGCCAGATGAGGTCCCGGGTGGCGGCGTCCATGAACGATGTCGGCTACTGGCTGACGTCTGTCCCGAAATACTTCTCGGAGATCTTCGCCAAGGTGCCGTCGGCGCGCAGCTGGTTCAGCGCGTTGTCCACGTCGGTGATCAGCGCGTCGCCCTTGCGCGCGGCGAACGCCTGCTTGCTCACCGATCCGGTCCGGCCCGCGATCTTCACGCTGGTGTCGCCGGTCTTCTTGGTGTATTCGGCGACGGCGAGATTGTCGTTGACGGTGGCGTCCACGCGGCCGTTCTTCAGCAGCTGGATGGCCTGCACGAAACCTTCGACGGCCTCGACCTTCGCACCCGCGTCGGTGGCGACCTTGCTCCAGTTGCTGGTGGCCGACTGCGCGCAGGTCTTCCCGTTGAGATCGGCGAGGCCGGTGACGGCGTTGTTGTCGGCGCGGGTGACGATCACGCCCGCCGATGTGGTGTAGGGCGCCGACAGCGCGTACTTGACCGTGCGCTCGTCGTTCACGGTCACCTGGTTGGCCACCAGGTCGAAGCGCTTGGATTCCAGACCCGCGAAGATGGCGTCCCACGGAGTCTGCACGAACTCGACCTTCTTGCCGAGCTTGGCACCGACCGCCTGGATCACCTCGACGTCGTAGCCGGTGAGCTTGCCGTCGGAGCCCTGGAAACTGAACGGGGAGTAGGTGCCCTCGGTGCCGACCTTCAGCACATTCGGGTCGGTGTCACCGCACGCGCTCAGTCCGGTGGCGGCGACGATGGCGAGCATGACGGCGGCGAACAGCTTGCGACGCACGGAAATCCTCTCTTCGGTGCGTGGAGCTCCACACACGGCACGCGAGTCCGGTCATGCTACGCCCGGACCCGTGCGCGCGACAGTATCGCGATCACCACGCTCGAAAAGGTTGTGCTCATTGATTTCGCCCGAACGACCGGGAGGCGGGTATCCCCACCTCCCGGCACAGTCGATACCGCGGCGGTCAGTCGCGCAGCGGACGGCCCTGCGAATCGGGAACCTTGCCGACCAAGATCATGACGCCGTCGATGAGACCCCAGATGCCGCCGAGACCACAGGTCAGGATCGTGACCACCAGTTGGGCGATGCCGAGGCCGGTGTACCCCAGGTAGAAACGGCCGACACCGAAACTGCCGAGGAAGATCTGCAGCAGGCCCGCGACCAGCTTCTGCTTGTCCGACAGCGGAACACCGAACGGGTCGCGGCCCCAGGGCGCCTCCGGGTCGTTCGGATTGTAGCCCTGCGGGCCCATCGGGTACGGCGCCTGCGGGTAGCCGCCTGGGTGCTGGCCGTAGCCGACGGGCTGGCCGTACTGCGCCTGCTGGTTGTAGGGGTCCGACGGCGGGCTGTACTGCGGCTGGCTCTGCTCCTCCAGCGGTTTGGTCAGATCAGGGCCGGTGCCCGGCGGACCGTACTGCGGGCCCCCGGCGCCCGGATTCTGCTGGTAAGGGTCGGTCACTCATGTCCTCCTCATTAGTGCGGGCACCCTCTTGTCGGCCCCCGGCCTCACTGGATCGCCGAACCGCGGCTCGTCACGATCACGAGTCATTGTCACCGGGAGCGACCGGGTTGTCGCCCCCGGAGCGTTCGGCGCTACCAATGGTTATCGCGGCGGATCGCCCGATCGTTGCCGCGGAGGAGAGTCGAGGCCGCCCGCGACGGATCGGGCCGTCGCGGCGACCGGCGGCGATCAGCCCTTGTCCGACGCGGCCGTGCCGGAATTCGTTTTCGCCGAACCGTTTTCGGAGCCATCGGGATGTCCGCCCAGCTCGGCAGCGGACGTCCCGGTGTCGGCTGCGTCGGCGGTGGACCCGGCCTTCTCGAATTCGCCGGTACCCGAGGACTTCTCGGTCGGCGCCGCTGCGGCGGCACGCAGCGCGCGGAGCTGCCACGGCCAGGGCCGGGGGCTCGCGCCGGGTTGCAACTGCTCGGGCGTCTCGCGTCCCTTGGTGGCGAACACGAAGTAGGCGATCGCGGCCAGGAACACGAGGGCGGAGGTGAACGAGTTGATCCGGATGCCCGCGATCTTCGTCGCCTCGTCGGCGCGCATCAGTTCGACGAAGAACCGTCCGAAGCAGTAGCCGGCGACGTACAGGGCGAACAGGCGTCCGTGACCGATCCGGAAACGTCGGTCCACGTACACCAGCAGCACGACGACCAGCAGGTTCCACAGCAGCTCGTACAGGAAGGTGGGGTGCACGATCTTTTCGACCACGCCGGTGGAGGCGCCGTTCATCATGTCGAGCTGACCGTCGTCGCCCACCCGCCGGTAGATCTCCAGGCCCCACGGCAGGTCGGTCTCGCGCCCGTAGAGCTCTTGGTTGAAGTAGTTGCCGAGCCTGCCGATGGCCTGCGCCAGCAGGATCGGCGGCGCGACCGCGTCACCCAGAGCGGGCAACGGGATCTTGTATACCCGGCAGCCGATCCACGCTCCGATGCCGCCCAGCAGCACCGCACCCCAGATGCCGAGCCCGCCTTGGTAGATCTTCAGCGCGTCGACCGGGTGCCCGCCCGCGCCGAAGTATTTCTGCCAGTCGGTGGCCACGTGGTAGAGCCTGCCGCCGACCAGGCCGAACGGCACCGCGAACATCGCGACGTCCAGGATCGCGCCGGGCTGGCCGCCGCGAGCGCGCCAGCGCCGTTCGCCCCACCAGATCGCGACGATGATGCCGAGGATGATGCACAGCGCATACGCCCGCAGCGGGAACGGACCGAGCTGCCAGACGCCGCGCGCGGGGCTGGGGAGGTAGGCCAGCACGGCGCCGCTGACGCCGCCGTCGGCCAGGACACTGTCTGCGAGGACTCGTAACGTCACGGGGCCACCGTAGCGGAGATGCTCGACCGGCCCGCCACCACCGCACCGCCCTCGCCGCGTCGGGGTTCGCCGAAGACGCCCAGAGCACGCCCGTGCCGAGCCCGGATCATGGCGATTCGGCGGCTACCGGGTCCGGAGTCCGGAAGTCGGAGCCCGTCGGACGCGCTTCGGAACCGTGCGCTGCGCTGGACTCCGACCGGTTGCTAGGACGCGACGGTCGCCGACCGCACGCCTTCGGCCAGCTCCGCGGTGAGTGCTCGCACCGCGTCCAGCCCTCGGCCCGCCGCGCTCACCAGCGCCGAGCCGACGATGACGCCGTCGGAGTAGGACGCGATCTCGGCGGCCTGCTCGCCCGAGCGGACGCCGAGGCCGACGCCGATCGGGATATCGGAGTGGGCCCGGATCCGCGCGCACAGGGCGGGTGCGGCCGAGGACACCACGTCCCGCGCGCCGGTCACGCCCATGGTCGAGGCCGCGTAGACGAAGCCGCGACTGGCCTCGAGCGTCTTCACCAGGCGTTCCTCGGTGGAGGACGGCGCGACCAGGAAGATGCGGTCCAGGTTGTGCGTGGACGAGGCGATGAACCAGTCGTCGGCCTCTTCCGGAATCAGGTTCGGGGTGATGATGCCCGCGCCGCCCGCGGCGGCCAGATCCCGCGCGAAGCGATCCACGCCGTACTGGAGCACGGGATTCCAGTAGCTCATCACGACGGCCTTGCCCCCGGCTTCGGTGATCGCCTCGACCACCGCGAATACGTCGCGCACCCGCACACCGCCGCGCAGCGCCTGTTCGGCGGCGGCCTGGATGGTCGGGCCGTCCATCACGGGATCGGAGTAGGCGACGCCGACCTCGACGATGTCGCATCCGGCTTCGACCATCGCGCGCACGACCTCGATCGAACCGGCCAGGTCGGGGTAGCCCGCGGGCAGGTAGCCGATCAGTGCCGCGCGGCCCTCGGCTCGGCAAGCGGCGAAGGTGTTCGCCAAGCGGGACTGCTGGCTCACCGGCCCTCCTCCTTCGGCTCGTCGAACAGCCCGAACCACCGCGCTGCCGTGTCCATGTCCTTGTCGCCCCGGCCGGAGAGGTTCACCAGGATGATCGCGCCCTCGCCGAGTTCCTTGCCCAGTTGCAGGGCGCCTGCCACCGCGTGCGCCGACTCGATCGCGGGGATGATGCCCTCCTTGCGACTGAGCAGCAGCAGGGCGTCCATCGCCTCGGTGTCGGTGATCGGCCGGTATTCGGCGCGGCCGACGTCCTTGAGGTAGGCGTGCTCGGGTCCGACGCCCGGATAGTCCAGGCCCGCCGAGATCGAATGCGACTCGATGGTCTGGCCGTCCTCGTCCTGCAGCAGGTACGAGTAGGCGCCCTGGAACGCTCCCGGCGTCCCGCCGGTGAACGTGGCCGCGTGCCTGCCGGTGTCGACGCCGTCACCGGCCGCTTCGTAACCGATCAGCCGGACCTCGGGGTCGTCGAGGAACGCGTGGAAGATGCCGATGGCGTTGGATCCGCCGCCGACGCAGGCGACGACCGCGTCGGGCAACCGGCCGGTGGTGGCTTGCACCTGGGCGCGGGCCTCCAGGCCGATGATGCGCTGGAAATCGCGCACCAGCATCGGGAACGGGTGCGGGCCCGCGGCGGTGCCGAAGCAGTAGTAGGTGTCGTCGGCGTTGGTCACCCAGTCGCGCAGCGCCTCGTTGATGGCGTCCTTGAGCGTCTGCGAACCGGAGGTCACCGAGATCACCTCGGCGCCGAGCAGGCGCATCCTGGCCACGTTGAGCGCTTGGCGCGCGGTGTCGACCGCGCCCATGTAGACGACGCAGTCCAGGCCGAGCAGCGCGCAGGCGGTCGCCGTGGCGACGCCGTGCTGGCCCGCGCCGGTCTCCGCGATCACCCTGGTCTTGCCCATCCGCTTGGCGAGCAGCGCCTGGCCGAGCACATTGTTGATCTTGTGCGAGCCGGTGTGGTTGAGGTCTTCGCGCTTGAGCAGGATGCGGGCGCCGCCCGCCTGCTCGGACAGCCGCTTGCACTCGAACACCGGCGACGGGCGGCCGGTGTAGTCGCGCTGCAGCCGATCGAGTTCGTTGAGGAAGGAGTCGTCGAGCCGGGACTTCTCGTACTCGGCGGTGACCTCCTCGATGACGGCCATCAGCGCTTCCGGCACGTGCCTGCCGCCGTAGACGCCGAAGTGCCCGCCCACGTCGGGCTCGTGGCCGCTGCGCTGGGCGACGCCGTCGCTGGCCTGAGGTACCGCCGCCACGCCGGTCACCGACCCCGCCGTGCCGGCTTCGGGCAGGACGGGTGGGTGCCCGCGGTCACCAGCTCGGAGACCGCCGCGCGGGGGTCGCCACTGGTCACCAGCCCCTCGCCGACGAGCACGGCGTCCGCGCCCGCGCCCGCGTAGGCCAGCAGGTCGGCGGTGCCGCGGATGCCGGACTCGGCGATCCGGATGACCTCGGTGGGCAATCCGGGCGCGATCCGCGCGAACACGTCGCGGTCGACCTCGAGTGTCTTGAGGTTGCGGGCGTTGACGCCGATCACCGACGCGCCCGCCTCCAGCGCGCGGTCGGCCTCCTCCTCGGTGTGCACCTCGACCAGCGCGGTCATGCCCAGCGACTCGGTGCGGTCGATCAGGGAGGACAGCACGTCCTGTTCCAGCGCCGCGACGATCAGCAGGATGACGTCCGCGCCGTGCGCGCGCGCCTCGTGGATCTGGTACGGGCCGACGACGAAGTCCTTGCGCAGGATCGGGATGCTCACCGTGGCGCGGACCGCGTCCAGGTCGTCCAGCGACCCGTTGAAGCGGCGGCCCTCGGTGAGCACGCTGATGATCCGCGCGCCACCGTCCTCGTAGGCCTTGGCCAGACTCGCCGGGTCCGGGATGTCCGCCAGCTCGCCCTTGGACGGACTTGCTCGCTTGACCTCGGCGATCACGCCGATGCCGTCCTCGAGCAGCGCCGCGCGGGCGTCCAGCGGCGCGGGAGCCGCCGCGGCGGCCGCCTTGACCGCCTGGAAGTCCAGCAGGGCTTCCCGAGCGGCCACATCCGCGCGGACCCCGTCGAGAATCGAGTCGAGTACCGTCATCTGGCTCGAATCCTTTCTGGGGAGACGGACTTGCTACCTGAGAATCCCCCCAGGCGCTGTCTCACCGATGCTGTCAAAGAATAAATGGACCTACCGGGCGCGTTCGCGCCGGGGCTGGGGTTGAACCATGCGGAAGGGCTCCGCGCAAGGTGGCACCCGCCACACCCGCCGCGCGGAGACAGCTCAGCGGCCACGTCGGCCCGCCTCGCCGGGGTCGGAATCTTCTGGGGACGCCTGCCCGGCCTGCGGTTCGTCGGTCGGGTCGGTGCCCGCGTCCAGCGCGTCCCACAGCACGCGCTCGGACAGCTGAGGTGCCGACGGGTCGTCCGGGGACTGCGCGCGCCGCTGCGTGACCTCCGCCGTGGCGGCGGCGCGCCGGAAGACCGGGTTGTCGTACTTGCCGGACAGCCGCGCCGTCTCGGCGGGCATGCGGGCCAGCAGAGCGCCCGCGCCGAACGCGGCGACCGCGCCGAGCAGCGCGAGCACGGCGGGGAACGCCGAGGTGGTCGTCGTCTCGACCTGCGCGCGCGCCGGGAGCTCCGCGAGCTTCGCGGCCCGCTCGGCGGTCTTGCCGGAATCGGTCAGCAACGCGAACGCGGGTACCGCGGCCACCGCGGCGACCAACGCGATCAGCACGCCGACCACGCGACGCAACCAGCCCTTGGTGGCCAGCACGGCCGCGATCGAGGCGAGCAGGACCAGCGCCAGCGGTGTCAGCGCGCCGAACCACACGCCGCCGTTCAGATGATCGGTGCGGGGCTGGGTCAGACCGTCCGACGAGGTGACCGTCACCCAGGTCATCCGGGACGACGCCCACAGCGCGGCGGCGGCGAGGGCGAGCAACGCCACTGGAGCGACGGGGTAGTTGCGGCGCGAATGGCCTTCCGCGCTCGCCGATCCGGCCGAGCCGTCGCCCGCTGGAACGGCTTGTGGCCCCGCGGTGTCCGGGGTCGGTTCTCGCGCTCGGTCCGGTTCGTCTCCGGGATGGGCAGCCGTCATCGCGTGCCGCCGTCCGCCGCGCCGGGTTCCGTGCCGTAGGCCCGCACCGTTCCGGCCGCCGCGATCGCCTTGAGCACCGCCATCGCCTTGTTGCGGGACTCCACGTCCTCGTACTCCGGGTCGGAGTCCGCGACGATGCCCGCGCCCGCCTGCACGTAGGCCGTGCCGTCCTTCAGCAGCGCGGTGCGGATGGCGATGGCGGTGTCGGCGTCACCGGCGAAGTCCAGGTACCCGACGACGCCGCCGTAGACGCCACGCCGGGTCGGCTCGAGTTCCTCGATCAGTTCCATCGCGCGCACCTTGGGAGCGCCGGACAGGGTGCCCGCCGGGAAGCACGCCCGCACCGCGTCCAGCGCGATCCGTCCGGGCGCCAACCGGCCCGACACCGTCGACACGAGGTGCATGACATGGCTGTAGCGCTCGATGTGCCGGTACTCGGTGACCCGCACGGTGCCCGGCTCGCACACCCGGCCGAGGTCGTTGCGGCCGAGGTCGACGAGCATGAGGTGCTCGGCGTTCTCCTTCTCGTCGGCGAGCAGGCCCTTCTCCAGCAGCAGGTCCTCCTCCTCGGTGCCGCCGCGCCAGCGGGTGCCCGCGATCGGATGTGTCGTCGCCACACCGTCTTTCACGGTCACCAGCGATTCCGGACTGGAGCCGACGATGGAGAACGCGGTGCCGCCCGCGCCGTCGGGGATGTGCAGCAGGTACATGTAGGGGCTCGGATTCGACGCGCGCAGCATCCGGTACAGATCGATCGGCGCGCCGTCGTAGTCCATCTCGAAACGCTGGGACAGCACCACCTGGAACGCTTCGCCCGCCTCGATCTCCTTGACCAGGCGGCGCACGCCCGCGCCGAACTCCTCGGTGGTGCGCCTGCGCCGGTATCGCGGCTCGGGCCGGTCGAACACCGACACGGTGGAGTCGGCGGGCGCGCCGAGCGCGGCGGTCATCCGGTCCAGCCGGGCCACCGCGTCGTCGTAGGCCTCGTCGACGCGCTCGGCGGTGCCGTTCCAGTTCACCGCGTTGGCGATCAGCGTGATCGCGCCCTCGTGGTGGTCGAACGCGGCCAGATCGGTGGCGAGCAGCAGCACCATCTCCGGCAGTCGCAGATCGTCCAGCGCCAGGGCGGGCAGCCGCTCGATCCGGCGCACCGCGTCGTAGCCGAGGTAGCCGACCATGCCGCCGGTCAGCGGCGGCAGCCCGGGCAGCCGCTCGGTGCGCAGCAGCTCCAGCGTCTCGCGCAGCGCGACCAGCGGATCGCCGCCGGAGGGCGCGTCGGCCGGGACATTGCCCAGCCAGGCCGCCTCGCCGTCCACGACGGTCAGCGCCGAGGGGCTGCCCGCGCCGATGAACGACCAGCGCGACCACGACCGGCCGTTCTCCGCGGACTCGAACAGGAAGGTGCCCGCCCGGTCGGCCGCGAGTTTGCGGTAGGCCGACAGCGGAGTCTCCGAGTCCGCCAGTACCTTTCGGGTGACCGGGACCACCCGGTGCTCCGCGGCCAGCTGATGGAACTGCTCGCGGGTCGTGGTGGTGGGAGTGGACGCGCCTGCCATGTACTCATCATCCCAGGCCGGACCGACCGGCGATTGAGCGGTGCCGCCGACGCGGCGACCCGGCGCGACAAACCCGACAAATCAGGTCGACCGTCCGGTTCCCACGCGGTCGCCGAAGGTGTGGCGAGGCTCACTACACTCGCGGCGTTCCACGTCGCATGCGGTATCCATCTCGAGAGGAGACAACTGATGTACCCCTCGCAATCGGTAGCGCCCGAGGGTTCTCGGCACATCCCGAACCACAGCGTCCCGCGCCTGCACGCCCCGCGCACCGGGGGCACGAGTCATCCGGCCTACCAGCAAAGCGCCCCGGCCAACGCGCTCGCGTCCTTCGTCACCTACGTCAAAGCACTGGAGTCCCTCGACAAGAACCGCTTCCCCGACGAATACGCCGTCCACAGCGACCGCATCAAAGAGCTGAGGCCGTTCCTGCGGGCCCACGGCATCCTCGATGTGATGGCGATCAAGAACCCTGAGGTGGCGGCGCTCATCGGCGCGTAGCCGCCCTGCCCCTCGGCTCGTGCCCGATGACCGGCGCCGCGATCGGATCGCGGACAGCGCACGGCGGGCACGAGCACCAGGTCCGGCGCGCACGAAATACCCGATTCGACCGACCGCGCGGTAGTGTTCCCGGGTATGCAGCAAGGACAGCTCGCCCCTGATTTCGAGCTTCCCGATCAATCCGGTACTCCCCGCTCGCTCGACGCGCTGCTGGCGGACGGCCCTCTGGTCCTCTTCTTCTATCCCGCGGCGAACACGCCCGTCTGCACGGCCGAGGCCTGTCACTTCCGCGACCTCTCCGCCGAATTCGCCGCACTCGGCGCCACCTGTGTCGGCATCAGCACCGACAACGTGGACACCCAGGCCGGGTTCGCCGAGAAACAGCGCCTCGGCTACCCGTTGCTCTCCGACGCCGACGGCGCCGTCGCCGCGAAGTTCGGCGTCAAGCGCGGGCTGCTGGGCAAACTCGCACCGGTGAAGCGGCAAACGTTCGTCATCGACACCGACCGCACCATCCGCAAGATCATCACCGGCGAGCTGCGCGCAGCCGTCCACGCCGACGAAGCGCTGAACTACCTGCGCAACCGGTAGACGAGCGCTGCCGGGCAAGCCCTTCGCATGGCCACAGACAGCGAAGGCCGGAGGTACGTAAAGAGCGCGCGGCCGCAGCGAACGCGGAGGTACGCACAGAGCGCACGGCCGCAGCGAAGGCGGAGGTACGTAAGAGCGCGCGCCGTGACCGCTTCCCGATGACGGCGCGGCCTAGGCTGGACGCATGACTTCGACCGACGTGCAGCCGGGCGAGCGCAAACCCGCGGCAGCCGTCTGGCGCACGCGGATCATCGTCGGCGCGGCGATTCTCGCGGTGCTGGTCGTCTCGTACTTCGTCCTATCCGCGTTCGTCCCGCGCTGGTGGGCGCAGCGGGTCGGGTCGATGGTGCACGGAAGCTTCGCCAAGGGCATCGGCTGGGGGCTGTTCTACGGCGGATTCTGCACCGTCGTCACGCTTTTCCTGCTGCTGTTCGCCGTGCTGGTGTGGCGGCGTAAGGCAGGCAGGTTCCTGGCCGGAGCGGCCGCGGTGGTCGCGATCCTGTGCGCCATCCCCAACCTGATGACGCTGACCATCGTGCTGGGCAGCAGCAGTGCCGCCCACGCGGGTCAGCGGATCTTGGATGTCGACGCGCCCGCCTTCCGTGGCGCCGCGCTCACGGGCGCCGTCATCGCGACGCTGTTGTTCCTCGTCGCCGTGGCGCTGTTGCTGCTGCGCAGGTGGCGGCGCACCCACCCGCCGAAACCGAAGGCCGAGGACACGCCGCCGCGCCACGTGTGAGTGAACTCACGTCATGCGGCATCTTTATGACGGTCGAGCGAAGTCGTGGCAAACTCAATGTCGCGGGTGACTGTGCACAAGATTTTCGACAATCACTAGGACAACGAACAAAACCACGTCACTTGGCTTGAAAGAAGGCACACAGTGACGAAGTGGCTCGACCCGGTCGAACAACGCGCGTGGCGTGCGATCGTGGCGCTGATGACGCGGCTGCCAGGAGCCCTGGACACCCAGCTGCAGCGCGAGTCCGGCGTGACGCATTTCGAGTACTGGGTACTGACGCTGCTGTCGGAGGAACCGGGCCATCGCCTGCAGATGAGTGAGCTTGCCCACAAGGCAAATGCATCGCTATCGCGGTTGTCGCATGTGGTGTCCAAATTGGAGCGCATGGGCTGGGCACAGCGTTCGGCGACGGCGGGGCGGCGCGGCGTGCACGCGGTACTCACCGACGACGGGTACCTGAAGGTCGTCGAGGCCGCACCGGGATATCTGGAAGCCGTGCGGCACTTGGTCTTCGACGGCTTGGACGAGGCGCAGAAGGCACAGGTCGCCGAACTCGGCGAACTGCTGGCCGAGCGGCTGGCCGACGCACTCGACCGGCTCGGCGAACTCACGCCCGCGAGCCGGGACGACCAGCAACCGAACGGCTCCTGAACGTACCTTCGCCTTCACTGCGGCCATGCGCGGGCGGAGGACGAACGACGTCCGACAGCGCCCATTCGGGGCATCCCCGGTTCAGGATCGCGCGGCCAGGAGCACGTCCGAGTCGAAGCAGGTGTGCGTGCCGGTGTGGCAGGCCGCGCCTTCTTGGTCGACGATCAGCAGGATCGTGTCGCCGTCGCAGTCGAGTCGTACTTCGTGCACGTATTGGGTGTGGCCGGAAGTCTCCCCCTTGACCCAGTACTGCCGACGGGAACGCGAATAGTACGTGGCCTTACGGGTTTCCAGCGTGCGCGCCAGCGCCTCGTCGTCCATCCACGCGACCATCAGCACGTCACCGGTGGCGCGTTCCTGCGCGACGGCCGAGACCAATCCGGCGTCGTTGCGCTTGAGACGGGCGGCGATGGCGGGGTCGAGACTCATAGCACCGTTATAACAGGGGCGCCCGCGACCGAGCGCGCCCGGAGTGCACGATCAGCCCACCGGGGAGCGCTGGAGTTCGCCGAGCACCGCCCAGGTGCGCCGCTGGTCCTCCGGGGTGGTCAGATCGGTCTGCGAGAACACGACCTCCGTCGCGCCCGCCGCGAAGTACTCCGCGACGCGGGCCGCGATCAGGTCCTCGTCGCCGATCACCACGAGTTCCGCCGCCCGCGAGGCACCGGACAGCTCGATCACCCGCGCATAGGAGGGGATGTCGTCGTAGAACGTCGTCTGGGCAGCGGCGGCCGCACGGGCGGCATCGAGGTCGGCGGTGATCACGCCGGGCACCAGGACGGTGATCCGGGGTGCGGGCCGCCCGGCCCGCTCGGCCGCGGCGGTGAGCGGTGCGACGATGTGCTCGGCCAGCGCCTTCGGGCCGACCAGGAAGGGCAGGGTGCCGTCGGCCAGTTCACCCGTGACGCGCAGGGCCTGCGGGCCCATGGCGGCCACCAGGATCGGCACCGGCGGGTGTGCGCCGGCCACCGCGGCGGGCAGCGGCGTGGCGGCGGTGAGCGTCTCGCCGTGGAAATCCACCGTGCCGGTGCGCAACACGGTGCGCAGCGCGGTGAGGAACTCGCGCAGCCGGGTGATCGGCCGGTCGAAGGATCCGCCGAAGACCGGGTCGGCGAGGAATTTCGCGCCCAGACCGAGCCCGAGGGTGAACCGGCCGCCGGTGGCCGCCTGCGCGGTCTGCGCCTGGCTGGAGATCAGCAGCGGATGACGCGCCGTGATCGGCACCGCGGACGTGCCGACCGTGAGTCCCGGCACGGCGCGGCCGACGATCCCGGCCAGCGCGATGGCGTCGTAGCTGAGCGTCTGGCCGAACCACACGGACGACACTCCGGCGGCGAGCGCCGACTCACCCAGCGACACCGCCGTGTCCACGGCGTTGCCGGGGGCGTCGAGGGCGAACGGCGACAGCGCGATTCCGATGGTCATGCCCGATGCAACCGCGCCGCTTCGACCCGCCTTCCTGGTCGGCGAATTTCCGCCAGTCGCTACCGGATGACGATCTTCTCCGCCCGCATCGAATCCTTGACCTGGCCGATGGTCAGATCGCCGAAGTGGAACACGCTGGCCGCGAGCACCGCGTCGGCGCCCGCGTGCACCGCCGGGGCGAAGTGCTCGACCGCGCCCGCGCCGCCGCTGGCGATCACCGGGACGGTGACCGCCGCCCGCACGGCACGGATCATCGACAGGTCGAAACCGGCCTTGGTGCCATCGGCGTCCATCGAATTGAGCAGGATCTCGCCGACACCGAGTTCGGCGCCGCGCACGGCCCATTCGACGGCGTCGATGCCGGTGCCGCGTTTGCCGCCGTGGGTGGTCACCTCCCACCCGGAGGGAGTGTCGGGTTGCCCCTGCGGCACGGTGCGCGCGTCCACCGAAAGCACGATGCACTGGGAGCCGAATCGCTCGGACATCTCGCGCAGCACCTCCGGCCGCGCGATCGCGGCGGTGTTCACCGAGACCTTGTCCGCGCCCGCGCGCAGCAGGCGGTCCACGTCCTCGACCGTGCGCACCCCGCCGCCCACGGTGAGCGGGATGAAGATCTGCTCGGCGGTGCGGGTCACCACGTCGATCATGGTGCCGCGGTCGCCGGTGGAGGCGGTCACGTCGAGGAAGGTCAGCTCGTCGGCGCCCTGCGCGTCGTAGAGCGCGGCCAGTTCGACGGGATCACCCGCGTCCCGCAGGTTCTCGAAGTTGACGCCCTTCACCACGCGTCCCGCGTCGACGTCCAGACACGGGATCACCCGTACGGCCAACGTCATTGCCTCACCCTTTCTCCGCGGCCGCCGGATCGGCGACCGTGCAGATCATGTCGAGCAGTTCTTCGTGCACGCCGGGCGCGGCCGCGAGCACGGAGCCGGAGGCGATGGTCCACGGCTCGCCCACCAGGTCGGTGACCACTCCGCCCGCCGCGCGCACCAGCGCGACGCCCGCCGCGTTGTCCCAGGGATGGTGCCCGAACACGATCGCGCCGCCGAGCACGCCCGAGGCGGTGAACGCCAGATCGATGCCGGTCGAGCCGTGCATGCGCACCCGGGAGGACAGCCTGCTCAGCGGGCCGAGCAGGTCGAAGCGGAACTGGCCGGGGATGCGGCCGTGCGAGTCGACGTTGAACGCGCCGAAACCGATCATCGCCTCGGCCAGTTTGCCCCGCGGCAGCGGCGGCAGCGGTCGCCCGTCCAGCAGCACTGGGCCTCCGGTCATGGCGGCGTAGCGGCGGTCGAGCAGCGGCAGCCAGGTCAGCCCGAGCACCGGCTCGCCGTCGCGAACCAGCGCGAGCAACATGCCGGAGAGCGGATGCCCGGACGAGTAGTTGAAGGTGCCGTCGATCGGGTCGAGCACCCATGCGGTGCCCGAGGTGAGTTGCGGTCCGCCGAACTCCTCACCGTGCACCTCGATGCCGGTGCGCCTGCGCAGTTCGGCGGAGACGGTGCGTTCCAGTTCCAGGTCCAGCTCGGTGGCGAAGTCGTTGCGGCCCTTGGCGACCGCGCTCGGCGCGCCGATGCCCTCGATGAACCGCGGGCGGACCGAGTCCAGGATCTCGCTCGCCTCCGCGAGCAGTGCCGACAGCTCCTGGGTCATCTCACCGCGGCCAGCGCCTCGGGCAGGGTGAACCGGCCCGCGTAGAGCGCCTTGCCGACGATCGACCCCTCGACGCCTTCCGGCACCAGTTCGGCGATCGCGACCAGGTCCGCGATGGTGGAGACGCCGCCGGAGGCGATCACCGGGGCGTCGGTGGCCGCGCAGACCTCGCGCAGCAGGTCCAGGTTCGGGCCGGTGAGCGTGCCGTCCTTGGTCACGTCGGTCACCACGTAGCGCGAGCAGCCGTCGCGCTCCAGGCGCTCGAGCACCTCCCACAGGTCGCCGCCGTCGCTCACCCAGCCGCGTCCGCGCAATCGGTGTTCGCCGTCGACGATGCGCACGTCGAGGCCGACGGCGATGCGCTCGCCGTGGCGGGCGATGGCCTTCGCGCACCAGACCGGGTCCTCCAACGCGGCGGTACCGAGGTTGACCCGGGCGCAACCGGTGCTCAGGGCCGCTTCCAGGCTCTCGTCGTCGCGGATGCCTCCGGACAGTTCCACCTTGACGTCGAGTTCGCCGACGACGCCAGCGAGCAGTTCCCGGTTCGAGCCGCGCCCGAAGGCCGCGTCCAGGTCGACCAGGTGCACCCATTCCGCGCCGGCTTCCTGCCAGGCCAGCGCCGCCTCACGAGGCGAGCCGTAGCTGGTTTCGCTTCCGGCTTCTCCTTGCACGAGGCGCACGGCCTCTCCGTTGGCGACATCGACGGCGGGTAGCAGCACAAGACTCACGAGAGCAGCCTAGTGGTTACCCGGCCGCGTCCGAGTGCAGGGCCTGGGCGGATGGGAGCTCGATCACGGATTCGGGCCGATCGTCGTGAGCCACTGGCCGCGGTTGTGCGACCGGTCGCCCGTATCGCCCCAGACGCGACTCGATCGAACAGCCTGGCTGGGGCAGCCAGCGAACCTTCACCTGCGACGTCCACGCGGCCACTGCCCCAAAATTTGTTGGCTGCGCCCACAATCTGTTAAGTTGGCGGAGCCAATGTTGGAGTCGCCAACGTTATTCTGAAAGGTGCGTTCGATGCGCAAAGTCCGGCTCGCCCTCCCCCTGCTGACCCTCCCGCTGGCCGCACTCACCGCCGCCTGCGCCTCGGCCACCGCGACGCCGACGGCGGAGGTGCGCGAACTGCTGGACCGCGGGCAGATCACCGCCTTGGTCTACCGGCTCGGTCGCGCCCTGGACGAGGGACGATTCGACGACCTGCGGACGATCTACACCCCCGACGCGACCGCGAAGACACCCGGCGGCACGGCCGAGGGCCGCGACGCGCTGATCGCCCAGGCGAGCCGCAACCACGGCGAACATCTGCGCATCCAGCACGTCATCGGCAATGTGCTGATAGACCTGCGCGGCGACACGGCGGACGTCCGGGCCAACCTGATCGCCACCTTCGCGCTCGCCGCCTCCGACGGGACACCTCCGCAGCCGGTCTACACCCTCGGCGAGGTCTACCGCTTCGACGCGGTCCGCACCGGCGAAGGGTGGCGTCTGTCCCGGGTGCAGACGACCCCGATCTGGTCCACCGGCACGCGCCCGTGATCAGGGCGCGTCGAACACGCGGGAGCGGTTCCGGGCCGCAGCGGCGAGCACCGCCGTCACCACGGCCGCCGCGATCCGCGCACCCCGGTCGACCTGGAACTCCCTTCGCCGTCCGTTCGATCTCGGTGAGCGTGGGCGTGCTCCGGCGGTCGAACAGGATCGAGGCCCGCGGTCAGGAATAGCGCCGAGCTACTGCCGCCCGGTCCGGTGGCGCGGGCGACACCGTGCCCGCGATCAGGGCACAGGGTCGGCGCTGCGCGAGCGTGAGGTCCCCGCCGGGGACGGCGCTCGCGAATCGCTCGATGGTTTCAGGGGAGCCGGGATGTCGCGATCCGCCGCGAGATCGCCGCGATCCCCGGTGGCGCGGGCGGTATCGTCTCCGCTCGGCGATCACCCCCGGTCGCCGCTTCCATTTCGCACCGAGGAAGTGCATGTCACGATCCAAAATCGCTGCCGCCCTGTCTCTTTCGGCAGCTGCCTGCTCCGCGGCCTTCGTCGCCGCTCCCGCCGCCACCGCCGCCCCGCCCGAGGAGGCGCGGCTGGCGGGATGCGAATTCGGTTCCGCCGCGGCGACCTACGACTACGCGCGGTTCGGCGACCACGCGCGGCGGATGCTCGACCTCAGCACCGGGGAATTCCGGACCGAGTTCGAGAACTTCCGCGCCAACATCCAGTCGAGCGCGGAGGCCGCGCACATCCGCGCCGAGGCCAACTCGGCCGATTGCCGCATCGTCTCGGGTGACGACAACCGGGCCGAGGTGGACGTCGACGTGGTACGGACGGTGACCAGCGACGATACCGACGGTCTCCCGCAGACCAGCCGCATGTCGATGACCGTGACGGTGGACCGGGTCGACGGGCGCTGGCTGGTCAGCAAGGTCAGGAAGCACTGACCGGACGGCTGGTCTCGCGCGCTCCGTGCGCGGGACCGGCCTACAGCGCGTTCACCCAGTTGCGCAGCAGGTGTGCACCCGCGTCACCGGACTTCTCCGGGTGGAACTGGGTCGCCGACAGCGCACCGTTCTCCACCGCCGCCAGGAACGGCACTCCGTGCTCGGCCCAGGTCAGCTTGGGTGCGGCGAAGTGCTCGCTGGGCGGCAGATCCCACGTCTGGGCGGCGTAGGAGTGCACGAAGTAGAACCGGGTGTCGGCGTCGAGGCCCGCGAACAGCACGCTGTCGGACGGGGCGGAGACGGTGTTCCACCCCATGTGCGGCAGCACCGGCGCGGACAGCCGTTCGACCGTGCCGGGCCATTCGGCGCACCCGTCGGTCTCCTCGCCGAACTCGACGCCGCGCTCGAACAGGATCTGCATGCCGACGCAGATGCCGAGCACCGGCCGCCCGCCGGCCAGCCGCTGACCGATCAGGCGCTCGCCCCGCACCCCGCGCAGTCCCGCCATGCACGCGGCGAACGCTCCGACGCCGGGCACGACCAGGCCGTCGGCCGCCAGCACCGCTTCGGGGTCGGCGGTCACCTCCACCCGCGCGCCCGCCCTCGCCAGCGCCCGTTCGGCGGAGTGCAGGTTTCCGGAGCCGTAGTCGAGCAGGGCCACGGACTTGCCGCTCACAGGGTTCCCTTCGTCGACGGAATCCCGCTCACCCGGGGATCGAGTTCCACCGCGGTGCGCAGCGCACGCGCCACCGCCTTGAACTCGGCCTCGGTGACGTGGTGCTGGTCGCGGCCGTAGAGCACCCGCACGTGCAGCGCGATGCGCGCGTTCAGCGCGATCGACTCGAAGACGTGGCGGTTGAGCACCGTGGAGTACGGCGCGCCGGGCCCGGAACCGGGAATCACCGTGTGCAGCAGGTGATCCGGCTCCCCGGTGTGCACGCAGTAGGGGCGGCCGGACACGTCGACCGCGGCGTGCGCCAGCGTCTCGTCCATCGGGATGTAGGCGTCGCCGAACCGGCGGATGCCCGCCTTGTCGCCCAGCGCCTTGCCCAGTGCCTGACCGAACACGATCGCGGTGTCCTCGACCGTGTGATGCGCCTCGATCTCGATGTCGCCCTCCGCGCGCACGGTCAGGTCGAAGCTCGCGTGCGCGCCGAGCGCGGTCAGCATGTGGTCGTAGAAGGGGACGCCGGTGGCGATCTCGGTCTTGCCGGTGCCGTCGAGATCCAGCTCGACCACGATGCTGGATTCCTTGGTGACCCGCTCCACCCGGGCGGTCCTACTCATGCTCACGTCCAATCGAATTGTCGCCTAGGGATGTCCGGCGCCGGTTCATCGCGGTGCCAGGTCGGTGCCCGCCAGCAGTCCGCTGACCCGCAACAGTTCGTCGTTCTCGGCGGCTAGGCCGATCGTGGTGCGCAGGTAGCCGGGCAGGCCGACGTCACGGATCAGCACGCCGTGATCGAGGTAGCGCTGCCAGCTGCGCGCCGCGTCGGTGAAGCGGCCGAACAGCAAGAAGTTGGCGTCGCTGGGGATCACGTCGTAGCCGAGTTCTCGCAGCGCCGCCGCCACCCGGTCGCGCTGCGCGGCCAGTTCGGCGACGCTGCCGAGGGTCTCCTCGGCGTGCCGCAGGGCGGCGCGCGCGGCGGCCTGGGTGACCACCGACAGGTGGTAGGGCAGCCGCACCAACAGCATCGCGTCGATCACCGCGGGTGCGGCGACCAGATAGCCCAGACGCCCACCGGCGAACGCGAAGGCCTTGCTCATCGTCCTGGTCACCACGAGCTTCGCGGGGAAACGGTCGATCAGCCCGATGGCGCTCGGCTGCGCGGAGAATTCGCCGTAGGCCTCGTCGACCACCACGATGCCGGGGGCGGCCGCGAGGATGCGCGCGAGGTCGTCCTGCGGGATGCTGTGCCCGGTGGGATTGTTCGGGCTGGTCACGAACACCACGTCCGGCCTGCGCTCGGCGATGGCGGCCAGCGCGTGCTCGATGTCGAGGGAGAAGTCGGCGTTGCGCTTGGCCTCGATCCACTCGGTGTCGATGCCCTCGGAGATGATCGGGTGCATCGAGTAAGAGGGCACGAAACCCAATGCGCTGCGGCCCGGTCCGCCGAAGGCCTGCAGCAGCTGCTGCAGGATCTCGTTGGAGCCGTTGGCCGCCCAGACGTTGCCGGACTGCACCGCGACACCGGTCTGCGCGGTCAGATACCGCGCCAGGTCGGTGCGCAGCGCGACGGCGTCGCGGTCCGGATAGCGGTGCAGGTCCGCGGCGGCCGCCCGGATCGATTCGGCGACATCGTCGATCAGCGCCCGGCTCGGCGGATGCGGGTTCTCGTTCGTGTTCAACTGCACGGGGACCGTCAATTGCGGTGCGCCGTAGGGCTTCTTGCCACGCAGGTTCTCCCGCAGCGGCAGATCTTCCAGGGTCAGGTCCGCGCCGGGCGCGTTCACCGCGCGCGTCACGACAGGGCCTCGAAACGCGCCTGCACGGCCTGGCCGTGTGCGGGCAGGTCCTCGGCGTTCGCCAGCGCTACCACGTGGCCTGCGACGTCCTTCAGCGCCGCTTCGGTGTACTCCACGACGTGGATGCCGCGCAGGAAGGTCTGCACGCTCAGGCCGGAGGAGTGCCGCGCGCAGCCCGCGGTGGGCAGCACGTGGTTGGAGCCCGCGCAGTAGTCACCGAGGCTGACCGGCGCGTACGCGCCGACGAACACCGCGCCCGCGCTGCGCACCCTGGCCGCGACCGCGGGCGCGTCGGCGGTCTGGATCTCCAGGTGCTCGGCGGCGTAGGCGTTCACCACGCGCAGGCCCTGCTCGATGTCGTCGACCAGGACGGTGCCGGACTGCTTGCCGCGCAGCGCCTCGGTCACCCGGTGGGCGTGCTTGACCACGGCCAGTTGCGTGGTGAGCGCGGCGTCCACCGCGTCGGCCAGGTGCTCGCTGTCGGTGACCAGCACGCTCGCGGCGAGGACATCGTGCTCGGCCTGGCTGATCAGGTCGGCGGCGACGTGCACCGGATCGGCGGTCGCGTCGGCGAGGACGGCGATCTCGGTGGGCCCCGCCTCGGCGTCGATGCCGACCAAGCCGCGGCACAGCCGCTTGGCAGCGGTGACGTAGATGTTGCCCGGCCCGGTGATCAGGTCGACCGGTTCCAGCTGCGCGCCGTCGGTGTCGACGCCGCCGTAGGACAGCAGCGCCACGCCCTGGGCGCCGCCGACCGCCCACACCTCGTCGACGCCGAGCAGTTGCGCGGCGGCCAGGATGGTGGGGTGCGGCAGCCCGCCGAACTGGGCCTGCGGCGGCGAGGCCACCACCAGCGAGCCGACGCCCGCGGTCTGCGCGGGCACCACGTTCATCACGACGCTGGACGGGTAGACGGCGTTCCCGCCCGGCACGTACAGGCCGACCCGCTCGACGGGCACCCAGCGCTCGGTGACGGTGCCGCCCGGCACCACCTCGGTGGTCTTGTCGGCGCGCCGCTGGTCGGCATGCACCTTGCGCGCCCTGGCGATGGATTCCTCCAGCGCGGCGCGGACCGCCGGATCCAGCCGCTCCAGCGCGGCTTCCAGCTCGGCCGCGGGCACCCGCACCGTCGCCGGGATGACCCCGTCGAAGCGCTCGCTGAACTCCAGCGCCGCCGACACACCGTGATCACGGATCGCCTCGACCACCGGGCGCACCTGATGCAGCACCGAGTCCACGTCGACTCCCCCGCGCGGCAGCGCGGCGCGCAGCTCGGCGATGGAGGGAGTACGACCGCGCAGATCGACGCGGGCGAGCTCGATGCGGGTTGTCATGTGGTGTCGGTCCTTGTCTCCAGCTGATTCCGCAACAGGAAAGTTGCCGTTACCAGCCTAATGGGCCGACGCCAGCCGTTATCCGCGTGGTCCGGGCGGCGGGGCGGCAGTGGACCCATGTGCGCAGGTCCGGGCGGCGGGGGTGTTCTCGCGGCGCGCCGAGTCCGGCACCGCTCTCGATCTATCGCGGGGGTGGGCCAGGCTCACGCGTCAGCGGGTGTCGCTGTCGATGAGCACGGACCCGTTTCCGGGATTGATCAACCGGAGCGTCACCGACTTGTTCCGGCTCCCGTAGGACACGCTGGCCACGTTGACGTCCACCGAACCGTCCGCGTTGACGCCCGAACCGCCGCCGGTGTCGACGGTGTTGAACGTCGACACCCGATTCTGCGTCCAATAGTCCTCGAAGGCTTGCTGGCTGCCGTATACCTGCTGGGCAGCGGGGGTCAGCTGCTTCCAAGCAGCGGAGAAGCTCGAGTACGTCAGATTGTTGTAGAAGTTCACCACTAGATCGATGGACTGCCGCGAGTCGGCCTTGCCGACGCTCTTCGTCTCCCCGACCGAGGCGGCGGCCGACGTCGTGTTCGCGCCCGGGCGCGTCGACGCGACCACGGAAGACGTGCTGCCCTGGGCCGTGCTGGTGCCCGAACCCGACGAACTCATCATGTTCACCACGATGGCCCCGACGACGGCGACCGCGCCGATCAGTGCGCCGATCAAGATCGCGCGCCGTTTGCCGCCCGAGCCCTGCCGGGACTGCGGCCGCGGCTGGGCCATGGTGCGGGGGTGCGTCGCGGTGTCCGGGTGGGCGGGTGGCGGCGGGGGGACCGGACGGGAGCGCGGCTGGCGCTCGGTCGGCGTGTAAGGCGTCGACGCTATCGCCGAAGGCCGCAGCTCGCGGGTCGCCGATTCGGGCTGACCCGCCCTCGGCCGGGCGAACGCCTCGCTGGCGGGCACGAATCCGGCGGCCACCGGGGCCGGACCCGCGTCGGCGAACGCGGCGAGGTGCTCGCGCGCCGCCCGCATGCTCGGACGCTCGCGCGGCTCGGGGCTGAGCAGGTCGAGCAGGAAGTCCGTGGCGGGACCCGCGTTGCGCGGTTCGCTCAGCTGACCGTTCGCGGCCGCGTAGAGCACCGCGAGCGGATTGGAGCCCGCACCGTAGGGCGGTTCGCCCTCGAGCGCGTGGAACAGCGTGGCGCCCAACGCGAACACATCGGAAGCGGGACTCGGATCGGAGCCACGGGCGACCTCGGGCGCGAGGTAGGCGGCGGTGCCGCAGATCAGCCCGGTCTCGGTGAGGGTGACGTCGCCGGTGGCGCGGGAGATGCCGAAGTCGGTGATCTTCACCGTGCCGTGATCGTCGAGCAGGATGTTGCCCGGTTTCACGTCACGGTGCACGATGCCCGCCTGATGCGCGGCGATCAGCGCCGAGGCGACCTGCTCGCCGATCCGCGCGACCTGGGTCAGCGGCAAGGTGCCCTGCGCGGCGATCACCGCGGCCAGGCTCTTGGACTTCAAGTACTCCATCACCAGGCAGGGGTCGCCCTCGTGCTCGGTGATGTCGAACACGACGATCGCGTTCGGATGCTGGAAGCGGGCGGCGTTGCGGGCCTCCCGGATCGCGCGCTGGCGTACCACGTCGCGTTCGGCCTCGGGCAGGCTCGGCTGGATGTGGATCTGCTTGACGGCCACGGAGCGCTGGAGGCGTTCGTCGACGGCACGCCAGACCACGCCCGTGCCGCCGCTACCAATCCGCTCGACCAGGCGGTAATGCTCCGCGATCAACTGACCGGTATCGATGGCGCCTACTCCGAACCTTCTCGAAATCGTGACATCCCGCATATTGATTACTCACGCGGTCCGGGGATGAGTGTAGCGGGCGTAGGAATGCTCGCACGCGTCAGCCGGGCCTTCACACTGCCTCGAATCGCCCGAAAGGGACTAACCGCGGGCACGCAGCATCCGGCCCGCCGCGTCCACCGCGGGAGCCGAACTGCCCGCGTCGCTGATGAACACGGAAAAGGCCAGGTCGCCGTCGATGCCGACGAACCAGCCGTGGGCGTGGGCGTCATCGATGTACTCCGCGGTGCCCGTTTTGCCGAGCAGGCCGGGAATGTCGCGCAATTGGGTCGCGGTGCCACCGGTGACGGTCTCGCGCATCATGGCTTTCAGCTGATCGTCGACCTGCGGCGGCAGCGCGTCCGAGGTGCGGTCCGGGGTGCCCGGCTTGCCCGCGACCAGGGTGGGCGCGGGCACCGAGCCGCGAGCGATGGACGCGGCGACCAGAGCCATGCCGAACGGCGACGCTGTCACCTGCCCTTGACCGATCGCCGACTCCACACGTAACGCGGAGGTATCGGCCGCGGGCACCTTCCCCGTGACCGTGGTCAGGCCCGGTGTGACGTAATCGATGCCGAGGCCGAGTTGTGTGGCCGCTTTCGTCAGCGCGTCGGCGGGCAATCGCACGGCGAGGGCGCCCATCGTGGTGTTGCACGAGCGGGCGAACGCGGTGTGCAGCGGAACCGCGCCGAGATCGAAATTGTTGTCGTTGGGGATGCGGCGACCCTCGATGTCGGCGGTGCCGGGGCAGGGCAGCACGGTGTCGGGTGTGACCGTCCCCGCCTGCAACGCGGCGGAGACGGTGACCGTCTTGAACGTCGAACCCGGCGGGTAGAGCCCGGTCAGCGCGATCGGGCCCTGCGCGTCGGCGGGGGCGTTCTGCGCGATCGCGACGACCTCGCCGGTCGACGGACGCAGGGCGACGATCGCCGCGGGCTGCGCGATCGGGGCGAGCGCCGCCTCGGCCGCGCGCTGCAAGCCGAGATCGAGCGTGGTCGCGATGTCGGCGGTGGGCGTGGGATCCGTTCCCGCGACCCGCTCGGTGCCCTGCGGCGTCTGGGCGCGCACGGCCCACCCGGCGTGCGCGTCGGCGGACTGCTGCCACAACTCGGCCAGTCCGGACAGGGTCGGGGCGGCCAACGCCTTGTCGGTCGTCAGCAGGCGGGTCTGCGGCGCGAGGGTGACACCGGGCAGCGCGGCCAGGCGGTCTCGGATCGGGGCGAGATCGCTCTCGCGCAAGGTGATCGCGGTGATCGGTTTTCCTTGCGCCGCCGCCAGTTCGGTCTGCACCGACCCGGCCGTGAGACCCGGCGCGAGCGGGCCGAGCAGATCCGCGACCGCGGGGAGGTCGGCTCCGGGTCCGACATTGACCAGCGTGACGGTCTGCTCAGTCATCAGCTCGCCCCCCGCGGCATCGAGTATGCGGGCCGGTTGCGGATAGACCCTGCCGTAGCTCAACGGCCCCGCCGCGAGCCCGGGGGCGACCGTGGCGGGATCCCACTTCACCCGCCATCCGTTCCCGTCGTCGTGCGCGGCGCCGTTGGTGGTGTAGGTCCACTCCGACTTGCCGTCCGCGCCCAGCTTCCAGGTGGCGGCCAGGGCGAAGCGGTTGTCGTCGACCGAGCGGACGTCGAAGCGCACGTCCCTGCCGAGTCCGTCGTACAGCGCGCCGAGGGTGTCGGCGGCCACGGCCGGATTGTCGGTGAGCGCGGCCGCGGCGGCGATATCGTCGCGGTTCAACGCCTCGGCGAACTGCCCTGCCACGGTGTCGGGCTGGTCCGGCCCGGACGAGCAGGCGGCGACCACGAGCAGCGGTGCGGCGAACAGGACAAGGGCTTTCCGGTTGGTACGCACCCGACGACCATAATGGGCGCAGCCGGACATCGTCCGTCAACAGCCCGCTCGCGGGGTCAGTCGCGTATCCACGGAGCATTCGCGAGTGCGGCGGCATCGGCCTCGGTGAGGTCGATGTCGAACACCTCCGCGAGGACCTTGGGCAGCTCGGTCGGCTCCAGTTCCCTTGTGTTGCCGGTGCCGTCGGGGTACTCGGTGACGAGCGTGGTGCCGTCCAGCACGTGGTGGACCTCCGGGTGGAAACGCTGCACGAACGGCCGGGTGGTGAACGGGGAACGCGGCGAGGTCGACACGAAATGGTTGCCGACGGCGTAGTCGATGCCGTACTGCGGATTCAAGGTGAAACTGTACCGGTCGATCCACCCGTCCCGGCCGAATTGGTGCAGTACCCACAGGTCGGAATCCAGCTCGCCGCGCCCGCTCTCCAGACGGAACTGCCAGTCGCCGCCGGTGAATTCGCCCGCGGACAATTCGAACGGCACCAGCGGTCCGGCGCCGAAGCCGACGTCGCACAGCCAGACGCGGTCGTCGTCGGCGGTCGTCACGCGCAGCAAGGCATGGGTGGCCGGCCGCAGGGCCGTGCCCGCGCCCATGCTCACGCGACCGCTGAGGCCGGTGACACCGAATCCGAGCCGTTCCAGCGCGGCCGCGAACAGTCCGACGTTCTCGTAGCAGTAACCGCCGCGGCGGCGCCGCACGAGTTTGTCCTGCAAGGTCGCCAGATCCAGGGGGATCGACCGGCCCAGGATGATCTCCAGGTTCTCGAACGGGATCGCGGTGGTGTGCGCCCGCACCAGCTCGTGCAGCGTCCGGACGGTGGGGGCGCGCTCGCCGTCGAACCCGATCCGGGCCAGGTAGGCGTCCAGATCGAGATCCGCTCCGTTCCAGTGGTAAGCCGGGTCGGCGGGTTTGCTCATCGCGTCCTCACTTCGTCGTCGGTTCTTCTCGGTCAACTGCGCGCAACGGCGATCGTGTTCCCTCACGCCGCGCACTTCGCGCCCGGCGGGGCAGCCGGTGCGGTGACGACGTCGTGCGCGACGTCCACGAGGTAGTCGCGATCCGGGCCGTCGACCGGCTCCGCGCCGAGCAGCAGGCGCTCGACGACGCAACCGCCCTCGAAGAAGGCCGGTCCGACGCTGTGGTCGCCGGGAACCACCCGCCCGTTCAGATCGCGCCCGGTCACGACGGTGTACATCGAGGTGGGTCGGCCCGCGGCGAGCAGCCCCGCGCGCATCTCGACGCTGGTGGCATACGGCACCACGTCGTCGGCGGTGCCGTGCACGAGAAACGCCCGCCGCACGCCCATCCGGGTCGCCAGCAGCGCGGGCGAGCGTTCGGCGTAGGCGAGCGGGCAGGTGCCGGGCGGGCAACCACCCGCGTCGCGCTCGATCTGCGCGGGCAGCGCCGGATCCACGGACCCGGCGCCCAACCACATCGTGAAATCGTCGGCGGGACCGTAATTGTCGACCCAGTAGTCGAACATCCCGCGCGGGCCGTGCGCCACCGCGAGACCACTGGTGATGCCGCCCTGGCTCCAGCCCCACAGCACCGTGCGGGTGATCGAGCGATGGGTATCCCTGTACCACGTGGTCGCGGCGACGATGTCGCGCCACCCTGCCCACAGATTCCATTCTCCGGTGCGCCACATGCTCTGCGCCGAGCGCAGATCCATCGACAGGATCGGCGTCGCGGTGCGCCGGGCGATCGACTCGAGGTAGCCCGCGAAATCGGCCGACGACCCGTCGTGCCCGTGCAACGCGACCACGAGCGCCTGCGCGGTCGCGTCGCCCTCGGCGCACCGATAGGGCTCGTATACCCGGCCGGTCGCCTCCTCCCCGTCCACGGTCAGCGAAACAGTGCGCACCGCCACATCCCCGGCGCAGTCCCCATCCGCCGAAACCCTCGGCGCCACAAGAACTGTCGTCAGGAGCGCACCGGCCAACGCGCAGCACGATACGAGAGATGCCCATCGCATCCCCGGATGATGTCACGCCGTCAGCGCGGCATCGCGACGCAGGCGCGCCACGACGAGTAGTCCGCCCGCTGCGGCCGCGAGGCCGACCACCACGCCGAACGCGATCACACCTGCGCTCAATCCATAAGCGTCGCCGAGAAACCCGGCGGCCAGCGGTAGCACCGCGGCGGGGAGATACCCCCCGACGTTCTGCGCGGCGTTGGCCTCGGCCAGCCGCTCGCCCGGCACGCTCGCGCTGATCGCCGTCAGTCCGCCGAACTGGCCGAGCCCCTGACCGGCACCGGCGAGCACGGCCGCCGTCACGAACAGCGGAAGCGAGGTCGCGACCAGTGAGAGCACCAGCGCGGCCATGCTCGTCACGGTCGCGATCGTGCCGCCGAGCAGGATGACGCCCACACCGAACCGCCGGGCCGCGAACTGGACTCCGGTGGCGGCCAGGAACATCGCGAACGCCACCGCACCGGCGAGCACCCGGTCGGCGACACCGAGCAGATGTGCCAGCGCCGACGGCCCCAGCGACAGGACGAACGACGTCGCGGTGATGCCCGGTCCGAACACCGCGATCCCCAGCAGCACCGCGGTACGACCTTCCCTTACGACCGACGGGATCCGGATCCACGGTCCGCGCCCGCCGGCACCGGCGGGCAGAGGCAACCGGGCTACTACCGCGAAAGCCGTAGTGAGCACGGCGATCTCGACCAGGAAGACCGTCACCGTCGGGCCGGGCAGCGCTTCGGACAGTATGCCTGCCAGCAATGGCCCGCTCCCGGCTCCGAGCACCATCGCCGTGGACGCGGCCAGCGCGGCGACCCGTTTGCGGTCCGACCCGCCCACATCGGTGACCGCCGCCATTCCCGCCGACACCGTCGCGCCGACCGCCAGGCCGGTCAGCAGCCGCGCCAGGGCCAGCAGCGGGACCGACTGCGCGACCGCGAACAACACACAGGCCGCCACCGCCGCCGCCACCGCGGGCAGCAGCACCGGTTTGCGACCCACCCGGTCCGACACCACGCCCGCGACCAGCAGCGCACCCAGCAATCCGGCGATGTAGCAGGCGAACACCGCGGTCAGCGTCCCGGCGGAGAAGCCGATCGCCCGCTGCCACACCACGTACAGCGGGGTCGGCGCGTTCGACAACACGAACACCGCGAACACCGGCCACGCCGCCGCCCACACCGAACGTCCGCCCGTCCGTGGCGCTTCCGTACGTGGCACCGTCACCGTCGATCCCATCACCACTCCTTGGTTCGAAATTTCTCGTACTGGTACGACAGTAATCGAACTTAGCGCCTAGTACGATAGAAGTCGTACAAGCCGTCCGAAATTCGAGGAGAACGCGATGCCAGCGGCCGCCGACACCGCCGATGCCACCTCCGTGCTGCCCGAGCCGGACCGCGCCGACCTGCGACTGGATCACGTGCTGGCGGCGCTGAGCGACCCGCTGCGCCTGACCATGGTCCGCCGGTTGCTACTGGACTCCCCCGACACCGACCGGTCGTGCTCCTGGTTCGGCATCGATCGCCCCAAATCCACGTTGACGCACCACTTCCGGGTCCTGCGCGAGGCGGGCGTCACCCGACAGCGGCGCTACGGACTGGAACGCCGCAGCCAGGTCCGCGTCGACGATCTCGAGGCGCGCTTTCCCGGCTTGCTCGACCTGGTCCGCGCCTGGGAGCCCGCCGACTGATCCAGAACTTTGGGGGCAGGACCCGACGCCCGAGCCCTGTTACGGTCCCGGTATTCATTCCGAGTCCGGATGGCACGGGTCCGCGCGTTCGGACGCCTTCTCATGGAGTCAGCCATGACCTTCGCACCCCGCCGCACGCCGGACGCCACCCTGATCAGCACGCCCGAGACCGCCGCGACCTGGCGCGAACAACTGCTCGCCAAGCGGAACGCATTGCGCGGCGCGTCCTTTCGCGACGCCGCCGTGGTCCTGCGCGCGCTGGTCGCCGTGGCCGACGACGCGACGTCGGCGGCGGACCGCGGCGCCGTCGCCGAACTGGTCGCGGCGGATCCGGTGCTGCGCAACTTCCCGGTCCACGACTTGCGCGCCTTGTTCGAGGACAACTGCCATCGGCTGGCGAACGATCCGGTCCTCGGCTGCGCGCACGTGCTGCGGCAGATCGCCAAAGCGATGCACAAGCAGGCCGAGGCGGACGCGGTCGTCCGCACCGGCATCCTGATCGGCGGCGCAGCGGGCGCGTGCGGCCCGGCGGCGACCGAGGCCGTCCGCGACGCCTGCCGGACGCTGCGCCCGGCTCCGGAGCGCTTCGGCCTCTGACCCGACGGCGCGAACGCTACGATTCGCCTATGCGTTCGATTGATGTCGCCGAGCGGCGCGCCCGGCTGGCGGTGCGACACCGGCTGGCCACCCCGGAGCGGGCCGGACAGGTCGCGGAGATCGCCCGCTCGCTGGTCGCCCTGCACGCGACCGATCCGGCGACGGTCTTCCTCTCCGTCGCGGCCCGCGCCGAGGGGCTGGCGCCCGCGGATGTCGAACAGGCGCTCTACGACGACCGTTCGCTGCTGCGGATGCTGGCCATGCGCCGCACCATGTTCGTCGTGCCGGTGGAGCTGGTCGCGATCCTGCAGGGTTCGTGCGCGGACGCGCTGGCGCACAAACAGCGGCGCACCTACGGCAAGTACCTGGAACAGGCGGGCATCGGGGACGGCGATGTGCGGCGCTGGTGGGCCGAAGTCGAGACCGAGACGCACAAGGCGCTGCTCGATCGCGGCGCGGCGACCGGCGCGCAGCTGAGCAAGGACGTCCCCCGCTTGCGCACCCAGGTGAACACCGCGCCGGACAAGCCGTATTCGAAGCCGACGAACATCACCACCTGGGTACTGGTGACGCTCGGCTGCGAAGGCCGCATCGTGCGCGGACGGCCGAACGGCAGCTGGACCAGCAGCCAGTACACCTGGGCGCCGATCGAATCGTGGTTGCCGGACCCCGTCCCCGTGATGCCCGCCGCCGAAGCCCGCGCCGAGCTGGTCCGCCGCTGGTTGCGCGCGTTCGGCCCCGCGCCGGTGTCCGACATCAAGTGGTGGACCGGGTGGACGCTGGGCGAGGTGCGCGCGGCGCTCGGGGCGCTCGAGCTGATCGAGGTCGACCTCGACGGCATGACGGGCGTACTACTGGCCGACGACGTGGAGCCGGTCGCCGCCCCGGAGCCATGGGCGGCATTGCTTCCCGCGCTCGATCCGACGCCCATGGGCTGGCAGGCTCGAGAATGGTTCCTCGGCCCCCACGCGCCGAACCTGTTCGACCGCAACGGGAACATCGGGCCCACCGTCTGGTGGGACGGGCGCATCGTGGGCGGCTGGGCGCAGCGCGGTGACGGCGAGATCGTCTACCGCCTGCTCGAAGACGTGGGGACCGACGCCGAGGCGATGATCGCCGCGCAGGCGCAGCGAGTCGCCGAATGGTACGGCGACGTGCGCGCCATTCCCCGTTTCCGGACGCCGCTGGAACGGGAACTCACCGCCTGACCGAGCGCCCCGGCACGCACCGCCGGGTAGCTCGGGCGACATGGAGATTCGCGCATTCGCCGAGCCCGACCGAGCCACGCTGCGCGGCTTGTGCGTTCGGGCGGTACCTACATGTCCAGCCCGAGGTCGAGGACGCGGACCGAGTGGGTGAGCGCGCCGACGGCGAGGTAGTCGACGCCGGTGCGGGCGTAGTCGGCGGCGACGTCCAGGCTCAGGCCGCCGGAGGACTCCAGTTTCGTCCGCGGTGACGCGGCGTTGCGGCGCTGCACTGCCGCCTGGGTCTGCCAGAGCGGGAAATTGTCCAGCAGTACCAGTTCCACGTTCTCGGCGAGCACGGCGTCGAGCTGTTCGAGGCTGTCGACCTCGACCTCGCAGGCGATATCGGGGGCGGCGGCGCGGACCGCGCGCAGCGCCTCGACCACCGACCCCGCGGCGACCACGTGGTTGTCCTTGATCAGGGCGGCGTCGCCGAGACCCATCCGGTGGTTGACGCCGCCGCCGACCCGCACGGCGTACTTCTGCAGCGCGCGCAGTCCGGGCAGCGTCTTGCGGCTGTCCCGGATGCGGCAGCGGGTGCCCGCGACGGCGTCCACCCAGGCGGCCGTCGCCGTCGCGATGCCGGACAGATGGCACACCAGGTTGAGCATGGTGCGCTCCGCGGTGAGCAGCCCACGGGTGGGCGCGATCAAGGTCAGCACGGACTGTCCGGGCGACACCCGGGTGCCGTCGGCGACGCGGTCGGTGATCTCGTAGGCGTCCGCGCCGATCACCTCGTCGAGCACCAGCAGCCCGGCGTCCAGCCCGGCCACGGTTCCCGGTTCCCGCGACACCACCGATGCCTTGATCACCGCGTCCGCGGGCACGGTGGCCGTCGTCGTGACGTCCGGGCCGTAGCGCAGGTCCTCGTCCAGCGCGGCGCGGATGACGCGCAGCACCTCGTCGCGATCCAGGGCGTCGTCCAGAGCCATCGAAGCGTTCCTCTCTGACCGAGCGGGGTTCTCGCGGTCCACCGGATGCCGCGCTCGGTGCGTGTGGTCAGGGAATGGGGGCGTACTCGGGGACGCCGTCGCCGTTGAGCCGGATCGGGAGGCTGTGGCGGAGTTCGGGCAATGCGTCCGGGTGATCGGACCGGGTGTGACAGCCGCGGCTCTCGGTGCGGGCGAGCGCGGCCAGCAGCAGCGCGCGGGCCGCGAGAGTGAGTGCGGCGTCTTCGATTCCGGCGATCGGGTGGGTGGCGGCGGCGAGCGTGTCGCGGTTGGTGACCACGTCGTCGAGTCGCTTGAGCGCTTCCGCGAGTCCGGCGCGGTCGCGGACCACCGAAGCGTGCGTGGTCATCAGGTGCTGCACTACGTCGCGGTCGACGTATTCGGCTACGCGAGTGGGGATCTCGCTCACCCGGGCCCGCTCACCGAGCCGCTCGGCGGCGGCGGCTCCGGCACGCTCGCCGACCACCAGCCCCTCCAGCAGACTGTTGGACGCCAACCGGTTCGCCCCGTGCAGTCCGGTGCGCGCGACCTCTCCGGCCGCGTACAGGCCGGGCACTCCGGTACGGCCGTGAGTGTCGGTGACGACTCCCCCGCACTGGTAATGCGCGGCAGGCGCGACCGGGATGAGGTCGGTGCGCGGATCGATGCCCGCCGCCAGGCACGAGGCGGTGATCGTCGGAAACCGCTGCGGGAAACCGTCGATCGAGCGGGCGTCGAGATAGACGTGCTCGGTGCCCAGCGCCCGCATGCGCGCGGCGATGGCGCGGGAGACGACATCGCGAGGGGCGAGATCGCCCCGTGGATGCACCCCCTCGGTCACCGCGTTGCCTTCGGTGTCGACCAATGTCGCGCCTTCGCCGCGCACCGCTTCGCTGATCAGCGGCCTGCGCCCGATACCGCCCGGGGTGTACAGCACCGTCGGGTGGAACTGCACGAATTCGAGGTCGGCGACGGCGGCACCGGCCCACAGCCCGAGCGCGATGCCGTCGGCGGTGGCGCCCGGCGGATTGGTGCTCAGCGCATACAACTGGCCGAGCCCGCCGGTGGCCAGCAACACAGCGGGCGCGTGCACGACACCGAAACCTCGGTCCGACAGCGCGACCACGCCTCGCACGCCGTTCGGCCCCGTGACGATCTCGCCGACGGCCGCGCCGAACAGCACCGGCAAGCCGGCTTCGTTCAGCGCCCGCTGCACCTCGGCGCCGGTGGCGTCGCCCCCGGCGTGGATGATCCGGCGGGTGCTGTGCCCGCCCTCACGGGTCCGCGAGATCTGGCCGTCGCGGCCGAGGTCGAACACCGCGCCCAGGTCGGTCAGCGCGGCAACCGCGTCCTGCCCGCCCTCGACGATGGAGCGCACGGCGTCCACGTCGCACAGGCCGACGCCCGCCTCCACCGTGTCGTGCACGTGTGACTCGACCGAGTCACCGTGCGGCGCCACGACGGCGATGCCGCCCTGGGCGTACTGGGTGGACGTATCCGTCGGCCCGCCCTTGCTGAGCGTGAGCACCCGCAGCCCGCGCAGTGACGCGGTGCGCGCCGCGGTCAGTCCCGCGACGCCACCGCCGATCACGACCAGATCGGCCTCGGCCTCCCAGTCGGTGGAAACCCGGGTTGTCATCGCCCCGCGCCTCTCTGTCTTCCGATCCGCGAACGTTCTGCGGCGCGGGCGCTGTGGTCAGCGCGTTGCGCCGGAGAGCGACCCGCCGCCGCGAGGGCAGCGGTCGGACTCATTCACCGCCGCCGGGATTGCCGATCGCGATCATCCGCTGCACCGAGTTGCGGCCCAGCGCGGCGGTTTCCGGATCGACGTGGACCTCGTCACGGCCCTCGACCAGGCAGCGCAGCAGGGCCGCCGGAGTGATCATCTTCATGTACTTGCACGACGCCCGGTCGTTCACGGCCTGGAAGTCGATGCCGGGGGCGGCCTTGCGCAGCTGGTGCAGCATGCCGACCTCGGTGGCCACGAGCACCTGATTCGACTTCGCCGCCTTGGCCGCGTCGATCATGCCTCCGGTGGACAGGATGTGCACCCGATCGGCCGGGAACGCGCCCTCGCCCGCGAGGTACAGCGCCGAGGTGGCGCACCCGCATTCGGGGTGCACGAACAGTTCCGCGTCCGGGTGGGTACGCGCCTGCTCGGTGAGCTCGTCGCCGTTGATGCCCGCGTGCACGTGGCACTCGCCCGCCCAGATGTGCATGTTCGCGCGGCCGGTGACCCGCTTGACGTGCGCGCCGAGGAACTGGTCCGGCAGGAACAGCACCTCGCGGTCCGGGTCGATCGAGGCGACCACGTCCACCGCGTTGGAGGAGGTGCAGCAGATGTCGGTGAGCGCCTTCACCTCGGCCGTGGTGTTCACGTAGGACACCACCACCGCGTTCGGGTGCTCGGCCTTCCAGGCGCGCAGTTCGTCGGCGCTGATCGAATCCGCGAGCGAACATCCCGCACGCTGATCGGGGATGAGCACGGTCTTCGCCGGGCTCAGGATCTTGGCGGTCTCGGCCATGAAGTGCACGCCGCAGAACACGATGGTGTCCTCGGGCGCCTCGGCCGCGATCCGCGACAGCGCCAGCGAGTCGCCGACGTGGTCGGCCACGTCCTGGATCTCCGGCAGCTGATAGTTGTGCGCCAGGATCGTCGCGTTGCGCTCCCTGGCCAGACGCTTGACTTCCTGCGCCCACTCCGGCGTCGCCTCGACACCCGCGAACCCGGAGGGTCCGTCGAACACCTGCCCCATCAGCGGGGGCGCCAGTTTCGCACCCGTCGTCGCCATGGATGGCTCCCTTCCTCGTGCGGTCGGCTACACCGCCGATTCGCACCAAACCAGGTTTTCGACTTATAATCGAAAACGTGGCCCATAGTAGCACCATCCACGAATCGCTCACCGCGGTGTTCCAGGTTCGTCGCTTTCCCCGGGACATCGCCGCAGGTCACGCCCTCGCCGACCGGGCAGAAGGCATGCTGCTACGGTGCCCGCCCGACCAGCGGACCGAACTCGCGGTGTTGTTGTGGGAACGCGCACTCGACCCGCAGAAGGGCACCTGGTCGCTCCCCGGCGGACGCCTCGGCGACGACGAGGACCTCGACGCCTCCGCGCGCCGCCAGCTCGCCGAGAAGGTCGACGTGCGCGAGCTGAGTCATCTGGAACAGCTCTCCGTGTTCAGCGCTCCCGATCGGGTGCCGAACCCGCGCCGCATCGCCTCGGCCTACCTCGGACTGGTCCCGCTGACCGCCGACCCGCAGCTGCCCCCGGACACCGCCTGGCACCCGGTGTCGGCGCTGCCGGACATGTCCTTCGACCACCGCACGGTGGTCGACCACGCCCGCACTCGGCTGGCGGCGAAACTGTCCTACACCAACATCGCCTTCGCCCTCGCGCCGGACCGGTTCACCATGTCGACCCTGCGCGAAATCTATTGCGCCGCACTCGGTTACGACGTGGACACTACGAACCTTCAGCGAGTTCTGTCCCGCCGCAAGGTGATCACCCCCACCGGAGCCACCGCCGCCCCCGGCCGCGCGGGCGGCCGCCCCGCCGCGGTGTACCGCTTCACCGACTCCGGCCTGCGCGTGACAGACGAATTCGCGGCGCTGCGCCCACCCGGCCCTTCGTAACCGGCCGGAAAGCCGGCGATCTCGGCGGGTAGGCCAGATGCCGGCCGCAGAAGCGGCGGTCAGGCATTGCTCAGCCTTCTGCCGCAGTCTTGCGATGCTTGTCCCGGCGACGGTACTGCCGTTTGCTCGGAATGGGCCGCGCCGCATTACCGCGCCGCAGCGCATCCCGCCGCCGCCACGCCGCCAGATCGGCCCGTTCGCCCCGCGCAGAAGCCGCCCCGTCCTCCACCGCGTGCGCGGTCTTCACCACCCCAGCCCCTTTCCGACAACCCCTCGGCCACTCCGGCCGCCCACCATATCCTCGCGCCCACGTCGGCTCCAACGGGTTTTCAAGATCAGCGGCACATGGTTGCGGCATTTCGCGAGAAGGCCCCTCCGTCATGGGCCGTTGATCATGAGGAGGCGTCGAGGAAGGCGACGATCGCCGGGATGTCGGGGCGGTAGGCGGAGGTGGTGTCGACCTCGAGTGTCGGCGCGTCGAGGGAGATGCGCTGGAAGGCGGCGGGTGCGGGGTGGTCTGGATCGTCGTGGGCGCGGCGGAGCGGATTCGAACGGTGGCGCTGGTGGATTCGCTGTGTCGCGAGAGCTGGATCGATCGTGCAGTGCACGATGCGGAGCTGGGCGTGAGCGCGCAGCGGCGTGAGGCCGGGACGCCACAGCCGGTCTTGGAAGGCGGCTTCGGCCACCACCGTGACACCGGCCCGCAGGAGCAGTTCCAGCGTCTGGAAGAACACCGGCAGCGTGCGGAGGTTCAGCTCGTTCGAGCGGCTCGGGGCGTAGTTCTCCGTCGCGTGGACCATGCCCTCCTTGATCTCGTCCCGGCAGATGGCTGGGCAGCCGATCGCCCGGGCGAGAGCGTGCGCGAGCGTCGTCTTGCCTGACCCCGGCGGGCCACTGACGACGACGAGGGTGGGGAGCCTGGGCGATCCGTCGCTCATATCGGCACCGTAACTCGTGCGCCGCTGCGGCAGCCGAGAACTCGTCCGCGCCGGTGGCGGGTTGCCCGCGCGAATCCGGCGACCCGGCCGGGCTCGCCGGCGCGAGGCTCGCCAGCAGCGCGCGCGAAGTTCGCACCGAGACCCCAGGTCGGTCAGGCGGTCTTCATCTGCGGACCAGGCGGCGGAGCTTCGGTCCGCTGCGTTAGGCGCGACCCGGCCCAGAAGGCCAACTCCACCAACCAGAACAGCAGGAGGAACACCGTCACCACGGTCGCGGGAACGGCGAGGAAGAACACCGAAGGGACCGCGACGACGACGAACCGGGCGACGTCGCCCGCACTCGCGCCGCGTAACCGGTGCGCCGCGCGCACGGCCGCCCACATCATCCAGCGGCGTGGCAGGGAGACTCCGAGTTCGTGCAGGCATCGGCGGAAGATGCCGTCGGCGTCGGCCACGCCGACCGTGTTCGTGCTCAGCAGGTAGTCGTGCAGGATGGCGGCACGGGTATAGCTGCCGTAACGGGGAATCAGCCAGATCAACGGGCGCGGCACCGAGGCGAAGTCCGTCCGGAAACCAGCTGGGACCACGAATTCCTCACTCGCACCGCGATAGACGAGCGGTTCGGTCACCCGCCAGAACTTGGCGTCGAGCTCTTCGACGACCGGACCGCCACCCACGAAGGCCACGTCCCAATTCCTTCCCAGCACGCTACGAGTTCCCGACCCCGAAGTGGTTCGGAAAGCCTTCCCCGTCGCGGCGACGTGCCGGACGACGCGTCAGCGGCGCTGGCGATATTCGGGCAGCGAATATCCCTCTGAGGCAGGCTGGTAGCCACCATAGGGCAGCTCTGCGCTGCTCGCAGCGTCACCATAGGGCATGAAGGCGCCATGGCCGTCGTAGGAGGCTTCCTCCTCCTTCCGGGCGGCGCGGCGGCCACTGCCGAGATCCTCCGAGGTACTCAGCGCCGCGAGGAACAGCATGACGAACGACGCGATCAGCGGCTGCACGATCAGCGCGAGGTCGCTGCCGAGTTCGATCGGCAAGGTGACGATCTGGCCCACCGGCGGGTCGTGCGGGCGCGGATGCGACCACTCGGCGACCTGCTCCCCCACACCGGCCATCACCACCGCGCCCAGGGCGGAACCGATCAGCAGGCCCAGCTGCAACAGCGGCCCACGCGCCGAGCGCCAGCGCCACACGGCCAGTGCGCACAGCAAGCCGAGCACCGCCCCCGCGAGGACGAACAACGCCAGCGCGTCGAACTGATGCGCGCTCTCCCCGGTCAGTCCGACACCGCGACCCGGCTCGACCACGAGCAGCCGCTCGGTCGGCGCGAGCAGGCCCCAGCCGACACCGGCGAGCGCGCTCACCACCACCACGGCGACGGCGACCACAGCCGCCGCCCGCACCTCACCCCGCAACGGCGACGCCACTAGCGGCGTTCCAGTTCGGCCGAGTCGACGACGCCGTGCCGGGAGCACTTGGCCCACCAGCCGTCCGGGCTCACCTGCACGATCATGCGGCGTCCGCACTGTTCGCAGAAGCGCGGCGGCTCCAGGCCCAGCGCGGCGGCGGCCGGGATCGCGTCGTCGAGGCCCGGCACGATTCGCTTGCCGGTGAACGGGTTGTAGCGCTCGTCCATGTCCATGACAGTACTCATGCTCGCTTGCCTCTTCGTCGCAACCGAGCCGGTCAGAGCGTTTCGTTGAGCGCCTTGATCGGCATCTTCAGCTCGCCGAGCAGGTCCAGGTCCTGTTCGGCCGGGCGGCCGAGGGTGGTCAGGTAGTTGCCGACGATGACGGCGTTGATGCCGCCCAGGATGCCCTGCTTGGCGCCGAGATCACCGAGGGTGATCTCCCGGCCGCCCGCGAAGCGCAGCATGGTGCGCGGCAGCGCGAGCCGGAACGCGGCCACGGCGCGCAGCGCGTCGGACGCGGGCAGCACCTCCAGGTCGCCGAAGGGCGTGCCCGGACGCGGGTTGAGGAAGTTCAGCGGCACCTCGTCGGGCTCGAGTTGGGCCAGGTTCGCGGCGAACTCGGCGCGTTGCTCCAGCGTCTCGCCCATGCCGAGGATGCCGCCGCAGCAGACCTCCATGCCCGCTTCGCGGACCATGCGCAGGGTGTCCCAGCGCTCCTCCCAGGTGTGCGTGGTCACCACGTTCGGGAAGTAGGACCGCGAGGTCTCCAGGTTGTGGTTGTAGCGGTGCACACCCATGGCGGCCAGCTGGTCCACCTGCTCCTGGGTGAGCATGCCCAGCGAGCAGGCGACCTGGATGTCCACCTCGTTGCGGATCGCCTCGACACCGGCGGCCACCTGGGCCATCAGGCGCTCGTCGGGACCGCGCACGGCCGCCACGATGCAGAACTCGGTGGCGCCGGTCTTCGCGGTCTGCTTGGCGGCTTCCACCAGGCTGGGAATGTCCAGCCACGCGGCGCGCACCGGCGACTGGAACAGGCCCGACTGCGAGCAGAAGTGGCAGTCCTCCGGGCAACCGCCGGTCTTGAGGCTGATGATGCCCTCGACCTCGACCTCGGGGCCGCACCACTTCATGCGCACCTCGTGCGCCAGGGCGAGCAACTCCTCCAGCCGGTCGTCACCGAGCCGTAGCACCTCCAGGGTCTGCTCCTGGGTCAGCCCCACCCCGCGCTCGAGCACCTGCTCGCGGGCGATCGACAAGATTTCGGTGTCTACAGGTGCCTGGGTCACTGCACGAATCCCTTCGTCCGGCCGAGGTGGCCGTGCAACTTGAACGGTGTTCAGGCTAGGGTAGCGGTAGGAGTGAGTCAAAGCACGACGGGAAGGGCATCGAGTGCAGCTGCACCGGGCGGACGTGGTCGACGGCGCCATCGCGATTCTGGACCGATACGGCCTGGCCGACCTCACCATGCGCAGGTTGGCCGGCTCGCTCCAGGTGCAGCCCGGCGCGTTGTATTGGCACTTTCCGAACAAGCAGGCGCTGCTCGGCGCGGTCGCGGACAAGATCCTCGCGCCCATGGAGGACCCGATCGAGGCCGAGGAGTGGTCCGGGCAGATCACCGAACTGGCGCACCGGCTGCGCGACTGCCTGCTGGCCTATCGCGACGGCGCCGAATTGGTGTCGGCGACCTACGCGTCCCGGCTCACCACGAGCAAAGGGCGAGAACGACTGGTGAGCGCCGCCATCCGCGCGGGCATGCCGCGCCAGGAGGCCGAACTCGCGGCGTTCACGCTGCTCTACTACGTCCTCGGCGAGACCGTGGACGAGCAGTCCAGGATGCAGATGGACTCGGCGGGCGCCCTGCCCGAGGGCGCCTCGCCGTTGGAGGAGACCACCGACCCCACCGCCCGTTTCGACTTCGGCCTGCAATTGTTCGTCGCGGGTGTGCGGCACTTGCTCGGCACCCGCGTCCGCTGACGCCGGGGGCGTCCCGATCACGGTTCCGCAGTAGGTGTAGCGGCCGTTTCCGAAGCAGTCGACAGCGACTGTTCCCTCGCGGGTGCGCGCCGAGCGTCAGCGCAGGTGCGTGTTCAGGAATCCCAGCGCATCCGGAAGCGATGCCAGGAACGCGCCGCTGTGGTCCTTGCCGGGGTACTGCTGGACCGTCACTCGTATTCCGGGGTTCAGCTCTTGCAGTTCTTTCCCGTAGCTCTCGGTGTCGGTGGGAGGCACATCGATGTCCGCGGTGCCGTAGCCGATCAGGAGATCGCTGGTGAACCGGTCTTCCGGATATCCCGTCAGGGCGGCGATGTCTTCGGCGAAGGTGGGCGTCGGCCGGTCGGGGTCGGCGACGAGCGCCGACGGTCGACGGCCGTCGGCGCGCTCGACCAGACGCGAAAGGCATTCGTGGGCCGCTCTTTCCACGAAGTCCTTGCCGAAATCGGACAGGTACGGGGTGACGCTGCCGGGGTTCAGTTCCTCCAGCGAGGCCAGGTAGTACGCGGCGTAGGCGATCTGGTTCTTGGAGCCGGTCGAGTCCGCCCGGAACATCTCCGGGAGGCTCTTGCTCGGGTCGGTGCGCAGCCCGGTGGCCACCACTCCGCTCAACCCCGTAGCGGAACCGCCTTTCTCGGCATACAGACCGGCCGCGCTCATCACCGCGTGCGCTCCTTCCGACTGACCGACCAAGACCCATCTGCGCGACAGCGGAATCGGAGTCGTGCGCATCGCCGCGACCGCGTCGATTATCGACATGCCCTCGACGTTCGTGTTGTAGTAGCTGAACTGCCCGCGGGTGCCGAGGCCCTGGTAGTCGGGAGCCAGTACCGCGTACCCGTTCTCCAGTATCTGGTCGAAATAGGTGATGTTCCGCTCGGACTGCGGGCGGCGCGACGGCGCGCAGGCATCGCCGATGCCCGCGGTCCCGTGTGCCCACACCACCAGCGGCCATCCTCCCTGCGGCGGCAGGCCCGGGGGCAGATAGAGCGCACCGGATGCCTGCGCGGGTGCGCCGTGCTGATCGGTCGTGGTGTAACCGATCCCGAGCGACACCGCGGCCTTGGGGAAAGTCCACGCGGGATCGAGCAGCTCGATCCCGCTCAATTGCCCGGTCGTCGGGCTTTCCGCTGTCGCAGGGGCCACCCCGAGCGTGACCGCGACGCACATACTTATCGAGGCGGCGACCAGGCCGGATCGCCGAAGGAACGATAGGGACATGCCGCAGCACCATACCGACGCACGCCGATGACCAGACCCTAGCGACACGTGCCACCAGTGGAAATTCTCGAATCCCGCGCAACGGCGGCGAGTGCGAGCGCCTACCCGGTCCGGGCCGACCGCCGCCCTGGCGCCCCGACCACGCCCGGAAACCAGCGATGCATCGCGTAGGCGCCCGCCGCGGCGGTGAGCGCGAGCGCGATGGCCGCTCCGCCGAGCACGGTCACGGCGCTGATCGCGCCGACCGCCACCGGTCCGACGAACATGCCGATGTCGTGGGTGAGCCGCCAGGCCCCGAGGAACTCGGCCCGCTGCCCGTCGGGCGCGACATCAGCGCCGACCGTCATGATCAGCCCGTTGCTCATGCCGTTGGCCAGCCCGAGCAGCACAGCGGCGCAACCGAGCCCGAGCACCGAGGAAGTGCACGGCAGCACACCGAAACCGGCGGCGAACAGGACCATCGACGGCACGCCGGTCGCCCGCCTGCCGTAGCGGTCCAGCCACACGCCCGCCGGATACGACATCAGCACGTCCACCGCGCCCGCCAGGCCGAACACCAAACTGGTGGTCGACGCGCTCAGTCCGATGTGCGCGGCCCACAACGGAAGCAGCGCCAGCCGGGCCGCACGCGCGGCCCCGACCAGCAGCGCGGCCAGGCCGAGCGTGCCGAGGGTCCTGCGGTGCTCGACCACGATCGCCGTCAGCGCGTGCCCCGCGCCCGCCTCGCCCGATCCCTCCGGCGATCGGATCGCCGCCATGGCCGCGCCGGACACCACCGTGGTCACCAACTGCAACCACAACGCGCCGTTGGGACCGAGCGAATGCACCACGGCCGCACCGAGGAACGGTCCGCAGAAGAACCCCAACCGCATGGAACCGGCCAGCGTCGACATCGCGCGGCCGAGGTCGTTCGGGGGCACCACGGCAACCAGATAGGTTTGGCGAGCCAGGCCCCACACCGCGCCCGCCGCGCCGCCCAGCAGCATGCCCAGCGCGAGCACTCCGACATTCGGCGCGACGATCGCCGCGAGCACGCCGATCGCACCGAGCACCGAACCCACCGCAAGCGCACCACGTTCCCCGATGGTCGCGACGACTCGCCCCGCGGGCAGGTCGGTGAGCACCATGCCCAACCCGGACAGCGCGACGATGATCCCCGCCAGCCCGGCCGACGCGCCCAGGTCCAGCGCGCGCAGCGCGTACATCGGCGCCGCCGCGCCGGACCCGATGCCGTACACCACCATCGGCACGAACACCGTCCAGGTCAGCGACCGCAACCGCACCGCGCCGACGATGTCGCCCGCTACCACGGACCGCTCGCTCATCGCATCGCCGATCGATGCCGCGAGGCCGCGCTCCGCCCGATCACATCCAGCCCGAAGCCGCCGCCCGAGGCGAGACCGCGCGCCGATTGCCATTCCCCATTTCCAGCGAACCTCGCTACCGGAGGGCGGCCGCAGGCAGCTGGTTCACGGCACGCGGTAGGCGTGGTGGAGGCAACCCGCGACTCGACAGCACGAGACTCGGAACCGGCCGACCACCAGCGCCCGGAGCGCACCTGGCGCGCATTGCCCTGGAACCCGACTCGCTTGTTCTGGTCGACCAGCACAGCGTGTGGATCGAAGACGCGCACGATAGCGTGCGCGACCGACTTCGAATGCCCGACCCGTGAGCGGGGCACGGCGTCGGCCGGCCCCGCACCGAACGCGCGGGGCCGACCCATCGCATGCACCGGCGCCGTCCTGTGGCGGACAGCCCGGCGCCCAGGCGGACAGTCGCTTTCGTCGGCGCCGCTCACCGGGCCAGCGCGGGCTGCGGGGCGAAACGGCTGTCGGGGCGGGGCAGGCCGAAGTGGTCGCGCAGCGTGGTGCCGGTGTACTCGGTGCGGAACAGGCCGCGCTCCTGCAGGATCGGCACGACCGTCTCGGCGAAGATCTCCAGTCCGCCCGGGTAGTACGGCGGCATGACGTTGAACCCGTCGGCCGCGCCGTTGCGGAACCATTCCTCGATGGTGTCGGCGACCTGCTCGGGGGTTCCGGCGAACACCCGGTGGCCGCGCGCACCGGCGAGGCGGTGCAGCAGGCCGCGCACGGTCGGCCGTTCGCGCTGCACGATGCCCGCCACGACCTGCAAGCGGCTCTTCCCGTTGTCGGTCACGTCGCCCGCCGCGTCGAACAAATCGACCGGGATCGGTTCGTCCAGCGGCAGGTGCCGCAGGCTGATCCCGACGATGCCCTCCAACTGGGCCAGGCCGTATTCCGGCACGGTGAGCTCGTTGAACTCCTGCTCCAATTTCTTGGCCGCCGCCTCGGTGTCGGCGATGAACGGGCTGATCCCCGGCAGGATCTTGATGTGCTCGGGGTCGCGGCCGAAGCCACGGGCCCGCTCCTTGATGTCGGCGTAGAACGCCTGGGCGTCGCTGAGCCGCTGATGCGCGGTGAAGATCGCCTCGGCGTACTTGCCCGCGAACGCCCGCCCGTCGTTCGACGCGCCCGCCTGCACCAGCACCGGGTGGCCCTGCGGCGTGCGCGGCGCGTTGAACGGTCCACGCACCCGCAGGTATTCGCCGGCGAAGTCGATCTGGTGGATCTTCTCCGGGTCCGCGTACACGCCGGAGGCCTGGTCCAGGACGATGGCGTCGTCCTCCCAGCTGTCCCACAGCGCCACCACGGCGTCGACGAATTCCCGAGCACGGGCGTACCGTTCGGCGTGGTCGGGATGCTTGTCCAGACCGAAGTTCGCCGCGGCGAGATCGGTGCCGGTGGTGACGATGTTCCAGCCCGCCCGGCCGCGGGAGATGTGGTCCAGCGTGGAGAACAGCCTGGCCAGGTTGTAGGGCTCGTAGTACGTGGTCGACGCGGTGGCGATGAGGCCGAGATGCGTCGTCGCGGTGGCGATCGCGGTGAGCAGGGTGATCGGTTCCAGGCCGGAGGTCGCGTTGTGCTTCACGTTGTTGTGCAGGGCGGGTCCGTCGGCGAAGAACACCGCGTCCAGTTTCGCCGCTTCGGCGGTGCGTCCGATCTCCTGGTAGTAGGCGACGTCGTAAATCCGTTCGGGACTGCTCCACGGATGCCGCCATGCCGCCTCGTGGTGGCCGGAGGGGTAGATGAAGGCGTTGAGGCTGAGTTGGCGCGGTGCGGTCATGAGGCTTTCTTCTCGTCGGTGGGCGTGTCGACGACGTCGACGCCCAGGCTGGCCAGCAGGAGGGAACGGTGCCGCAGGAAGGCGGGATCGCCGTGGCGGCGTGGGCGTTCCAGGTCGATGCGCTGGTCCACCGCGATGCGCCCGTCGTCGAGCACCAGGACACGGTCGGCCAGCAGCACCGCCTCGTCCACATCGTGGGTGACCAGCAGCACTGCGGGCCGATGCTCGGCGCACAGGTCCTGCAGCAGTGCGTGCATCTTGATCCGGGTCAGCGCGTCCAGTGCGCCGAAAGGCTCGTCCGCCAGCAGCAGTTCGGGTTCGCGCACCAGCGAACGCGCCAAGGCGACACGCTGTTGCTCGCCACCGGAAAGCTCCTTGGGCCAGGCCTTCTCCCGGCCCGCCAGCCCGACCTCGGCCAGTGCCGCGCGACCGCGACCGGCGGCGTCCGTACCGCCGAGACCGAGGGTCACGTTGTCGAGCACCCGCACCCAGGGCAGCAACCGGGAGTCCTGGAACACCACCGAACGCTCGGTGGGCACGCTCAATTCGCCGGAACCCGGCACGTCGTAGTCCAATTCGGCGAGCGCCCGCAGCAGCGTGCTCTTGCCCGAACCGCTGCGGCCGAGCAGCGCGACGAACTCGCCGCGCGCGATGTCGATGTCGATGTCGCGCAGCACCACCCGGTCGCCGAAGCCACGGCGCAGCCGCCGGGCGCGGACGACGTTCAGTCCCCGAGTGTCTGCCGCCATGACAGCGCCTTCCTTTCCACCGCGCGCACCAGGATGTCGCCGAACAGGCCGAGCAGGCCGTAGATCACCAGGCCGACCACGATGATGTCGATCTGGCCGTAGGTGCGGGCCTGGGTCATCAGGTAACCGATGCCGCTGGTGGCGTTGACCTGTTCCACCACGACCAACGCCAGCCAGGAGATGGTGACGGCCAGCCGCAGGCCGGTGAAGAAGCCGGGCAGCGATCCCGGCAGCGCGATCCGGCGGATGAATCCCCACCGCGACAGGCCGACGGTCTGGGCGAGTTCCACATACCTGGCGTCGACGCTGCGCAGGTGCGCGTGCGTATTCAGGTAGATCGGGATCGCCACGCTGGTGGTGATCACCACCAGCTTCATTTCCTCGCCGATGCCGAACCACACGATGAACAGCGGAATCAGCGCGAGCGTCGGAATGGCGCGCTTGATCTGGATCGGCCCGTCCACCAACGCTTCACCGACCCGGCTCAGCCCGGCCAGCAGCGCCAGCACCAGGCCGATCGCGACACCGAGCCCGAGCCCGATCACGGCGCGCTGCACCGAGGTCAGCAGATTGCTCTGTAAACGGCCGTCGGCGAGCAGGTCACCGGCGGTCTCGGCGACCGTCCACGGCGCGGGCAGGGTCTCCGGATCCAAAGCGCCCGTGGCCGAACCGGCCACCCAGGCGGCGATCAGCAACGCCGGTCCCACCGCGATGCCGAACGGGATGGGGCGGCCAGGGCCGAGGCGCGGCCGGGTCGGTTTGCGTTTCGCCAGTATCGGTTCCGCCGTGGAGCGGCCGAAGCCGAAGCGGCGCAGCACCGCGGCGTCGAGGGTCGCCATCAGCGTGCCTTCGGTTCGAACGACGCGCCGCTCTCGGTGACCGCTTGCGTGATCGCGGCGTCGAAGCGCAGGTCGAAGCCATTGGACGCCTGCACCTTCTTCGGCAGTTCGCCCGCCTTGGCGATGGCGTCGATGGTGGCCTGCTGCCGGTCGACCAACTGCTGGTCCAGATGCGGGAAGACGTAGGTGCCCAGCGAGTCGACGATGCGTTTGGCGTCGTCGGCGCTCACCTTCTGGTTGTCCACGTAGTAGCGGCGCGCCCAGTCCTCCGGGTGGGTGTTGGCCCACTGGTAGGCGCGGACGAACGCGCCGACCAGCGCCCGGGTGGCGGCCGCCTTCGCCGGATCCCGCACGACCGCGCGGCGGGCGTACAGATAGGCGAGACCGCCGTAGAGACCTACTGATCCGGCCCCCGGATACGCGACCATCGTTGCGAGAGTTGAGGCAGACTTGACCATCAGGAGGTCATGATGCCGAAATCGTATCCGCCCGTGCT
>NZ_JBITBU010000016.1:45505-201399 GCF_044452545.1 Nocardia sp. NPDC051900 | reverse complement strand
GAGCAAGGTGAGCTGACAACCATCGCAGGAAGTGAACTTCCACACCGCGAGTGTCGGTGTCTTCGTCATAGTTCACGCACCGCCAGCAATGGTTCAGCAGTCGCGTAGTCCACGATGGGGCCATCTCGGCACAGCGGGATGCGGTCGACGACTCGGTATGGAAGCATCGTGTCGCCGTGTACGGCGGCGAGGGACTGGGTAGCTACGCTCATCGGCCACCTCGTGCCGCCGCGATACGGGGTAGGCCCGCAGTGCACGTTTCGGCGGGATTGCGGTAGAGATCGAGCAGGCGGGCCCGGGTGGCCTGCAGGCGTTCCAGCAAGGCCTCGAACAGCATCAAGGCCAGCGCACGGCCGAATCGCGGATCCTGGTCGGCGAGTGCGGCCAGGGTTCGCGCGTCGAACTCGACGGTGTCGACCGGTTCGGCGGTCACCGCGCCGAAATGCCACCGGTAGGGCGGTACGAGCCAGGACCAGCCGAGCAGATCGCCGTCGCCGAGAGTCTGGATGACGATCTCGCCGCGCCCCGGCACCTGTGCGTCCAGCAGTATCCGGCCGTGCCGGATCAGCCAGCATCGGTCCGCCGGACGGCCTTCCCCGATCACCCGGTGCTCGGCCGGGAAGGTCACGTCCCGCCCGGCGCGGGCGAGCGTGTCGAGCTCTTCCGCGCTCAGTGCCGTCAGGCGACCGAAGGGGGAAAGTTCGTCACCGGTGGGCATCGTCGGTTTCCTGTGCCAGCTCGGCCAGCCGGGCCACCTCCGCGGTGAGGTCGATCTCGGCGGGGCACCAGGCGATGCACCGTCCGCAGCCGACGCATCCCGAGCTGCCGAACTGGTCGTACCAGGTGCTGAGTTTGTGGGTGATCCACTGCCGGTAGCGGCTTTCGCCGGATTGCCGCACGCTGCCGCCGTGCAGGTAGGAGAAGTCCGGTTCGAAGCACGACGACCAGTGCTCCCAGCGTTCGGCATGGTCGCCGGTGAGGTCGGTGACGTCCTCGGTGCTGGTGCAGAAGCAGGTGGGACACACCATCGTGCAGTTGCCGCAGGTGAAGCAGCGGGCGGCGACATCCTGCCAGTGCGAGGATTCCCGAGAGTCGCGCAGCAGTGCGCGGATGTCGACCTCGGGCATGGCGCGCCCCATCCGGCCGGTCGCCGCGGACACTGCCGCGCGGGCGTTCGTGATCTCTTGCTCGTCGGCCGGACGAGCGGTGAGCTCCGCGAGGACGTGCGCGCCGTCCGTGCTGCCCACGTCGACGAGGAATCGGTGGCCTTCGGCGTCGATGCGCTCGGTCAGGGCGAGGTCGTATCCGGCCGACACACCCGGTCCCGTGCCCATCGACGCGCAGAAGCACACGCCCCCGGGCTCGGTGCAGTTCACCGCGACCACGAACAGATCCTTCCGGCGAGCGGTGAACGACGCGTCCGGGTGGGAGCCGTCGCCGAGCACGTGCCCGAGTATCGCGATCGAGGTGAGGTCGCAGCCGCGGACGCCGAGGAACGCGGAGCGGACCGGCGTTTCTTCGACGGGTTCCAGCTCGAGATCCGGTCCGAACTGCCCGATCTTGCGGCGCGGCGGATGTAGGAACTGCTTCCAGGATCCGGGACCGGCGGAGTGGGCGAACACCGCCGCGTCGTCGCGGCGGTGCAGCCGGTACCGGCCGGGCGCGGTCTCCACGCCCCATCCGGCGGGCAGCTGCCGGCCGGAGTCCAGTTCGTCCAGGACGATCGCGCTACCGCGGACCTGCGGGCCGATGACGCGGTACCCCTGCTCGCGCAGCACGTCCACGAGACGGTCCAGACCAGCGCGATCGATCACCACGGTGTCGTCAGGCATTGTCGATAACCCCTGCTCGGGTCGGATACAGCCGTCCGTTTTCCAGTCTGGTGGGTGCGTGGGGAGTCCGCGAGAGACGAAGGTCCCGAGTCGCGATGGCCGATGATGTGGTCGTTCGTCCTTCCGGCCGACGACGATCAGCCGCATTCGAGTCGGCGGTACGGCTCATACCGTTGACATCGGCGCCCCGGCCGGGGGACACCATCGCAGGCTCGCAGCCAGAACGACAGGGTAGAGACAACACTCAGCGCCGACGTCGAACGCCTATTGGCGCCATTCGGCCACCGATCGATTCGCTGAAAGGTAGTTTCCTGGTAGCAAACCTTGTTCGAGTCGACCGGAGACGCCATCGACAAGACCTGTGAGGCGCCGCCGCACCCGGTTAGTGCGACTAGAACGAGGGGAGCTCCTCACTGGCACCGATCCCCGCCTCGCCCTCGAAAAGCTGCTCTGCAATGCATTCCAGGGTGGTACTCACCCGAGAAGCCTCGACCCTGCCCAGGTCCGCCCCCTCGTCGACACACTCCTCGGCGGTCTCAGCGCCGGCGCCGATCCTCTTCACGATCTACAGCCTTGACCACGCCGCCGCCCACCCGGCTCACCAGGCCGCGCGGTCCGGATCTTCCATCACCCCGTCCAGTGGTGATGCGCGAGGTGTGCAGCCCTCGGTCGAGTGCGAGCCCAGCGCCGGAGACAGCGCGTAGATCGCTCGCCAGGATCTATAGCAGCGGGATGTCACGCCTGGGTGCGCCGACCCGGATGCGCCAGCGGATGCCGTTGATGAGCTGGCGTCTGCTGTACCGGGAGGGTCGGCCGCTTGGCCGGGCACGTCAGCAGCGGTTTCGAGCCCGGCCCAATGAACCTTGGTCAGCTCGGCTCGTCGGGTCACCGCCAGGGTGGTCACGATGTTCGGTGTTCAGTTGGATCTGGTCGACCAACCAGTTGCCGGAGACCTCGCCACATTGACTTGGTGAAAGAACCGGACGATCGTGGCGCTTGGATCTGCCCAACCCGCGACTGTTGCCGTCCTCGCCGCAAGCCCGTGCTCCAGCAGCGCCGCGGTCACCACTCGAGACACGGCCAGACAGTCACTGTCGTTTGGCGCATCCATCGTCGGAGCTTGCTCAGACGCGAGTCCACCGAGTGGGCGAGGTGGACGGTCGTCCACTTCACGAAGGCGATCTCGGCGTATTTGCGCACCCGTTACGCGTCGGCGGGCACGGCGCGCACCGTCTCGGAGAACTATTCGCGCTGTTCACATTGCGCCGCTCGCTGCCGCTGCCCGTCGGCTCCTACCACCTCGTTTTGGGAGTTGCGGCGACCGTGGCGCACCATTGTGCAGACCGCTGCCCAGAACATGCGGGGTGGAACAGGCGGGCCACTGAGTCGCCAGCGGCGGAGAGCAATTCGGTGCCGAGCATGATCGGCGGGATGTCGGCGGCGCGGTGGCGGTGGAATCGGCTCTCGATGAGCTTGTCGGTCTGTTTGAGCTGTTCATCCAGGGCGGACCACCCCCATACCCCGCTCACCTGCGAGCAACTTCGTTCACCGACCCGGTGAGCCCTGGGACCGTTTGGTTCTGGCGAGTGGGTGGGGTTCGCCGGTGATCGTCATGAGTGCTTCGATGACATCACCACGCAGGTGGGTCAGCACAGCGGTGTCGTCGTGCTGCTGGCCGATATAGACCCGCTCGACCGTCTCCCCGAACAACTGGCGCACGTGCACACGCACGGTCTCCGTGATCGAGTAGGTGGTGACCTCCAATTCCTTTGCCCACGGTAGGTTCTCGCGGACTCGCTTCCACAACCCGTCGTAGCGCCTGTAGCTGATCGGGCGTCCGTTGCGTTTACGCAGTACGCGATGTGTAGCGTTCACTCCTCCGCGACGTTCGACATGCCTTCCCAGCGCGGCCATGAGACGGGGCGAGACCGGATGCCAGTGAAACCCTCCGCCGCGCGTCCGTAGCCGCACCAGGCAGTTGTCGCGGTCGAGGTCGTGAAGCGCCAGATCGATGACAGGTTGCCGGTCACTCGCGGTTTGGATGTGCAGCATGACGATCAGTTCGTCCAGCTCGGGGTCATCACCGGTGGAAGAAGCAACACGATGAACTTCCCGCACCTGCTCGCTGGTCAGAACATCGCCTTTGCCCGCGCGTCGACCTGGAAGCCTTGCTGCCGCCGCGGGATTGCTGGAGGGATCGATGATCCTGTCACGTACTGCGTGCTTGTAGACGTGCCGTAACGCCGACAGCAGATTCTCCGCGGCTGACTCTCCGCCACGGGAATTGGCGCGAGCGCGAGAACGGATCTGATGCGCATCCATCAGCTCTTCTATCTCCCTGGTCGTCGGCTCGCTCAACACTCGGTCGCCCCATACCTGACTGATCGCACGCCATGCCGAGTCGTAGCTCCTCAGCGTCTTCGGCGGGACCTTCGTACGCACCCGGGCGATGTACTCATCGAGCCGGGGAGAACCAGCCGGTGAGCGGCCGGTATCGCCGGCGCTGTGGTCGAGTACCGGCGGCTGGTGGGGGAGCGGGGGTGGTGTGATGGGGACTTCGTCGAAACTCACGGTGCTCCTCAACACGAGGTGAAGGGACGGTGCCCGCGAACGGCAGGGCTGATTGGCTGGAAGACGCTCGGGGACGGCACCAGCGCCGACTGCACTGGACCGGGGTGGTCGACCGACCCAGCTCGAACCGGAAGGACTTCACGGCTCGCGGGGACCATCACCACTGTCAGGTGTCCATCATCCGATGTTCGCCACAGCACGGTCAAGATCTTCAAGGCAGATCCGCCGTGACGACTTCTACCCAGGTCATCGGGCTGAATGTGATCCGGTCGGACATGCTCTGTCACGGGGAACGGATACAGGCCCGCGCGCAGCCACGGCGGCGGATCCTTCGTGTCGGTCACAGCGACACCGGGGTCGTGTCCGAGCCGTTCAATGACACCACCGCGCGGCAATTCTGCCGCCGAAAACGGGTCCGGACCCTGGTTAAGGCCAAAAAATACACGGTTCTGTGGCAAATCTGCCACAGAACCGTGTCATTGAATGTCCGGAGGGGGACTTGAACCCCCACGCCCGATAAAGGGCACTAGCACCTCAAGCTAGCGCGTCTGCCATTCCGCCACCCGGACCGGTGTGCCCAGCAAGATTATCGGATCATCTCCGTGTGGACCAAATCGCGGCTTGACCTGCGGATTCTTAAGCGTTTGCGGGCGGCGGGCGTGTGGGCCGCACCGGTGGAAGGAGTGCGGCCCACGCGGGGGACTCAGAGAAGTTCTTCGAAGGTGCGTTCGAATCCGAGGGCTCCTCGGCCGTCGGCTACCTGGCGGTCGAGGAGGGTTTTCAAGGGGGCGACGAAGTCGAGGGTGACGTGGGCGTCGCGGCTGGCGCGGTTGATCGCGTCGAGGGCGGCTTTGTGGAAGGCGATGGACTGGATGGGGTCGGTGTAGGTGGCGGTGTCGATGACGGCGCCTTGGTGCGGCAAGGATTGGGTCATCGCGTTGAGCCATGCGGCGGCTCGCCGGCCGAATTCGGCGGCGGGGACGCCGACCGACCGCATCATGGCCGCGCCGTGCAGGAAGCCGCCGAACATGGCGTACATGGCCGCCAGCAGGGCGAAGTCGTAGGTCGAGGCGAGGCCTGCGTCGTCGCCCAAGTGTTCTGCGGCAGCGAGTAATTCGAGGGATTCGCGGTGTGCGTCGAAGACCGTCCGCGAGCCGCTGTAGAGGATGGACGCGCCCGGCTGTCCGATCATGGGTGGTATCGCCATGATGCCGCCGTCGAGGTAGTCGCAGTCGTGGCGGGCCGCCCAGGCGGCGAGTTCGCGGGCCTCGTTGGGGGCGGTGCTGGTGAGGTTGATCAGTTGCCGTCCGGCCAGTCGGTGGGCTACCGGGTCGAGGGTGGCGTGCACCGAAGCGTGGTCGAGCAGTACGGCGATGATCGGGCCGTCGGTGTCGATCGCCTCGGCGATGGTGGCGACGCTCGTGGCTCCGGCGCCGCGGAGGTCGGCGTCCTTGCCGGGGGTGCGGTTCCACACGGTGGTCGGCAGCCCCGCCTTCAGGAAGGTCGCGGCGAGCGCCTGCCCCATCGCGCCGAGTCCCAGGATGGTCACCGGGGTATTCGTGGTCTCCGCCATTGCGGGTTCAGCTCCTTTGAGGTCGAGAAAATCCTGGTCAGCGCGCTGAAATCAAGAGTGCTCGACGACCGGCGGGCGGGCAAGTACCTACTATTTTGTGGGGTACTTACCGATTGGTTTGTGAACAGGTGGAGAGGGTGGACGATGGGCTCGAAGCGGTCGGGGCCGTACTTCTGCGGGATCGATGCGGCGATGGATGTCGTCGGTGGCAAGTGGAAGGCGCTGATTCTCTGGGAGTTGGACAACCACCGGGTTCGGCGCTTCGGCGAGCTCCGCAAGGGGCTGCCCGGCGTCTCGGAGAAGATGCTCATCCAGCAGCTGCGGGAGCTGGAGGAGGACGGCATCGTCGACAGGACCGTCTATCGGGAAGTGCCGCCGCGGGTGGAGTACCGGTTGACCGAGATCGGTGTCGCGCTCAACGCCGCGCTGGAGCCGCTGGGTGCGTGGGGGCGGGAGCGGATCGATCGGATCGGCGCGCGGCGGGTGCATGAGTAGCTCGGAAGTGAATCCTTCAAAAGTGAATGTTTCACTTGGGCAACATGGTTCAGCGGAAGATCAAGCTACTAGTTGGTAACTTGAGTTAATTTTGTGCACACCGAAGGTAATTGACGCCTAACCGGGCGCGTCGTATGTTCCACGTCACAACTTTTGCAAGATGTGGGTGGCTTCGCAGATGTCGGATGATGGGTACGGCCTACGGGTCTTGCTGACGCGGGCGCTCCGCCGGATTCAGGAGTTGGAGGCGCGGCCGCAGCGCGAGCCGATCGCCATCGTGGGAATCGGCTGTCGCTTTCCCGGCGGCGCGGAATCCCCGCAGCAGTACTGGGAACTGCTGTCCTCGGGCCGCGACGCGATCGTCGAGGCGCCGGAGAACCGTTGGGTGGTAACGGATTCGGCGCCTCGACGGGCGCGGCGGCGAGCCGGGCTGCTCGCGGGTCCGATCGATGCGATGGACGCGGAGTTCTTCGGGATCGCCCCGCGCGAAGCGGCGTCGATGGATCCGCAACAGCGGCTGGTGCTCGAAGTGGCTTGGGCGGCAATGGAAGACGCCGCACTGGTGCCAGGTGGTCCGGCCGCGGCCCGCACAGGGGTGTTCCTCGGTGTCAGCTGGCAGGAATACCAGCGCACGATCACCCCGGACTGGGTGAGTTCGGTGGACGCGCACACGCTCACCGGGACGATGTCGAGCATCGTGGCGGGGCGGGTGTCCTACGTGCTCGGATTGCGTGGTCCGGCGGTGGCGATCGACACCGCGTGCTCGTCGTCGCTGGTGGCGGTGCATCAGGCGTGCCGCAGTCTGCGTGCGGGGGAGTGCGACGTCGCGTTGGCGGGCGGAGTGAATCTGCTGCAATCCGAGCTGACTTCGGAGGCGCTGGCCCGCATGGGCGCGCTCTCTCCGGATGGGCGCTGTCGCCCCTTCGACGCGCGCGCGAACGGGTATGTGCGTGGCGAGGGCGCGGGTGTCGTTGTGCTCAAAACGCTTTCGCGAGCGCTCGCCGATGGTGACGAGATCAGGGCGCTCGTCCGAGGCTCGAGCGTGAACCACGACGGTCGTTCCATGGGGCTGACCGCACCGAATCCGACGGCACAACGAGAGTTGCTGCGCGACGCGTTGACCGACGCCGGGTGCGCCGCCGATCGGATCGGCTACGTCGAGACGCACGGCACGGGCACGCCGCTGGGCGATCCGATCGAGATCGAGGCGTTGTCGCAGGTGGTCGGCGTGCCACGTGCGGATGGGTCGGTGTGCCTGCTCGGTTCGGTGAAGTCGCAGATCGGGCACCTCGAGGCGGCCGCGGGCGTCGCCGGGCTGATCAAGGTGGTGCTGCAGATGCAGCACGAACGAATTCCACGTCAGCACGATTTCGCCACAGTGAATCCGAAGATCAGGCTCGACGGCACGGCGCTGGCGGTGCCGACCGACGACGTCGCCTGGCCGCAGACGCGGCAGCCGCGATTGGCAGGGGTGAGTTCGTTCGGATTCGCGGGCACCAACGCACATGTGGTGCTGGAGCAGGCACCCGAGCCCCTGGCGCGTGCCGATCCGAATGAGCCTGCGCTGTTGGTCATTTCGGCGCGCACCCGGTCGGCCCTCGATGCGCTGGCCCACCGCTATGCGGAGCAGTTGGACCGGCAGGAGATGCCGCTCGCCGACGTCGCCGCCACCGCGGCGCTGGGACGCACGCATTTCGCGTACCGGCGAGCGGTCGTGTCCAGAACAGCCGAAGAAGCGGCGCTCGATCTCGCGGCACCGTCAGATCGGTCCATCGATCCGGATCCGGGCAAGCCGCGGGTCGCGATGCTGTTCACCGGGCAGGGCGCACAGTACGCCGGGATGGGCGCGGCGCTCGACCGCAGGTACCCGGCTTTCCGCACGGCGCTCGACCGGTGCGACGAGTTGTTGGGACCGCTTCGCGACGGCCTGCGTCTGCGGTCGGTGCTGTTCGCGGCGGACGACGATGTGCTGGCCCGTACCGAGTACGCGCAACCGGCCTTGTTCGCGCTCGAATGGGCCTGCGCCGAGCTGTGGTCGGCGTTCGGCGTCCGCCCCGACGTCGTGTTGGGGCACAGCCTCGGTGAACTGGTCGCGGCGACCGTCGCGGGCGTGTTCGATCTCGCCACCGGTTTGCGTCTGGCTGCAGAACGGGGCCGGTTGATGCAGGCAGTGGCGCAGCAAGGGGCGATGGCGGCGGTCTTCGCCGCGCCCGTGGAGTTCGAAACACTGTTGGACGAGCTCTCGGCGAGTGTGTCGGTCGCGGCGGTCAACAGCCCCGGGCAATTCGTCGTGTCGGGATCGGTGGACGGGGTGCAGCGGGTTGTGCGGGCTGCCGAGGAACGGTCGATCCGTGCCGTGCGGCTGCCCGGGACGGCGGCGTTCCACTCGCCCCTGCTGGATCCGATGCTCGACGACTTCGAAGCCAGGGTCGCCGAGTTGGTTCCCGTCCCGCGCGCGGCGACGATTCCGCTGGTGTCGAACGTGACCGGCACGCGGATCGAGGGCCTCATGGATGCGGCGTACTGGCGCGCGCATGCCCGTGGCACCGTCCGTTTCGCCGAGGGTGTGCGCTCGACCGCCGAGTCGGGCGTGGATGTCTACCTCGAGGTGGGACCGCATCCGGTGCTGTCGGAATTCGGGCGGCACACCGACCCCGCCGCCGTGTGGGTGCCGAGCATGCGCCGGACGTCCACCGACGACGAGGTGCTGTTGACCGGGCTCGGCGAGCTGTATCGCCTGGGCGCTGAAATCGACTGGAGCGCAGTGGTTCCGCTGGACGCGCGCAGGCGCAACGGCCTGCCCACCTACCCCTTCGAACGAGAGCGGGTCTTTGTGCCGATCGAGAGCGCGTCGCCGAGCACGGGGTATCTCGCCGAGCATCGCTTTCGCGACCGTGCGGTGGTGCCCGCGGCAGAGCTCGCGTTGCGCGCGTTGCATGCGGCCGGAGGCGCAGGCCACGAGCTGATCGACTTCGTCGCCGCGCGACCGGTGCCGCTGGAGGAGTTGTCCGAGCCGCTGGTCTCCGATGTGGGCGGTCGCGCCGAGGTGCGGTTCCACGTCGACGAGGGCGCGGTCACCGCGGTGTCCGCGACGGTTCGAGCCGCCACGAATCGACCCCGCGATTCCGACGAACTGTCCGCGGCGCGGCTCGCGCTGTCCACCGAGGAGAATGTCGCGGCTTTCTACCGCCGGTGTGCCGATGCCGGATTGACTTTCGGCCCGCGATTCCGCTGGATCACGCGATTGTGGTCCGGCGAGGGCCGCGTGCTCGCCGAACTGACGCGCCCGGCGGAACTCGCCGACGAACCGGACGCCTGGCTGCCGTGTCTGCTCGACGCCGCGATCCAGACCGGTCTTGCGTTGGTGTCCGCAGATGGCGACGCGGCGCGTCTGCCGGTGGGTATCGGCCGTCTGCGTCTGTCCGGCCAGGGTGCGGGGGCAACGGCGTGGGCGCTGGCCGAGCGCACCGGCCGCACCGTTCGTCTGACGGTCTTCGATACCGCGGGCGCGGTGGTCTGCGATATCGAAGACGTATGGTTCGCCGAGTCCGGCACTGCCGGGCAGCCGCAGGATCGGGATAGCATGTCCGGCTTTACCCACCGTCCGACCTGGGAGCGCGTCGTGGCGTCGCCGAGCGGACGGGCGCCCGCCGCCGCGTTGGTGGTCGGCGTCGGGCAGCAGGCGGACCGGCTCGCCGCAGCGCTGCGCGCCGCGGGTACCGATGCGGTATCCGTGGAGCGTACGACCGATCCCGACGTGTGGCCCGGCGACGACCGTGCGGTGATCTACCTCGCCGATGCCGAAGCGGACGACAGCGCCGAATCGGCGCGGGTGGAAACGCGATTCGCGCTCGCGGTGGTGCAACGGATGGCTCGGCTGGTTTCCGACGCACCGTTGTACCTGGTGACGATGGGGGCGACCGGAGCGCTCGCCGGGGAACCCGTGCGTGCGGCCGTCGCGACCCTGTGGGGATTGGGCGCGGTGACGCGCACCGAACTGCCCGAGTTGCGGTGCCGCCTGATCGACCTGCCCGCGGACGCGCGCTGCGACGACCACCGCTTGGTGGACGAGATTCGCTCCGGCGCCACTGATTCCGCGATCGCGCTGCGCGGGCGTCACTGTTACACGATGCGGATGCAGCCTTCCGACGAACCGGGCGGGGCGCCCGAGGTGAAGCGTGGCGGTGCGTATCTGATCACCGGCGGACGTGGCGCGCTGGGGTTGACTGCCGCGCGGACGCTGGCCGAGGCCGGCGCGGGCACGATCGTGCTGGCCGGGCGCAGCGGCCCGACCTCGCGAGACGAGCGGGAGATGGCGCGGATCGCGGCTTCGGGGGCGCGAGTCGAGACCGCGGTGGTCGATGTCGAAGACCGGAATGCGTTGTCCCGCTTGATCAGCCGCTTCGGTGTGGAGTTGCCGAGGCTGGCCGGGGTCGTGCACTGTGCGGGAGTTCTGGACGACGCCCTGTTGTTCGAGCAGACTGCCGGGCACATCGACCGGGTGTTCGCGGGAAAGGTCGCGGGCGCGTGGCACCTGCACGAGCTGACCGCGGGACAGCCGCTCGATCTGTTCGTGCTGTTCTCCTCGGTCAGCGCCGTGGTGGGCACCGCCGGGCAGGGCAATTACGCCGCGGCGAACGCGTATCTCGATGCCCTCGCCCGCCTGCGGCTGGCTCGAGGACTGCCTGCCCTGAGCATCGCGTGGGGGCCGTGGGCGGGCACCGGCATGGCCGAAGGGCTGAGCGAAGCCGCCCGCCGCGCGTGGGCACGCCACGGTGTCGGCGAACTGGCCGCCGAAGACGGTGTCCGAGCATTGCGTTGGCTGCTGTCGGCGGAGGGAGTCGTGTCGGTCTTTCCCGCCGTCACGGAGGTTCCGGCGGAGCCGGAACCGGTCGCCGCGGTCGAAGCCCAGGATTCGCGCGATCCGGCGGAACTGCGGGAACTGGTGCGCACCCACGCCATGACGGCACTCGGCCGCACGACAGCGGTTTCCGACCGCACGCCGCTGCGAGAACTCGGGCTCGATTCGATGATGGCGGTCGAGCTGCGCAACGCGCTGTCCGCGGATCTGGGGATGCGACTTCCGGCGACGCTCCTGTTCGATCATCCGACGGTCGCCGCGGTCTCGGAGGAGATCGCCCGGCTCGGCGCCACGTCCGCCCCCGGCCGCACGGCAGGGCAGCAGGCCGAACAGCGACCGACCACGCGCATCTCCGAGCAGCTCACAGCCCCGGTATACCCAACGAAACTTCCGGTTACACCTAGTACACCGAACGTGTCTCAGCTCACAGCACGCGAAGCCGGGCCTGCCCCGGACGATTACGCCGACGCGGTCGCGATCGTCGGCGTCGGCTGCCGTTATCCCGGCGGCGTGCGCGGGCCCGCCGATCTGTGGCGCCTGCTGACCACCGAAACCGATGCGGTGACCGAGGTACCCGCGCACCGCTGGGACGTGGACGCCGTCTTCGATCCGGACCCGGATGCCGACGGCAAGACTTACACCCGCTGGGGCGGTTTCGTCGACGGTGTCGAGGATTTCGATGCCGGATTCTTCGACATCTCCGTCGGCGAGGCCCGGATGCTGGACCCGCAGCAGCGGCTGCTGCTCGAAACTGCGTGGGAGGCGCTCGAACACGCCGGTTACCCAGCGAGCCGCCTGGAGGGCAGCCGGACCGGCGTCTTCGTCGGTGTGATGTCCAACGACTACGCCGAACGGATGGCGCGGGCCGACCTCGCGCCCGATGCCTGGTTCGGCACCGGAAACCTCTCCAGCGTCGCCTCCGGCCGACTGTCGTACTTTTTCGGCGCGCAGGGGCCGAGCCTCACCATCGATACCGCGTGCTCCTCGTCGCTGGTGACCGTCCACACGGCGGTGCGCAGTCTGCGCAGCGGCGAATGCGATCTGGCGCTGGCGGGCGGCGCCACCGTGGTGCTGACGCCTTCGCTCGACATCTACTTCGCGCGGGCGCGCGGCCTGGCCGCCGATGGCCGGTGCAAGAGCTTCGACGCACGCGCCGACGGCGTCGTCTGGAGTGACGGCGCGGGAATGCTGGTGCTCAAGCGGCTGGCGGACGCGCGGCGGGACGGCGATCGGGTGCTGGGGCTGGTGCGCGGCTCCGCGGTCAATTCCGACGGCCGCAGCCAGGGATTGAGCGCACCCAACGGTCCGGCGCAGGAACGGGTCATCCGCGCGGCACTGGCGGACGCGGCCGTCGAGGCGGGGGACATCGATTACGTCGAGACACACGGCACCGGCACGGCACTCGGTGATCCGATCGAAGTGAACGCCCTGGCCGCAGCCCTAGGAGAAGGTCGCACCGAAACCACGCCGCTGTGGATCGGGTCGGTGAAGTCGAATCTCGGGCACACCCAGGCGGCGGCGGGCATCGCGAACATCATCAAGGTGATCGAGTCGATGCGCCACGAGCGCATTCCCGCCTCGCTGCATTTCCGTTCGGGCAATCCGCATATCGACTGGGACTCGGTCGCTATCCGGGTGGTCGCCGAGGAGCGACCGTGGCGGCGTTCTCGACGGCCCCGGCGGGCGGGGGTGAGCGCCTTCGGGATCAGCGGGACGAACGCGCACGTGGTGATCGAAGAACCGCCACAGGTCTCGGAGGCCGATGCCCCCGACGATGCCGGGCCTCATTTGCTGGTCCTGTCGGCGAAAAGCGCCGATGCGCTGCGCGAACTGGCGGCGCGATACCGGGATCTGCTCGTCGCCCACCCTGAGATCGCATTGGTGGATCTGTGTGCGCGCGCCGCGCTGGGCCGAACACACTTCGGTGAGCGCGTGGCGATCGGTTTCGACACTGCCGCGCAGCTGCGTGCCGCGCTCGAGAACGTCGCCTCCGGGGTCACAGTGAGCGGGTCGGTCGCTGAGGTGTCGAGCGGGTCGCTCGAACTGGCTCGACGGTATGTCGATGGCGCCGAGATCGATTGGGGTGCCGTCTATTCCGGTCACCATTGGCGACATGTCGATGTACCGGCCTACCCGTTCCAGCGCAAACGGCATTGGTTGGAGCTGACGCCGCGCCGGGACGAATCGAGTTCGTCACGCGCCCTGCGGCTCACCCCGGAGATGTTCGCAGGACATCGGCTGCGTGGTCTGCCGACAGTGCCCGCGGCGTGGCTGAGCGCTCAGCTGAACGAGATCGCCACTCGACTGCCCGGGGCCTGGGAAGTCGCGAAGCTGCGGCTGATCACGCCGCTGGAGGTCACCGCCGAAGCGGTGCTGCGCGTAGTGGTCCAGCCCGGCGCGGACGGCCACGATGTGCGCTTCCTCGGCTCCGACGACGCCCGAGCCGGTTATGCGCAAGCGACACTCACTGCGGCGCAGTCTGATTCGGCGGACCCGTATGAGGCCGGATCCGCTGTTTCCGATGCGCGCATCTGGCCCACTTACTACGACACTCTCGCCCGGCTGGGCCTGGACCTGGGCCCTGACTACCGCTGTGCCCTGGAGTTCCGGCGGATCAGCGAAACCGAGGCCGAGACGGCGTTCCGGTTGCCCGGTGACGGCACGGCGCTCGATCCGATCCTGCTCGATGCCTGTCTGCACAGCATCGTGGTGACAGCTACCGGGGGCGAGGAGTTGTTCTTGCCGTCGGAGATCGATCGTGTCCGATTCTTCGGCAACCCGACGGCCGGGGATGCGACCGTGCGGTGCCGGGTGCGGGTGACCGAACGAGGGAGGCGGATCATCCTCGGTGACGCCACGCTGTACTCGGAGTCCGGGCGACCGCTCGCCAGCGTTCAGGGTGTGAGCCTGCTGGCCGCGAATTTCGATACTGTGCCGGAATCGTCTGCCGTGGAGTCGGACTCGACAAGGCTCGCACGCCTGCTGCATCACATGGGATGGGCTGCTGCCGAGGGCGGCGTGCGCGAGGAACCTGCGGGTCGATGGCTGATCTTCGGTGACGGAGCGGTCGGGGACGCCGTCGCCGCCGGATTGAGCGTGCGGGGCGCTGAAATCGTGATGGTTCGCCCCGAGGACGGGCACGCAGCCGACGAGATCCTGTCTTCCGAGTCCGTGAATTCGTTTCAGGGCATCGTCTTCGCGTGGACGGCAGCTTCCGCCCGGCTTCGCATCGAAGCCGCCCTGCGGTTGACGCGCGCTCTGGACTCGGCAGCGCACCGGCCTGCCGCGCTGTGGTTGCTGACCGTGAACGCCCAGCGCGTCACCCCGACCGACCGTCCCGACCCCGATCAAGCGCTGCTGTGGGGTTTCGGACGCACGCTGGCCACCGAGCACCCCGAGTTCGGATGCCGATTGCTGGACCTGCCCGCCGAAACCATCGTGGACAGCGCCCCGATCGTCGATGGTTTGCTCAGCGGCCGCGCCGCAGGAGAATTCGCCCTCCGCGACGGCCGTTGGCTGACCGCGCGCGTCGCCGAAGGCCTCGAGTCCGCCGACTACCGGTTGGTCGCGCACCGTTCCGGCGAGTTCGAACGGATGCGGTTGGAGGCCGGTATCCGACGCGCACCGGCAGCCGGCGAAGTCGAGATCGCCGTCGCCGCCACCGGCCTCAACGCCCACGACCTCTGGGTGGCCTCGGGCATCCATCCGGATGGGGCGGGACCGCTGGGTTCCGAGTGCGCGGGCCGGATCACCGCGATTGGCGCCGGGGTCGAGCAATTCGCGGTCGGTGACCGCGTCGTCGCCTTGGCGGCCGACAGTTTCGCCCGCCACGTGACGGTGGACCAGGCCATGGTGGCCCGGCTGCCGGACGACCTGCCCTTCGCCGACGGCGCGACCGTGCCCTACGCCTTCACCACCGCCTGGCACGCGCTGTTCGACCTCGGCGGTCTGCGCGCCGGGGACCGGGTGCTCGTCCACGGCCCCGCCGATGGCATCGGCATGGCCGCGGTCCAGCTCGCCGTGCACGCCGGAGCGCAGGTGTGCGCGACCGCCGCGCTGTGTCGCTGGGCGCGGAACGCGGGTCTGCCGGTCACACAGATCCATACCTGGCGCAGCCACGAGTTGGGCGAACGGGTTCGGGCGGCGACCGCCGGGCACGGACTGGACGTCGTCGTGCACACCTCGGGGGACGGCTTCGCCGCACACGCATCCGAAGTCCTGCATGCGGGAGGACGATTCGTCGAGATCGTCGACCCGGTGCAGACCGGAACGGTGCATCGGCATGCGGATGTCGACCACCGGACCTTCGATCCGGCCACTATCGACCCGCGGCGACTGGGCGCTGCCCTGCGCAGTGTGCTGGCGCTGTTCGAGCAGCGCGCTTTGACCACGCTGCCGCACGCGGCCTACGGCATCGATCGTGCCGCCGAGGCGTTCCGCGCCATGTCGCAACGAGATCATCCCGGTCGCGTCGTCCTGCTCGGCAAAGACGTCCCGGTCGCCGCGGGCGGCGACCGGTTGTCCGATGGCACCTATCTTGTGACGGGAGGGTTCGGCGGCCTCGGCGCCGAGGCCGCGCACTGGCTGGCCGACCGTGGAGCACGGCATTTGGTGCTGGTAGGCAGACGCGCGCCGGATCCGGCAGGGGAACGGCTGCTGGAGTCGCTGCGCGGCACCGGCGCTCGAGTGACGGCGCGGCAGGCGGATGTCGGCGACCGCGCGGCCGTCGCGGAACTGCTGCAAGGCATTTCGGAATCCGGATTCCCGCCACTGCGCGGCGTGGTCCACTGCGCGGGAGTGCTCGACGACGGCGTGATCAGCGAGCAGACCTGGTCGCGGTTCGAGACCGTGCTCGGACCCAAATACCATGCGGCGCGCCACCTCGATGAGCTCACCCGCGATCAACCGATCGAACTCTTCATCACCTACTCCTCCGTCGCAGGCGTACTCGGTACCCCTGGCCAGGCGAATTACGCTGCGGCCAACGCGGCATTGGATGCGCTGGCCTGGCGGCGGCGTGCCGAGGGACTGCCCGCGCTGAGCATCGGATGGGGGCCGTTCGCCGACGTGGGCATGGCCGCCGATCGGCCCGACGTCGCAGCACGTCTCGTGCGGCGCGGGCTGCCTCCGCTGTCCGCGGGCGACGCGGCCGCGGCGCTGGAGCACCTCGTCCGGCACGACAGTGCTGCCCCTGGCGTCTTCGAATTCGTGCCCGAGCGGTGGTATGCGCAGCGCATGCCGCAGATCGCGCCGACCGTACCGCCGACGATTCCACGGGAGACCACCGGGGTACCGCGAACGCAGTCGGCGTCCGACGATCTCGCACCGTGGGAGGCGCTCGTCCAGCGCGTCGCGATGCGGGTACTCGATCGCGCGGGCGAACTCGATCCTGATCTGCCACTGCACGACACGGGCGTCGACTCCCTGACCGGAATGGAACTGCGGGCCGCGCTCGCCGTCGAGGTCGGAATGCCGCTGCCTGCCGGGCTCGTCTTCGACTATCCGACCGTGCGTGAGATGGCGCGGTTCCTGCACCGCAAGGGCGCAGCCGCTCCCGCCGGCGGCGCGAACGTGATCGCCGCTGATGTGCCCTCGTACGCAGCCGGTTTGCCTCTGGCCGTGGCTGACGATTTGCCCCCCGCCGGGGCTGAGGTGTCCCCGGTCGTCGCCGACGTGCCTCTGGTCGCGGCTGACGTGCTCTTGCCTGGGCTTGACGTGTCCGCTGTCGCGGCCGACGTGTCCCCGGTGCCCGCTGACGTGCCCTTGGTCGCGGCTGATGTGCCCCCGCTCGCTGACGAGGTGAGCCCGGTCGCGCCCACGCCGCGGTACCCGATCGCGGCTCCACCAGAACAGTCTGCGAGACAGGATGTTTCGCCGGGCATCGACTTCGAGAGCGACCGGCCCGACGACGACCCGATCGTCATCGTCGGCATGAGCTGTCGTTTCCCCGGCGGGGTGCGCACACCGGAGGACTTCTGGGACCTGCTGTGGCACGGACGCGACGCGATCACCGAGGTGCCGCCGCAGCGCTGGGACATCGACGCCTACTACGACCCGGACCCGGCGTCCCTGGGCACGATGTACACCCGCTGGGGCGGTTTCGTCGACGACGCCGACGAGTTCGACCCCGCGTTCTTCGGTATCGGCGCGGCGGAGGCACGCGCGATGGACCCGCAGCAACGCCTGCTGCTCGAAACCACGTGGGAGGCGCTGGAGCGCTCGGGCCGCGCACCCGGCGCGTTGGCGGGCAGCCGCACCGGGGTGTTCGTCGGACTGTGCTTCAGCGAGTATCCGGCGACGCCGACCCGAGCCGACCATCCGACCGCGATCGGCGCATACTCGGTGATCGGTTCGGCGCCGAGCGTCGCGGCCGGACGCTTGGCCTACGTTCTCGGGCTGCAGGGCCCGGCGATGACGCTGGACACGGCATGCTCCTCCTCGCTGGTGGCGCTGCAAGCGGCGGAAGACGGGCTGCGAGCGGGCCGTTGCGATCTGGCGCTGGTGGGCGGGGTGAACCTCCAGCTGGCTCCGGAGACCACCATCGGTTTCTGCCGCCTGGCCTCGCTGTCGCCCGATGGACGCTCGCGCGCGTTCGACGCCGACGCCAACGGCTACGTCCGCGCCGACGGCTGCGGCGTGCTGGTGCTGACCCGGCTGTCGCAGGCCCGGCGCAACGGCGATCGGGTGCTGGCGATCGTGCGCGGCGTCGCGGTGAATCACGATGGACGGTCCAACGGTCTCACCGCACCCAACGGCCCGGCCCAGCAGCGCGTCATCACCGACGCGCTGGAACGGGCGGGCCTGCGGCCGGACACGGTGGACTACGTCGAGACACACGGCACCGGCACCCCGCTCGGCGATCCGATCGAGGCCACCGCGCTGGCCGAGGTGTACGGATCGGGCCGCACGCAGCCTCTGCTCATCGGGTCGGTGAAAACCAATATCGGGCACACCGAGGCGGCGGCAGGCGTCGCGGGCGTCATCAAAGCCGTGCTCATGTTGCAGCACCGCCGGATCCCGCCGAGCTTGCACTTCCACACTCCGAACCCGCTGATCGACTGGGCCGGGCTGCCGTTGGAAGTGGTGCGCGAGGCGCGGGACTGGCCGCGCACCGGGCACGAACCGGCGATCGGCGTCAGCTCTTTCGGGATGAGCGGCACCAATGCGCACGTCATCCTGGCGCAGGGTGATCCGGTACCCGCGCCGCGACCGGAATCGCCGACCGCGCAGGTACTCGTCCTCTCCGCGCGCGACGAGACCGCCCTCGCCGACAGCGCGCGGCGCTGGGCAGACCGAATCGACTCGGCGCAGGCGACACTCGGCGATCTGGCCTACACCGCCGCGACCGCGCGGACACACTTCGAAGAACGGCTCGCGGTGGTCGCCGACACCAGCGCCGCCGTGGCGCGAGAGCTGCGTGCGCCGATTCCGATCCGTGGCCGGGTGGAGCGAACCGCGCGCACGAAGGTGGCGCTGCTGTTCACCGGGCAGGGATCGCAGTACCCGGGCATGGCCCGCGAGTTGTTCGACTCCGAACCGGTCTTCCGCGACGCGCTGCGGCACTGTGACGCGGTGCTGGGGCCGATCGCGGACGGTATCGGGCTGATCGAGGCCCTCTACGGCGATCACGGTCCGGAGCTGTTGCGTCGCACGGTGTTCACCCAGCCGGTGTTGTTCGCGGTCGAGTGGGCGCTGTGGGAGCTGTGGCGGTCGTGGGGGATCGCCCCGGCGGCGGTGCTCGGGCACAGCGTCGGGGAATACGTCGCGGCCTGCGCCGCAGGCGCGATGAGCGTGGAGGACGCCCTGCGGCTCGTCGCCGTGCGCGGTCGCCTGATGCAGCGCCTGCCGGACGGAGGCGCGATGGTGGCCGTCGACGCCCCCGCCGAGCAGATCTCGCCGCTCGTCGCACGGTATGCGCCCGCGGTGTCGATCGCGGGATACAACGGACCGGCTCAGGTGGTGGTCGCCGGACCGCGAGCCGCACTCGATCCGCTGCGCGAGCAGTTGTCGGCCAACGGTATACGGTCCGCCGATCTCACCGTCTCGCACGCCTTCCACTCCGCGGCGATGGACCCGATTCTCGACGACCTCGCCGCGGCGGCGTCCCGGGCGACGATGTCCGATCCCGCGATTCCGCTGATCTCCAACCTCACCGGTGCGGTGCTGCGCCCGGGCGAACTCGACCCGCGGTACTGGGCGCGGCATGCACGTCAGCCGGTCCGGTTCGCACAGGGCTTGCGTGCGCTGGCCGAGCTGGGGATCGACGAGTTCCTCGAAATCGGGCCGCATCCGACGTTGTCCGCGCTCGGCGGGCGCGTGCTGGGTGACTCGGCGCGGTTCGTCGCGTCGCTGCGTCGCGGCCGTGGTGATCGCGAGACGATGATGACGGCGCTGGGACGCCTGTATGTCGGGGGCGTGGCGGTGGACTGGGAGCAGGTGCACCGTCCGCACGATCGTCGGCGCGCGCTCGCTCCGACGTACCCCTTCCAGCGGCAACGCTATTGGGTCGAATCCCGGTCCTACGACGCTGTGGCGGCACCGGGCAGCGCTGGCGACGGGCACACGCTTATCTCCATGCGGTCGGGCAGCGTCTCGGCGGAGCCCGGAACCGCACCGACACCCGCCGTGGGCTACTCGACGCGTCCGGTCGACGCAGTCCTTTCGCACTCTGAGGCCGCAGGCGCAGGACACTCGATGGTTTCGACGCATCTGCATGCCGAGCTATCGGATCGCAGCGTCACGACCCATCCAACTCGCGGTCACGAGACGGTCCCAGGATCGGGCGTCGCAGCCGAGCCGAATCCTCTGACGGACCTCGGGGCCGCGCCTCCGTCGGCCGAGGTGGATGCCGTCCCTTATGCGGGTCCTCGGACGCGGCAAGAGATCGCTGCGGCTGCGGCCCGGCAGGCAGATCATTCGATATCGAGCAGCACCGCAACGAATTTCGATCTGACGCTCGGGCCGGATTCTCCGTCATATCTGGCCGACCATGTCGTGGATCGGACTGTCGTCGTGCCGGGCGCCTGGTTCGTCGCCACCATCGCCGACGTCGCGCACGGACTCGTCGCCGGTGACGTCGTCGCGATCGATGACCTCGTGATCACCAGCGGACTCGCGCTGACCGGCCCGCAGCAGGTACGAATCGACTTCGACCCGACCGCCGACGGATTCGCGGTGCACGTGCGGACGGAAAGCGCAGGCACACACGCCCGCGCCCATGTCAGCACCGGAACGCACCGGATCCCGGATGGTGCCTCTCTTGGGGAGATCCTCGGCGCCTGCCCGGAACACCTGGCCGCAGCGGAGTTCTACCAACGGCTGACCCGCGCGGGCCTGCCTTACGGACCGGCGTTCCGCCGTGTCGTCGGCCTGCGCCTGGGTCGGCGCGAAGCCTTGGCCACGTTGTCGGATTTCGATACCGATACCGGCCCTGGGGCGGTGCACCCGGTTCTGCTGGACGCGGCGTTCCAAGCCACCTATGCGGCGATGTCGCCGCGGGCCGACGAGCAGACGTGGGTGCCGTTCGCGGTGGACCAGGTACTCGTCTCCGCCGTGGCGGGCACCGTTCGATTCGGCCATGTGCGCGTCCTCGAGCAGACGCCGCAGCTGTGTGTCGCCGATGTTCGACTGCTCGATGAGGAGGGCTCTGCGGTGCTGGTCGCGAACGGATTGCGAGTGATGCCCACGCCGAATTCGGCCGGGCAGTCGTCCGCCCCGGCGGTTCCCGATCGGTCGGTCGCGGACACCTACCGTATCGACTGGCGGGAGACCGGCCCGGCGGCACCGGCCTCCGCGGCCGGGCGCTGGCTCGTCATCGGTGCGCCCGGAAGCTTCGCCGACGATGTCGCGGACGAGGTGCGGGCACGTGGCGGGGAGTGTGTAGTCGCCAGGCCCGGTGACGGGTTCGGGTTCCGCGGGGAAGACGAGTTCGAGATCGACCTCGGCGTGCCCGCGGCCGTGCGGGCGTTGCTCGGCGCGGTGGACGACGGTCGCGCACCGCTGCGCGGGATCGTCTCCGCGGTCGCGTTGTCCGACGAGGACGCGCCCGCACCGGTGGCCGCGGAACGTCTGGTGGTGGGCGCGCTGCATCTCGTGCAGGCCGCGGCGCTGGCCGGAGAACCGGCGGTGTGGCTGCTCACCCGTCACGGTCAGCGAGTGGAGCCTTCCGATCGGGTGGCGCCGCAGCAGTCGGCGCTGTGGGGATTCGCCCGCAGCGCGCAGCTCGAACACCGCGAAATAGGCTGTCATGTAATCGATCTCGATAAGGATGCCGACGTTCGCTCTGTGGTCGACACGTTCGTGACACCCTCGTCGCCGCGGCAGCTCGCGCTGCGTCAGGGGCGTCGTCGGGTGCCTCGGCTCGTGCCGTTGACAGTGCCCAGCGCGCCGACGGTCGCCTCCGGCGCGGGTGGGACGGTGCTGATCACCGGCGGCCTGGGTGGGGTCGGTCTGCGGCTGGCTCGCTGGTTCGTCGACCGCGGTTGGCCGGACCTGGTTCTCGCCGGGAGGTCCGCGCCCGATGCTCGAGCGGAGTCCGCCATCGCCGAATTGCGGGAGCGTGGCGCTCGGATCGAGGTGCGGTCGCTCGACGTCGCCGACCGTACGGCCGTGGCGGCCACGCTGACGTGGATCGACCGTGAGCTGCCGCCGCTGGCGGGCGTGGTGCACCTGGCCGGGGTGCTCGACGACGGCGTGATCGCCGAGCAGACGGCCGCACGGGTCGGGCGGGTGCTCGCGCCGAAGACGTTCGGGGCATGGCATCTGCACGAGCTGACCGAGAGCCGGTCCTTGCGATTCTTCTTGCTGTTCTCCTCGGCCGCGGCAGTGGTCGGACTGCCCGGTCAGGCCGGCTACGCCGCCGCGAACGCCTTCCTCGACGGCGTGGCCGAGTCGCGCGACGCGTCGAGCACGCCCGCGCTGTCGATCGCGTGGGGCCCGTGGGCGGACACGGGAATGGTCGAGCGGCTCAGCAGCGGCGCGGTGCAACGGCTGGCCCGCCGTGGTTACGGCCTGCTGCGACCCGAGCAGGCTTTCGACACGCTCGCCGAACTGATCGGTTCCGCGGCTCCGGCGGTCACCGCAATGCCGTTGACGATGTCGGGTGTGATCGCCGCCGACGTGCCGGACGTGCTGCTGGACTTCGTCGCGCCGATCGAAAACACGTCTACGCCAACCGATTCGGCCACTGACCTGTCCGCGCGGACGGAGGCGCTGGTGCGCCGCTGCCTCGGGTTGGCGCCCGGCGATGATCTCGATCGGCCGCTGCACGAACTCGGGCTGGACTCGGTCGCGGCGCTCGAGATCCGCGACGAACTGTCGCGCTCGAGCGGTCACCGCCTGCCCGCCACCTTGGCTTTCGAGTACCCCACCCCGCGCGCGGTGGTCGGCCTGCTGGTGCGGCTGGCCTCCGCGCAAGCGCCGTCCGCGCCGCCGCCGATCGACAGCAATGGCGATTCCTCCGATCGGACGGCGGCGCGGACGCCCGCTCCCCGGCTGAACGTGGAGATGGCCGTGGGCGGCACCGTGCCCATGTCGAACGGCGTCGCGGCCGTGCCGCCGCGGGCGACGGATACTGCCCCGCGCACTCACCAGACCGGCACAAACGACGCGGCTGCCGCTGCCGGCCGCTCGGCTTCGCGCGACCGGCGGCCCGTGACCGCGCACGCATCGGCAGACCCGTTCGGGTCGTCCGCGCCGACCGCGCCCAGCGTCGGTCGGCAGGAGGCCCGACATGCGTCGGCCGAGTCGTTCGCATCGCGCGAGACACCGACCGCGGCCGCCATCTCGAACACCGATCGCCACACCGACGCGGTGGGGGACATCGCGATCGTGGGCGTGAGCGGACGCTACCCGGGCGCGGACGGGCTCGACGAGTATTGGCGGGTGCTGGTCGAGGGACGCGACTGCGTCACCGAGATCCCGCGGCAGCGGTGGGATCACAGCCGCTATTTCGTCCCCGACCGCCACAACCCCTTCACCGCGTACACCAAGTGGGGCGGGTTCCTCGACGACGTCGACTGCTTCGATCCGCTGTTCTTCGCCATTTCCCCGCGTGAGGCGGAGATCCTGGACCCGCAGGAGCGGCTGTTCCTGCAAACCGCTTGGGCCGCATTGGAAGACGCCGGACACTCCCGGGCCGACCTGGCCCGTGGCGGCCTGCGTCCGGAGCAGGCCGGTGTGTTCGTCGGTGTCATGTGGGGCACCTATCAGATGTTCGGGGCCGAGGAGTCCCGGCTCGGGCGCGGCACGCTGCCCGGGTCGACGTTCTGGAGCATCCCGAATCGTGTCTCGCACGCCCTGGACTTCCAAGGGCCGAGCATGGCGGTGGACACGGCGTGCTCGTCCTCGCTCACCGCACTGCACCTGGCCTGCCAGAGCATCCGGACCGGCGAATGCAGGCTGGCGCTGGTCGGCGGCGTCAATCTGTCACTGCACCCGTACAAGTTCGTCGCGCTCAGCCAGGGGCAGTTCGCCTCCACCGACGGCCGCTGCCGTTCCTTCGGCGCAGGCGGCGACGGGTATGTGGCCAGTGAGGGTGTGGGGGCGCTGGTGCTGCGGCCGCTGGCCGACGCCGAAGCCGACGGCGACACCATCTACGGCGTCATCAAGGGCACCGCGATCAACCACGGCGGCCGGGTCAACGGGTTCACGGTGCCCAATCCCGACGTGCAGGCGGCGGTGATCCGCTCGGCGCTGCGCACCGGTGGCGTGGACCCGGCGTCGGTCTCCTACGTCGAAGCGCACGGCACCGGCACCGCGCTGGGCGATCCGATCGAAATCGCCGGTCTGGCAAAGGTGTTCGGCACGTCCGGCGTGGCCGAGCTGCCGATCGGTTCGGTGAAGTCCAATGTCGGCCACCTCGAGGCCGCGGCCGGTGTCGCGGCGCTGACGAAGGTGCTCCTACAGTTGCGACACCGGACCATCGTGCCGTCGCTGCACGCCACGCCGCCCAACCCGAACATCGACTTCGCGGCCACACCGTTCCGAATCCCGTCCCGCCCGCTGCCATGGCCCGGCGGAGATCCGGCGCGGCCGCGCCGGGCGACGGTGAGTTCGTTCGGGGCAGGCGGGGCCAACGCGAACGTGGTGATCGAGGAGTACGTGGATCGCAGGCCGCAGACGCGGTTCAGCGGCGGTCAGGTCGTCCCGCTCTCCGCGCGCGACGGCGAGCGGCTCACGGAGTACGTCACCGCGCTGGACCGTTTCCTCTCCGGGCAGCAGCCGAACCTCGCCGATCTGGCCTTCACCATGCAGGTGGGTCGGCAGGCAGGCAGCGCGCGCGCCGCGTTCGTCGCGCGCGACATCGGCCAGCTGCGCGCCGCGGTCCGCGCCTGGGTCGAGGACGTGCCCGGCGCCAGATCCTGCCGGGACGCGGCGGAGGATTCCCGGATCGCGCGTTGGCTCGGCGGTAAGGACATCGATTGGGCCACCGTCCGTGATCCGGGACCGCGACGCCGGATTCCCGCGCCCACGTACCCGTTCGCCCGTGAGCGGTACTGGATTCCGGACGTCGCGCCCAGCGTGGAACCGGGTGCCGGGCACAGTGACCAGTCCACATTCACGCCGGACAACACCTCGCTGCCGCAGCCCACGTCGACTTCGGGACCTGTTCCGGTCGCGCTCCCTGCGCTGAATGGGCAGGCCACGCTCCAATCGGGAGCACCGCAACCCGTATCAGCGCAATGGCTCGCACTCGAGCCGTTGTCGGAGCTTTCGACGGGCGGATTCGAGACGGAGGCCGGGATGCGGGAGTCCGCGCCGACCCGCCGGGCAGCAGCGCAACGGTTGCTGGTCCCGGTCTGGCGAGAAGCTGCGCTGCCCGGCGGTGACCTGCGTTCCCGCCGCGCCCTGCTGGTATACGACGCGCGAACCCCGCACCACCTGGTGGAGGCGCTGACCGCCGCTACCGGTGATCCGGGCCGCCTGGTGCGGCTCTCCGAACTACCGGGCGACCTGCACCGCGACGACTTCGACGCGGGCGCTGCGCTCGGCCGGGCGCTCGCGGCCCGCTATCCCGACACCGACTGCGTCCTCGATGTGTGCGACCTCGTCCCCGCGGCGACCGGACGACCCACCGGCGACCTCGGCCGAATGGGTTTCTACCAAGGCGTGATCGAGGCGCGCGCCGGTTCGCTCGCGCTGCTGCACATCGCCGCCGGACACCCCGGCGCGGACGGCCCGGAGTCCGCGCCGCTGGGCGGCCTGGTTGCCGCGCTTGCCGAGGAGATCCGCGACGTGCGCACACGGAGCGTCCATATAGGTGACGAGCGCGACGCGGTGTGCGCCGATCCCGCGCGATTGCTGGCGATACTGGGCGCGGAGAGCGCGGCCACCGAGGACAGCGCGCCGCGGGTGCGGTATCGCGGTGGAATACGCGAAGCCGTCGAACTCACCGACGCGACAGCACGCGACGGTCTGGTGGTGGATCCCGCCCGCACCTATGTGGTGACCGGCGGCACGCGCGGACTGGGTGCGGCGTTCGCGGCGGCGTTGGCCGAACGCGGAGCGCGCCGCTTGGCCGTCCTCGGCCGGGAACCGCTACCGCCGCAGACGGAATGGGACCGGGTCGCTGCTGGAACCGGCCCCGAGGCGGAGAAGGTTCGGCGGCTGGTGCAGTTGCGTGACCGCGGCGTCGCCGTGCGCACCTACTTCGGCAGCCTCACCGACGAGGCGGGGTTGTCCGGCTTCTTCGATCGAGTGCGCAACGAGCTGGGCCCGATCGGCGGCGTGCTGCACTGCGCGGGAAGCGTATCCGCGGAGAGCCCGGCGTTCGTGCGCAAGACCGGCGACGCCGTCGCGACCGTGCTCGCGCCCAAATTGGCGGGCACCGCGGTCCTCGCCGACGTCTTGGCCGCCGACCGTCCCGACTTCTTCGTCTTGTTCTCCTCGGTGTCGGCCGTGCTGCCCGGCTTGTCGGTGGGCCTGTCGGACTACGCGATGGCCAACGCGCACCTCGACCGCTTCGCCGAGGCCCAGCACGCATTGGGACGACACTGGTTCCGGTCGATCAATTGGCCGTCGTTCCGTGACACCGGGTTCGGCGAGGTGACCAGCGCGGCCTACCGCGCCACCGGCCTGCCCACCCTCAGCGCCGCGGAAGGATTCGAACTACTCGACGCGGCACTGGGTCTACCCGCCCCGGTGGTCTTGCCCTACCACGGTGCGGCACTTCATCTTTCGACACAGACGAATCGACCTGCAGCAGAGGTGGCGCCCGTGCCGACCGCGCGGCCCACGGCGGCGAACGGCTCCGCGGCGGCGTATCAGGAATTGCTGCGCATCTTCTCCGACGAACTGAAATTGGCCCCCGCCCGCTTCGAGGGCGACAAACGGTTCGAGGAGTACGGCGCGGATTCGGTGTTGATCGCCTCGGCGGTGCGCCGGATCGAGCAGGTCGTCGACGCGCCCTTCGACCCGGCGCTGGTGCTGGAGTTCCCGACCCTGGACGACTTGGCGGGTCTGTTGACCGAGCAATTCCCGGAACGTTTCGCGCCCGAAGCGCCGCCGGATCCACCGGCCGATCCGCAGCGGCCACCGGCTGATCATCAACGCACATCCGACCGCGGGACATCCCGTCCCAGTGCGGCCACCTGGGCGGCCGACGCCCGCCGTGGCCGGGCAGCCGAGCCCATCGCCGTGGTCGGCATCGGTTGCCGCCTTCCGGGCGGCGACACTCCGGACGCGTTCTGGCGCCTGCTCGCCACGGGCGCCTCCGGCATCCGGGAGGTGGACCCGGCCCGCTGGGATCCCGCCCGGTTCTACCGCCCGGGCGGCGGACCCGGTCTGACCAACAGCAAATGGGGCGGCTTCGTCGACGGCATCGATCTGTTCGATCCGCAGTATTTCGGCGTCACCGACGAACTCGCTTGGCAGATGGACCCGTTGCAGCGGCTGCTGCTCGAGACGTCGGTGCTGGCCACCACCGACGCCGGATACCGGCGCGAAGAGTTGGCGGGCAAGCGAGTCGGCGTCTACGCAGGCAGCAGGGCGGCGAATTACTTCAACCGCATCCCGGTCGCCGACCGGCACACCATCATCGGCATCGGGCAGAACTTCATCGCCGCGCGCATCTCGGACTTCTTCGACTGGCACGCGGGCAATGTCGTGCTCGACAGCGCGTGCTCGTCGTCGTTGCTGTCGGTGCATCTGGCCTGCCAGGCGTTGCGGGCGGGCGAGGTCGACGCGGCGCTGGCCGGTGGGGTGGAAGTGCTGCTCGACGAGATGCTGTTCGTCACGTTGTCGGCGGCGGGTGTGCTCTCGCCGAACGGGCGGTGCGCGACGTTCTCCGAGGACGCCGACGGTTTCGTGCCGGGCGAGGGCGCGGCGCTGCTGATGCTCAAGCGGCTGGACGACGCGCTCGCCGACGGCGATCGGGTCTACGCGGTGCTGCGCGGCTCGGCGATCGGCAACGACGGGCACACGATGGGCATCACCACACCCAACATGCGGGCGCAGATCGAGGTGGTCACCGCGGCGCTCGAAGTGGCGGGCATGTCCCCGGACGCGCTGTCGTATCTGGAGGCGCACGGCACCGGCACCATGATCGGCGACCCCATCGAACTGAAGGGGTTGGCGACCGTGCTGGGCGACCGGTCGCGCGGCCCGGAGCCGTGCGCGGTCGGCAGCGTGAAAACCAATATCGGGCATCTGCTGTCCGCGGCGGGCATCGCCGGGGCGGTCAAGACGATCCTGGCCGTGCACCACGCGGCGCTGCCGCCGTCGCTGCACTGCGACAACCTCAATCCGCGATTCCAGTTCGCCGGATCGCCGCTGCAGGTCAACCGAGAACTGCGCCCGTGGCAGCCGGCCGACGGCAGGCCCCGCGCGGCGGGCGTCAGCTCGTTCGGCTTCGGCGGCACCAATGCCCACCTCATCGTCGAGCAGGCGCCCGATGGGCACCGTCCGACACGCCACCCCCTGGATCCACCCGCCTTCCGCAAGAGGAGCTTCATGCTGCCGAAAACGGTTCCCAGCACATCGACGGAGCCCGCGCCGCGGATCGTGGTGCCGATCAGCGCGCCCGCACCGTCGTTCCTCCAGGTGGAGCCGCTGCGATGAGCGGGATCGAATTGGACAGCTTTGCCACCACCCTGCGCGCCGAGGACCCGGTGGTGCGCGACCATCGCGTGCACGGTGTGCGGATCCTGCCGGGCGTGGTGTATCTCGACATGATCCTGCGCGCGGCGATGGCGGCGGGGTACCGGCCCGGCGAGCTGACGATCCGGGAGGCGTTGTTCCAGCGTCCGGTCGCCCTCGCCGACGACGGCGCGGTGCGCATCGCGTTCCGCGTGGATCGTCCGACCGGCCGGATCGCCATCGACGTCCAGAGCCTGGACGCGAAAGGCGTGCCGGTCGGCGCGATCGAGCCTGTCGCGGAATGCGTTGTGGTGCGGTCTGCTTCCTCCGATCAGCCGCCGGGGATCGATGCGGCCGACTTCCGGGCGGCGTCGCGTGCGCGCGGCATGGCGGAGCTGTACGCCCAGACCGGCGGCCGCGGTATCGATCATCGCGAATTCATGCGCGCCACCGGACATTTCGCCCGGCGTGACGATGTGGTCACCGCGACGCTTGGTCTCGGTCCGGAGGCCACGGCGCATCTGCCCGGCTTCCTGCTGCACCCCACGTTCCTCGACGCATCCACGATCGTGCCGTTCATCGATCCGCAGCGGCTCGGCGTGGACGACGACAGCGCGTTCATTCCCATCTTCTTCGGCGACGTCCGCGCCTGGCGCGCGACGCCCGAGGAGGTGCTCGTGCGAGCGGCGGTCCGCGGTGGCGGGCACGGCGGGGACCTGCTCGAAGCCGATGTGGCGCTCTACGACCAAGACGGAGCGCCGGTGGCGCGGTATCGGCTGACGTCCAAGCGTGTGCGTGGCAGCGCGGATATCCAGCGGTTGCTGACGCGGCCGCAGGCAGCACCCACGGGACAAGCCACGCCGCGACCGACGACGGTGCCGGTGGCCTCGGGTGATCCGCGTGCGGTGATCACCGCCGACCTGGCCGCTCTCGTGGCCGGTGAACTCGGCGCCGACGCCACGGGGATCGGCACCGACGTCGGGTTCTACGAGCTCGGATTGGATTCCGGTCGTCTGCTGCGGCTGACCGCCGAGTTGGAGGCGAGGGTCGGCGAGCCGCTGTATCCGACGCTGCTGTTCGAGTACCAGACCATCGACGCGCTCGCCGGACATCTCGCCGACATCGTCGGCGCGAACTACCGCCCCGCCGCGTCGGCCGAATCCATCGTGGTCGCAGAGGTGGCGGGACCGCCGACAGTGGACCAGGTCGCGTCGCCGGAATCGGTAGCGGCGGAAGACCTCGTCGTTTTCGGGTTCGACTGGGAGCCCGACACCACCGCGCATACGCGTCGGGAACCCACCAGCCTGCTCGTCTTCGATACCGCCGAGCACCCTTACCCGCACGGCGCGGCCGCGACTGTCATCCGGGTCCGTCCCGGTGGCGAGTTCGTCTCCGGTACAGACGCTTTCGTCGTCGACCCGGCGGACGCACGGCACATGGAGCTGCTGGTCGACCAGCTGACGGCCCTGCGGCTGTGCTTCGACGCCGCGGTGTACCTGTGGCCCGAAACGACGACAGACAGTGACCCGCAGGCGCTGATCGAACGGGTGTACCTGCCGCTGCGCGATCTGCTGCGCGCGGTCGCGGCGGTGTCCGAACCGCCGGTGCGCCTGGTGCTGGCTCTCACACCGGCGACACCCGCGGGTGAATCGAGTTGCGCCCTCCTGGGCGGTGCGGCCCGCACACTGCGGCTCGAGCAGCCGCAACCGTTGCTGCGGGCCATCCAACGCGACCCCGCCCGTCCGATCGACGACATCGTGGCCACGGAGCTGGGCATCGACGAACGCGACCCCGCCACCGAGATCCGCTACCACGGCGCAGAACGCCGGATCCGCCGGACCCGCCCGCTCACCGATGCCACGCCGAGTTCCGGCGACGCGGTGCTGCGCACGGGATCGGTGGTCGTCGTCACCGGCGGATTCGGTGGGATCGCCCGTCACCTGGCCCGCCGCCTCGCCGCCGAGTACAGCGCACGGCTGGTGCTGGTATCGCGCCGTCCGCTCGACGCGTCGGCCGCGGGACTGCTGGCCGAGCTCGGCGAACTCGGCGCGGAAGCCGTACACGTGCGCGCCGACGTGTCGGTCGCGGCCGACGCCGAACGCGTCGCCGCGATCGCCCACGCCACCTTCGGGCCGGTCGACGTGCTCTACCACGGTGCGGGTCAGTTGCGCGACGGACTGCTGTCCGGCAGCAGCCGCGACGACGCGAGAACCGTTCTCGCACCGAAGATCTACGGCGTCGAGCACTTGACGCGGGCGCTGCCGGAGACCCGCCTGACCGTGTTGTTCTCCTCGGTCTCCGCGGTGCTGGGCAACCCGGGGCAAGCCGATTACGCGGCGGCCAACCGCTATCTCGACGTCTTCGCCGAACAGCGCGATCGAGCCGGAAGCAGGACGATCAGCATCGGCTGGCCGCTGTGGGCCGACGGCGGTATGCATCCCCCCGCCGAGCAGATCGCCGCGCTGCGGCGCGCCGGTGTGGGACTGCTGCCCACCGCGACCGGACTGGACCTGCTGTTGTCCTGCGCGACGCTCCACCGCGCACAACTGGCCGCGGTATGGGGCCACAGCGACATCCTGCGAGCACGACTACAACCGGCAACCGCACCGTCTGACGCGCCACCCGCGCCGGGCGATGCGCATCACGCGACCGTGCCGGTCGACGAGCATCGCAAGCCCGTCGAGGAGCCCATCGCGATCGTCGGAATCAGCGGCCGCTACCCCGACGCGGAGGACATCGAGGAGTTCTGGCGCAATCTGCGCGACGGACACGACGCGGTCGGCCCGGTCCCCGCCGAACGCTGGTGGCTCACCTCCGTCCGAGGCACGCCCGGCGCGCCACCGATGACCGGCGGATTCCTGCGTGACGTGGGTGGTTTCGACCCACAGTTCTTCCGCATCCCGCCGGTTCAGGCGCCGCTGCTGGACCCGCAGGAGCGGTTGTTCCTGCAGCAGGCGTACGCGGCGCTCGAGCACGCCGGCTACCACCACACCGACCCGGCCGTGCGCGACCGCCGGGTGGGTGTGTTCGTAGGCGCCACCTGGAGCGACTACCGGCTGCTCGGAGTGGCGGCCAGCCGCGACGGCGATCCGGTCGCGGTGGCCTCGATCCCGTCGTCGATCGCCAACCGCACCTCCTACACCCTCGGTCTGCGCGGACCGAGCCTCACCGTGGACACCGCGTGTTCGGCGTCGCTGACCGCACTGCATCTGGCGCGGCGCAGCCTGCTCGACGGCGAATGCGACGCGGCGCTCGTCGGCGGGGTGAACCTGCTGCTGCACGAGGACAAATTCCTGCTGCTGCACAGCCTGGGCATGATGTCCGAGAGCGGCCGGTGCAGGCCCTTCGCCGCGAGCGCCGACGGCTATGTGCCCGGCGAAGGCGTCGGGGCGCTGTATCTGAAGCCGCTGTCGGCCGCCCGCGCCGACGGCGACACCATCCACGGCCTGATCCTCGGCAGCGCGGTGAATCACGGCGGGCAGACCTCCGGGTACAGCGTGCCGCATCCAGGGGCGCAAGCCGACGTGATCGGCGAGGCCCTGCGCGCCGCCGGGGTCGACCCCGCCGCGATCGACTACCTCGAGGCGCACGGAACCGGCACACCGCTCGGCGATCCGATCGAAATAGCCGGGCTGGCCGCCGCTTTCGGCAGAAACGGCGACGGCCGCTCCCGCGCACTCGGGTCGACGAAGTCGAATATCGGCCACCTGGAAGCGGCCGCGGGCATCGCGGGTCTCACCCGGGTGCTGTTGCAGCTGCGTCACGGCCGGATCGCGCCGACATTGCATGCCGCACAGGTCAATCCGGCCATCGCGTTCAACTCGGTGCCGTTCCGCTTACCGCGTGAACTGGAGGATTGGCCGCGCCGCACCGTCGACGGCGTCGCGGTGGCGCGGCACGCGGGTATCAGCGCCTTCGGGGCGGGCGGCGCCAACGCTCACGTGGTGCTCGCGGAGTTCATCGACGACCGAGTGCGTCCGGCCGCCACCGGTGAACCCGACATCTTCGTGTTGTCCGCGCGCACTCCGGAGCGGCTGCGCCGCTACGCCGAGATCATGGCACGGCACTTCCGCACCCTCGATCCCGCGGATTTCCTCGACGCGGTGCGCACCTTGCAAGTGGGCAGGCCCGCACTGGCCCACCGGCTCGCGGTGGTCGCGTCCTCGCCGCTCGAGGTGGCCGACGCGCTCGACCAGTTCGGCGCCGACCAGCTCGGCCCCCTGGTCACCGGCAGCGTCGACGCACACACCCGGCCACCGCTGTACGCGCCCGCGGCGGACGACCGAGAGCTGGCCCGGCAGTGGGTCGCGGGCGCCGATGTCGACTGGCGTGGACGCGGCGGGCCGCGGCAGCGAATCCCGCTGCCCGGCTATCCTTTCGAGCGCACCGACTACTGGATCATCGCACCGCCGCTCTCGGGATTCGACGCCGCGGTGGAGGGCTTCGAAGCGTCCATCCAGCCTGCGGGCACAGTGGAGCCCGGTAAAGCCGAACTCGGCCGCTACGCGGCGATGCTGCTGTTCGCCACCTTCGCCGGAATGGGGCTCACGCCGGGGGAGTGGACCACGCCGTCGCTGGACGCGCGCCTTGGTGCGCGGCCCGAATTCGACCGGCTACGCACCAGCTGCCTGGACATTCTGCGGCGACACGGGCTGGTGCGATGGCACGAGGGCCGGATCGAAGTCGCCGGCCCGCCACCGGGCACCGGCGGGATGCGCGCGGACTTGCTCGCGCGCTTCCCGGAGACCGAACCGTACGTGGCCTTGCTCGATGCCTGCCTGGCCGCCTATCCGCGCGTACTGCGCGGCGAGATGTCCGCGACCGAGGTGCTGTTCCCCGCCGGAGACCTCGAACTGGTCGGCGCGATCTATCGCGGCAACGCCGCCTACGACTTCACCAACGGATTGCTCGCCGGATTGGTGTCGGCCGTGGCGCAGCGGCACGGCGAGACCCGGCCGGTGCGGATCGTGGAAGTCGGCGCGGGCACCGGAGGTTCCACGCACGCGGTGCTCGACGCGCTCGCCGAACGCGGGATCGCGTTCGACTATCACTACACCGACGTGTCGCACAGTTTCGTCGCGCACGGGCGACGCACCTTCGGTACGCGGTCGAACGTGCGGTTCGGGGTGCTGGACATCGAGGCGGATCCGATCGCGCAAGGCTTCCCCGCACACCAGGCCGATCTGGTGATCTGTGCCAACGTCCTGCACGCGACGCGGTCGATCGACGCGACGTTACGCAACGTCCGGCGGCTGCTCGCGCCCGGCGGCGTGCTCGCCTGTACCGAAGCGACCGCCGACCTCGAGGTTCTCGCGCTGACGTTCGGCCTGCTGGAGGGCTGGCACGCGTATCGCGATCCCGAGGCGCGTCTCCCGTATTCGCCGTTGCTGTCCGAATCGCAGTGGCGGGACGCCATGAGTGCGGCGGGTTTCTCCGGAATCCGCGCCTGGGGTCCCGGCCTGTCGGAGGACCCGGAGCCGAGTTTCCGGGTGTTGGCCGCGGTCAGCGCCACCACGCTGCCCGCTGTCGCCTTACCCCCGACCGAGGTGCAGCCCGCCACCGCGCGAGTCGGCCTCGCCGATACCGGGAACCCGCCCGCCGGTGCGCGGCCGGACGCGGAACCGGCCACCGTGAGTGGTGCGGCCGTCCTGGAAGCCGAACTCGTCGCCCTCGTCGCCGAGGGCCTCGGTGTCGGGCGCGGCGAGGTGCGCGCGGAGCTGCCGCTGTCGGACTACGGCGTCGATTCCATTCTCGCGGTGAAGATCATCGATCGAGTCAACGCCCGCTACGACTTGACGCTGCGACCCACGGTGGTGTTCGACCATCCGTCGGTGCGGCTGCTCAGCAGGCACATGGCCGAACAAGGCGCTTCGGCTCCTCGAACCGCCACCGCGCCGCCCGCACGGCCCAGCGAAAGGTCAACATCGATGGACATCGCCATCATCGGCATGTCCGGGCAGTTCCCGGGCGCGGCGAACCTCGAGGAGTTCTGGCGCGATCTCGCCACAGGGCGGGACGCGGTGACCGAGATCCCCGCCGGACGCTGGCCGATCGCCGAGCATTTCCGTCCCGGCCTGGCGACGCCGGGCAAGACCTACTCCAAGTGGGGCGGCTTCCTCGACGGCGTCGAGGAGTTCGATCCGGCGTTCTTCGACATAGTGCCTGCCGAAGCCGATTACATGGACCCGCAGCAGCGGCTGTTCCTGGAACACAGCTGGCTGGCCCTGGAAGACGCCGCCATCGACCCGAAGTCGTTGCGGCGCACCCGGTGCGGCGTCTTCGCTGGGTCACCCGGTTCGGACTACGCCACCCTGCTGCGCAACCGCGGAACGGTCGGCTCCCATCACGTGTTCACCGGTAACAGCCCGGCCATCCTGCCTGCCCGCGTGGCCTATCACCTGGATCTCACCGGCCCGTGTCTCGGTCTGGACACCGCGTGTTCCTCGGCGCTGGTCGCGTTGCACCAGGCCTGCCGCAGTCTCGCCGCGGGGGAGTCGGAGCTGGCGCTGGCCGGGGGTGTCGCGGTGTTCGTGACACCCGAATACCACCTGCTCGCCTCGTCGATGGGCATGCTCTCACCACGCGGGCGATGCGCGAGTTTCGATGCCGACGCCGACGGTTTCGTGATCGCGGAGGGTGTCGGCGTGGTGGTGCTCAAGCCGTTGGCCGCCGCCGAACGCGACGGCGACCCGATCCACGGGGTGATCCGCGGGATCGGCGTCAACCACGACGGCCGCACCAACGGCATCACCGCACCCAGCGTTCGTTCGCAGACCGAACTGGAACTGGCGGTGTATCGCGACGGCGGGATCGATCCGTCCACCATCGGTTACGTCGAAACGCACGGCACCGGAACGCGGTTGGGCGACCCGATCGAACTCGAGGCACTCACCGCGGCGTTCCGTCGCTACACCGACGCGGTCGGCGTCATCCCGGTGGGATCGGTGAAATCGAACATCGGGCACGCCTCGCACGCCGCGGGCATGGCGAGCCTGTTCAAGGTGCTGCTGGCCATGCGCGCCGGACAGGTGCCGCCGTCACTGCACGTCGCTTCGGTGAATCCGCTGCTCGGATTGGAGCAGTCGCCGTTCTTCGTCAACACCGAACTGCGGGCCTGGGACGGCGCGCCACGCCGAGCCGCGATCAGTTCCTTCGGTTTCAGCGGCACCAACGCGCACCTGGTGGTCGACGGCGCACCGGCCGTCGCGACCGCACGGCGTGCGGGGCCCGGGATACCGCAGGTGGTGGTGCTCTCCGCGCGCAGCGCTACGAGCCTGTCGCGGATGGCGCGGACGCTGCGCAGGCATCTCGCGGCGCACCCGGACCTGTCGCTCGCCGACGTAGCGCGCACGCTCGCGGCCGGGCGCAGCGAATTCGAGCATCGGCTCGCGGTGGTCGGGGATTCGGTGGATGCGGTCGTGGCCCGGCTTGCCGCCTTCGCCGACGGCGACCGGCCTGCCGGGGTCTACACCGGAACGACCGACACCCCCGCCGCGGACCGCGACACTGCCACCGTGCTGGACGACCCGGAGGCGGTGGCACGGCAATGGGTCGAGGGCGGGCACGTCTCACATGCGGGCTGGGCCGACCCGGCCGCGCGCCGTATCCATCTGCCCGGCTACGAGTTCGACCGGGAACGGTGCTGGGCACCGGACTCGAGCGTCCCTTCGTCCGAGCACACGGCGCGCCCGTCGCACAGCTCCGTTGTCGGCGAAGCCCAGGACCTCGCCGCGACGCAGCGCACCGCAGCCCCATCGACCGGCGCGGCGCCCCGCGAGCTCAGCACCGCCGCAGCGGTGGCATCCGGCACGTCCATGGTCGAGACGGCACTCGATGGACCTGCGACATCCTCGCGAGCGGTCGGAGGCTCGTCGGCGCCCGCGACACAGACGGCCGCTGCGCTCCAGGACAACAGCGCGCCCCAGAACGCTGCCGACGATCGGGCTCGTGGACTTGCTGCGCCTGATCATGTCCTGCCCACATCGCCGGATCCCACGCAGCGACGGCAGTCCGCCGAGACCTACCTCAAAGGCCTGCTCGCCGAGTACTGCCGACTCGACCCGCAGCGGATCCGCACCCGAATCCCGCTGCAGGACTATGGCATCGACTCGGTGCTGATCAGCAAGATGAACGACCGGCTGGAAACCGATTTCGGACCGATGCCGAGCACGCTGATGTTCGAATACCAGACCGTCCGCGACCTCGCGGGCTACCTCGCCGACGAGCACGGGCCGCGTCTGGCCGCCGTCACCGAGAACACGACGAACGCAACCGCGTCATCCGGCGGCGCACCCGCGTCGGCGGGCTCGGTCACCTCCGAGCCCACCGCTCCCGCCGAGCATTCCGCCGACGACGCGGACGACGCGGCGGACATCGCCGTCATCGGCATGGCGGGCAAGTTCCCGATGGCGGGGGACATCGAGGAGTTCTGGGCCAACCTGGTCGCCGGTCGCGACTGCATCGTCGAGGTGCCGCCGCAACGCTGGGATCACCGCGAATACCTGTCCGACGATCCCGACGAACCGGGCACCACCTACGCGCGCTGGGGCGGATTCATCGACGACGTCGACAAGTTCGACGCTCGCTTCTTCGGCATCACCCCCAAAGACGCCGAGGAGATGGACCCACAGCAGCGGCTGTTCCTCGAAACCTCCTGGGCGGCTCTGGAAGACGCGGGTTACTCGCCCGATCGGGTACGCCGCAGCGCCGCCGCACGCGGCCTGCCGGATGCCGGCGTCTTCGCCGGGGTCGGCTACGCCGAGTACCAGGCGTTCGTCGGCGTGCCGATCTCGGGGTATTTTGCGGTGGCGAATCGGGTGTCCTACCACTTCGGCTTCACCGGCCCGTCTCTCGCGGTCGACACGGCGTGCTCGGCATCGCTGACCGCGCTGCATCTGGCCTGCGAGAGTCTGCGCCGCGGCGAAGCGGCCTACGCGCTGGCCGGTGGGGTGAACGTGTCCATCCATCCCGGCAAGTACTTGCTGCTCGGCTACGGCCGCTGGGCATCCACCGACGGCCGCTGCCGGACGTTCGGCGCGGGCGGCGACGGCTACGTGCCGGGCGAGGGTGTGGTCACGTTGGTCCTCAAACCGCTGCGGCACGCACGCGCCGACGGTGACCGCGTTTACGGCGTGATCCGGGGCAGCACCGTCAACCACGGCGGACGCACCAACGGGTTCACCGTCCCCAACCCAGTCGCCCAGGCCGACCTCATCGGCCGAGCCCTGACCGCGGCACGCGTCGACGCGGCCGACATCGGCTACGTGGAAGCCCACGGCACCGGTACCGCGCTGGGCGACCCGATCGAGATCGCGGCCCTCACCAAGGCCTATCGGCGCTCGACAGCGGAGCAGGGCTACTGCGGCATCGGCTCGGCGAAATCCAGTGTCGGACATCTGGAAGCGGCGGCGGGCGCGGCGGGCGTGGTCAAGGCGCTGCTACAACTGCGCCACGACACCATCGCGCCGAACCTGCACAGCGATCCACCGAACCCGGGAATCGACTTCGCGGCGACACCGTTCCACGTCATCGATCGGCCCACACCCTGGCCGCGCCCCGGCGACGGCACACCACGCGTCACCGCCGTCAGCTCGTTCGGCGCGGGAGGCTCCAACGCCCACATGATCCTCACCGACGCCGAGCCCGTGGCGGCAACGCCGGAAGATGGGCGGCCGAGGATCGTGGTGTTGTCCGCCCGCGACGCCGACCGGCTCGCGGAGCTGGCCGCCCGCACCGCCGATCGGCTGCGCGATCACCCTCTCGCGCTGCCCGATGTGGCGTGGACGCTGGCCGTCGGCCGGACACCGTTCGAACATCGACTCGCGGTGGTCGCCACCTCGACGGCCGAACTCGTCGAACTACTCGACAGCACAGCCGATGCCGGCGCACCCGCACCGGCGGAGGGACTACTGGTCTTCCGCGGCGTGGCCCGCACCCACCGCGACCTCGACGAGCTGCCCGGCGAATCGGACGCCGACCGCGCCGAAGTGCGCGCCCTGCTGCGGTCGGGCAACCTGCCGCGAGTCGCCGAACTGTGGGCAGGCGGATGGACCGTGGACTGGGAACAGGGCTACGAGCAGCCGTTCGGCCGGATCGTGGGTCTGCCCGGTTATCCGTTCGCCCGGCGCAGGTACTGGATCGTGCCCGAGGACTACCGCAGACGAACACCGCACGTGGTCGCGAAGACAGTGGTCACGCAGGAGATCGAGCCACCGCAGTCGGAGCAGCGCAACGGGCACTCACCGAACGGCACAGCGCCTCAGGACGTTGCGGCACCGCCGGAACCGGTCGAAACGCCCACCGCCGAAGTCGCCGCACCGGCCGTCGCCGAGCCCTCCGGTGACGAATTCGACAGCGAGTTGTGCGACCGGCTCGCCGAGCACATCCGGGAGATCTTCGCCGATCTGACCAAGTCCGACCCGGCCGAGCTCGACCTCGAGGCGGAATTCGCCGACTTCGGATTCGACTCGGTGGCCACCGTCCGAATGCTCAACCGGCTGATGAAGCACTACGACGTCAAGATCCCGGCGGAATCGACCGAGCTGCATCCGACGATCGCGTCGCTGTCGCACTATCTGGTGGCCGAAGGCATCATCTCCGGCACGGCACACGACGATGCCCCACGCCCGACCGTGGTCGCCGCGGCCACAGCGGCCCAGCAGGACATCCCCGTGGTGACGACAGAGGTCCCGATCCCGGTGCGGTCGGTCTTCATCACCGGCGTGACCGGCGTGCTGGGCGGCAAGCTGCTGCACGATCTGCTCACCCGCACCGACGTCCGGGTGACCTGCCTGGTGCGCGGCAAGACCGTGGCCGCGGCCGAGCGTCGGATCAAGCACTTCCTGAGCACCTACGACCCGGAGTCGACCCTCGACGAGGCGTTCGCGCAGCGCGTCACCGCGGTGCTCGGCGACGTCTCCAGCGAACGGCTCGGCCTGGACGAGGTCACCTGGCGGCGGCTGGCCGACGACGTGGACTTGACCATCCACGCCGCGGGCCGCACCACCTTGGTCACGTTCTACGACGCCCTGGCCCCGATCAACGTCGAAGGAACCCGTCGCGCGGTGGAATTCGCGTTGCGCTCGCGCGGCAAGTACCTGGTGTACGTGTCGAGTTTCAGCGCGCTGGGCGATCGGCTCAATTTCAACAACCCGCCGTTCACCGAGCGGGATCTCGAACTGGGTCAGGGCTACGACCATCTGCCCTACCAGCAGACCAAATACGAGTCGGAGAAGCTGATCCGGGAGGCGAGCGAACGCGGACTGCTGTGGGACATCGTTCGCCCCGGCAACATCATGGGCGACAGCCGGACCGGCCGGTACCCGTTCTCCGAGGTCAGCGTCAAAGGCGCGTACTACGACATCCTCAAGACGATGATCGAGACCGGCGAGACGATGCTGACGCCGGTGCACTGGGACATCAGTCCGGTCGACTACGTCAGCGCCGCGATCGTGCACATCGCCACGCGCCGCGCCACCTACCGGGAGACCTACCACCTGACCAATCCGGACATCCGGCGCTACTACGACGTGGTCCGCTACGTCCAGCGTGCCGGGTACGAGGTGGCGTTGGTGCCGCTGGAGGAATTCCACCGCAGGGCCACCGACCGGCAGATCTACCGGCTGGGCACCGACGAGGTGTACGACAGCCAGACCCTGGAGATGTTCAAGTACGGCATCGAACTGTTCGGCACCATCCACTACGAGGAGAGTTCCTACGCCGACTGCACCTACACCCGGCGGGTGCTCGGCGCGGCGGGCATCGACTGCCCGCCGACCGAGGATCTGGTGCGGGTGTACCTGGCGCACTGCGCCGAGGTGGGCTACATCCCCGCACCCCGCGGGGCCGAGCCGACCGCGGAGGCGCTGCGGTGAGCTGCACGATCGTCTTCCCGGGGCAGGGTGCGCAGCGCACCGGGATGGGAGCGGATTTCTGCGCCGAATTCCCGCTCGCGCGAGACACTTTCGCCGAGGCGAGCGCCGCGGTGGGCGAGGACCTGCTGCGGATCTGCGTGGAGCGGGATCCGCGACTGCATCGCACGGAGTACACCCAGCCGTGCGTGCTGACGATGGAGATCGCCGCCTACCGGGTGCTGGTGAGCGAATCCGGCTGGCAACCGGTCGCTTTCGGCGGGCACAGTCTCGGCGAGTACGCCGCGCTGGTCGCGGCGGGCGTCTTCGAACTCGCCGACGGGGTACGACTGGTGCGCACGCGCGGCGCGCTGATGCAGCAGGCCGTGCCGGAGGGCGCGGGCGCGATGGCCGCGCTGATCCTGCCGGGCATCGCCGATTCGGGGGTGGCCGAACTGGTGGCCGAGGCGGGCGTCGAGGTGGCCAACGACAATTCCACCGATCAGGTGGTCATCAGCGGTGAACGCGACGCTGTCGCCGCCGCACGTGGCGTGCTCGGCGAGCGCTTCCCGGAACTGCGGTTCGTCCCGCTGCGGGTCAGCGCGCCGTTCCACTCCCGCTGGATGCGCGGCATCGAGGACGAGTTCGCCGGACATCTGGCCGACTGCGCACCGCGCACGCGGGCCGAGCGCGCGGTCGCGGTGACCTCGAACTACACCGGAGAGTTCCATCGGCCCGAAACCCTCGCCGAGCATCTGGTCCGCCAGATCTCCGCCCCGGTGCGCTGGACGGCCAACATGCGAGCGTTGCTGCGCTCGGGCACACCCCGCTACGAGGTGGGCCCGTCGGCACCGCTGTCGAAGTTCTTCGCGACGCTGGATGCCCCGGTGACCCGGATCGCGACAGTAGCTGACGTACGTGCGCTGCCCCTATCGCAAGCCGCTCCGGCTGAGGCGGTCTCGGCGATTTCCTCGGCAGCCGCACTGACAGCGGCTGCGCCGGTCACACCGAGAACGGCTATGCCGGTCGCACCGGAACCCGCTACGACTGGTCCGGCCGCGATGACCTCTCCGACGGCGGTTGCGGCGCAACCGATTCGCGAGGTGCAAGGGCTGACCATCCATCGCAAGAGCGCCGCGACGCCGAGCCTGCGGTTGTTCTGCTGGCCCTTCGCCGGCGGCAAGGCGGCGGCCTACACGCCGTGGCGGCGCCAGCTGCCCGACTGGATCGAGCTGTGCGTTCTGGAACTGCCCGCCCGCCAACGGCATCTGGCGCAGACGCCGATCCGGCGATTCACCGATCTGGTCGAGACCGCGTTGACCGCGGTGCTGCCGCTGACCGATCTTCCGTTCGCGTTCTTCGGCCACAGCCTCGGCGCGCTGGCCGCCTACGAGGTCGCCCGCCGCCTGCCCGAGGGGATCGCGCCACGCGCGTTGTTCCTCGGTGGCGCGGTGGCCCCGCATCTCCCCAGGCCGGGTCGGTTGTCGGAGCTACCGGACCACGAGTTCGTCGCGGCGGTCGGCCATTACGGCGGCATCCCGCCGGAAGTGCGCGAGACCCCGGAGGTGATGGCGCTGTTCCTGCCCGCGTTGCGCAGCGACTTCGAGATCTTCGACGACTACCGATTCACACCCGCCGCCGCGCCGTCGTGCCCGGCCCACCTGTTCGGCGGCCGCGACGACCGCCAGGTCGCGGCCTCCCAGCTGGAGGCCTGGCGCGACGTCCTGCCTGGACTGCGCTCCACCGAGCTGCTGCCCGGCGGCCACTTCTTTCTCGTCGAGCAGCGGGCAGCGCTGCTCGACTCGCTCGCGGACAAGCTCGCCGCTGTCCGCCCCGACGCGGTATCCGCCTGATGAAGGGATGCAGTAATGAAGGTCGAAGTCCTCACCCCGTCGTGCAACCTCGACACCGTCCGCGACGGGCGCGGTGGCATTTTCACCTGGGTCCCGCCGGAACCCCTGCTCGAGTTCAACCTGATCTACATGCACCCCGGCAAGGTGCGCGGCCTGCACTACCACCCGCATTTCGTCGAGTACCTGCTGTTCGTCGAGGGCAACGGCGTGCTGGTGACCAAGGACGACTACGAGGATCCGGACTGCCCGGAGGAGTTCATCCATGTGGGCAAGGGCATCTGCACGCGCACGCCGATCGGGGTGATGCACACCGTGTACTCGATCACCCCGCTGACCTTCGTCGCGATGCTGACCAAGCCGTGGGACGAGTGCGATCCGCCGATCGTGCAGGTGGCGCCGCTGCCGCACACCTTGGAAGGCAAGTCGTGAGCGGTCGAATATCGGTGCGGCCGACCAGCGCGACCGCCCGTGCCGGACAGGGCCTCGCATGAGCGGGATGCGGGTGGCGGTGCTCGGCGCAGCGGGATACGTGGGCGCCGCACTGGTCGAGGCGCTCGGCAGGACGCGGCGATGGGAGGTCGTGCCCGTGGTGCGCGACGACCACGAATCCCACTGCACGGCAGGTCGTTACGACGTGCTGATCAACGCCGCCTGCCCGTCGAAGCGGTTCTGGGCCGAGCAGCATCCCGGCGACGATCGCCGGGAGACGGTGGACAAGACGCGCCTGCTGCGCGAGCAATGGCGCTGGGACCGGTTCGTGCAGATCAGCAGCATCTCCGCACGGACCCAGCTGGACACGGTCTACGGCCGCCATCGCGCGGAGGCCGAGCGAATGTGTTCCGGCCGCGACACTTTCGTCGTCCGGCTCGGCCCGATGTACGGCGGCGACTACCGCAAGGGTGTGCTGGCTGACATGGCCGCCGACCGTCCGGTGTTCGCCAGCGGCCGCTCCCGGCAGAGTTTCGCCCCGGTGGACTGGTGCGCCGACTGGATCGCCGCCCACCTGGAGGACACCGGCCTGCGCGAGGTCGGCGCACGCACCACCGTGACGCTGGCGGAGGTACGCGACGCGGTGGGCTCGTCCTCGCAGTTCGCCAAAAATGTTGTCGACGACCAGTTCCCGACCACCGCCACCGGCCCGGACTGGCCGGAGGCGGCGGCGGTGATCGACTGGCTGGCCGGGCGGAGGGTCAGCGATGCGCGGGCGAGGTGACGCGATGCCTGCCGGGGCGCAGGTACTTCTCCGCGCACAGCACCAGCAGGAAACGCACGCTGGTCGCGACATCGCGGGTGCGCATCTTGGACGCGCCCGCGGTGCGGTTGAGGACGTGGATCGGCACCTGTTCGATCCGGAAACCATTGGCGGCGAGGATGTAGAGACTTTCGAAGAAGAAGGAGTAGCCGGTCGAGCGAACGCGATCGAAAGCCGCCACCGGAACCGTATCCAACCGGTAGTATCGGAACGCGCCGGTGGCATCGTAGGGCATCCGCAGCAGTGTCACGGTGAGAAAATGCCCGACCCGGGTGAGGACCTTGCGGAAGGGAGTCCAGTCGGCGAGGCTGTCCTCTTTCAGATAGCGCGATCCGACCACGATGTCGAAACCGTCGGAAGCGGCGCGCAATGCCGGAAGATACGACGGCGGATGCGCGAAATCGGAATCCATCGTGATGATGTGCGCATATCCCTGCGCGTATGCCCAGCGGATACCGGCCTGGTGTGCGGAGCCCACGCCCTGCCGTCCCGCCCTGTGCAGCACATGAATGCGGGGCGCGTGCTGTCGGGCCAGCTCATCGAGCAGATCTCCGGTGCCGTCCGGGGAATTGTCGTCGACGAACAGGACGTCGAAATCGGAGCCCTGTTCCAGGATCTGAGCGAGCAACGGGCCCACGTTGCGACGCTCGTTGTACGTCGGAATCATTACCAGAGTTTTTTCGGAGGCCGCGCTCATGCAATCGAATTCTAATACCGGCGGCGACCGAAAGATAGGTATTGCCCGCCATTTGACGACCGGTTAGTCTCGGGGCTGGAGGTTTGATGAGAAAGGCACTGATAACCGGCATCACCGGCCAGGACGGGTCTTATCTGACAGAATTCCTGTTGCAGCAAGGATATGAGGTGCACGGGATTGTCAGGCGTGCGTCGAATTTCAATACCGACCGCATAGACCACCTGTATTCCGATACCCATTCCCAACGCCGGCTGTTCCTGCACTACGGGGATCTGATGGATTCCAGCAGTCTCAACCGGATCCTGGAGGACGTACGACCGGCGGAGATCTACAACCTGGGCGCGCAGTCGCACGTGCACATCTCGTTCCAGATCCCGGAGTTCACCGCGGAGACCAACGCGATCGGCACACTGCGCATCCTGGACGCCATCCGCAAGACCGGCATCGCGACCCGCTTCTACCAGGCTTCGTCCTCGGAGCTCTACGGCGGCCTGCACGACGTGGCGCTCAGCGAGCGCACGCCGTTCCATCCGCGCTCGCCGTACGCGGTGGCGAAGCTGTACGCGTACTGGATCACGGTCAACCACCGCGAGGCCTACGGGATGTACACGGTCAACGGCACCCTGTTCAACCACGAATCACCCAGGCGCGGCGAGGTTTTCGTTACCCGCAAGGTGACAAGGGGCGCGGTGCGCATCGCGCAGGGCAAACAGGAGAAGTTGTTCATCGGCAACCTGGACGCCCGCCGAGACTGGGGATACGCCAAGGAGTACGTCGAGGCGATGTGGCTCATGCTGCAACAGTCCGAACCCGACGACTACGTGATCGCCACCGGCGAGACGCACAGCGTGCGCGAGCTGTGCGAGACCGCGTTCGCCGCCACCGGTGTCGAATTGATCTGGGAAGGAACCGGATTGACCGAGAAGGGGATCGACCGACGAACCTCGCGAGTGCTCGTCGAGGTCGATCCGACCTATTTCCGCCCCGCAGAGGTGCATCATCTCACCGGTGACCCGAGCAAGGCGCGCGAGAAGCTCGGGTGGCAGCCCCGGACGAGTTTCACCGAACTCGTCGAGTTGATGGTCGCCCACGATATGGAGAACGCGTGACGCAAGCAGTGGCGGTGCAGGGCTGCCGGGTGTGCGGGAACACCCGGCTCGAAACGGTCGTCGACCTCGGCACGATGGCGTTGACGGGAGTGTTCCCGGCCACCGATCCCACCGAGGTGCCGCGCTATCCCTTGGAGTTGGTGCGCTGCGTGCCCGAAGGCAGCGAGGAGTGCGGGCTGGTGCAGTTGCGCCACACCGCGGACTTCGGCGAAATGTATTCCCCCGGCTACGGATACCGCTCCGGGCTGAATCGATCCATGATCGAGCACCTCGCCCACCGGGTGGACAGGATCCGGCAGCGGGTGTCGCTGTCACCGGACGACGTGGTGATCGACATCGGCAGCAACGACGCGACGTTGCTGCGCGCCTATCCGGAAGGGTCGGCGACGATTCTGGGCATCGACCCGCTGGGGGAGAAGTTCCGCCGGTTCTATCCGCCGCACGTGCGGTTGGTGACCGGCTACTTCGACCACGAGCTGGCCGAATCGGTGCTCGAGGGGCGGCGGGCCAAGGTGATCACCTCGATCGCCATGTTCTACGACGTCCCGCGCCCGCTGGAGTTCATGCGCGCGGTGTACGACAGCCTCGCCGACGACGGCATCTGGGTGCTCGAACAGAGCTATCTGCCCGCGATGCTGGCCACCACCTCCTACGACACCATCTGTCACGAGCACCTCGAGTACTACACCCTCGACCAGATCGAGTGGATGGCGCGGCGGTGCGGATTCGTGGTGCTCGAGGTGGAACGCAATACCGTCAACGGCGGCAGCTTCGCACTCACACTCGGCAAGCAAGGAGTCGCCTCGCCTGCCGACGCCGCCGCGCTGGATCGGATGCGCCACGAGGAGTCCGCGCTCGGGTTGCACACCTCGCAGCCGTACGCGGAATTCGCCAAACGGGTCGACCAGCACCGCGAACAGGTCCGGGAGTTCTTCGACCGCTCCCGCAAGGCCGGCCTGCGCACGCTCGGGTACGGAGCCTCCACGAAAGGCAACGTGGTGCTGCAGCACTGCGGGATCGGGCCGGAGGATCTGGCGTGCATCGCGGAGGTCAACGACGACAAGTTCGGCAAGTTCACCCCCGGCAGCGCGATCCCGATCGTGTCCGAGGAGCAGGCGCGTGCCATGGCGCCCGACCAGTTCTTCGTGCTGCCCTGGCATTTCCGCACCATGATGCTGGAGCGGGAGAGCGCTTTCCGCGCGGCGGGCGGGCGGTTGGTGTTCCCGCTGCCGGAACTGGACGTGGTGTGAGATGACCATCGTCGTCACGGGCGCGGCCGGGCAGGACGGCACGCTGCTGTCGGACCTGCTCGCCGGGCGCGGCGAGCGCGTGCTGCGCATCGGCCGCGACGGCCCGGTCGACATCACCGACGCCGCCGCGGTCGAGGAACTCGTCGCCGCCGAACGCCCCCGGCAGGTCTACCTGTTGGCGGCGGTGCAACATTCCTCGCAGGACGACCACGGCGACCCGCACGAGCTGGCCCGCGCCTCGCATCGCGTGAACACGCTGCCGGTGCAGCATTTCGCGGAGGCGATCGATCGCCACCGCACCGGCACCCGCCTGTTCTACGCGGCCTCGTCGCACGTCTTCGGCTCCGACGGCGACGCGGTGTGCGACGAGAACAGCGGGCTGCGGCCGGACTCCATCTACGGGGTGACCAAAGCGGCCGGCCTGCTGGCCTGCCGCGCCTACCGTGCCCGCGGCGTCTTCGCGGCGGCCGGGATCCTGTTCAACCACGAATCTCCGCTGCGCGCAGAGAAATTCGTCACCCGCAAGATCGTGCGCGCCGTCGCTCGGATCCAGCGCGGTGAGACCGGCACGGTGGAGGTGGGCAGGCTGGACGCGGGCGCCGACTGGGGATACGCGCCGGACTACGTCGAGGCGATGACGCGGATCCTGGCGCTCGACGAGCCGGAGGAGTTCGTCGTCGCCACCGGCGAACACCACACGGTCGCGCAGTTCTGCGCGGCGGCGTTCGGCATGGCCGGACTGGACTGGCACGACCATGTCCGCGAACGGTCCTCGGTGCTCACCCGCGGCGGGCGACCGCGAGTGGGCGAGGCGAGGAAGTTGCGCGCGCGGACCGGGTGGCGCCCTTCGGTGGATTTCCACGGCATGGTGCGGGCCATGCTCGTCGCCGAGGGCGTGCGCCTTGCTGAGCAATCGAGGCCGGTACGCACCGGCGGAACGGATGGATGACGTGACCCTGAACGACGAGAACGTTCTCGCCGCCCACTTGATCTCCGTCGCCGACGGCGTCCCCGAGGAGACCGCCGCCCGGATCGGCGAGATCGGCACCGAGACCGTCGCCGACGCGGTGCTCAAGGAGATCGCCTGGCGCGCGGGCTACGGCGCGCGCCCTGGACAACCGGTGACCGCGGTGTTCGAGCTGATCCACGAGGGCAAACAGCTCGACTACCTGGTCACCTTCGGCGCCGACGACCCCGCGATCGCGCCGGGCACCCTGGAGGATCCGTGGCTGGTGGTGCGCCAGGATCTGGTGGAGTTGCTGCGCGCGGTCTACGGACCGCCCGACGCCGCCCTGGGCACCCGCGCCATCACGATCAAGGACGAGCCGGGGCCGGGCAGTTTCGCGCCGGACGACCCGTGGCGACTGGCCCGCGACGCCGCCGCCGTCGCCGCCGACCGCATCGTCACCGCCTGCCGTCCCCACCACTACGACCTCGACGCGCTGTCGCTGCACTTCGGTTCGGACAAGTGGGGCGGGCACTGGTACACCCAGCACTACGAGCGGCATTTCGCGCCGCTGCGCGACAGCCGGGTCCGCATCCTCGAGCTGGGCATCGGCGGATACACCGCCCCCGACGTCGGCGGTGCGTCGCTGCGGATGTGGAAGCAGTACTTCCGCCGCGGCCTGGTGTTCGGGCTGGACTACTTCGACAAGTCCGGCATCGCCGAGCCGCGCCTGCAACCCCTGCGCGGCGATCAGGGCGAGCCGGCGTTCCTCGACGGGCTCGGCGACTCGCTCGGCCCGTTCGACATCATCATCGACGACGGCAGCCACATCAGCGGCGACGTGATCGCCTCGTTCGGTGCGCTGTTCGCCCACCTGCGGCCGGGCGGACTGTACGTGGTGGAGGACACTCAGACCTCCTACTGGTCGGGCTGGGGCGGAAGCAGCACCGCGACCGACGATCCGGCCACCACCATCGGTTATCTGAAAACCCTGGTGGACGCCCTGCACCACCAGGAATTCGAGAAGGAATCCGGCCGAGCGGCAGGCGCTTTCGACGACTGGATCGGGGCGCTGCACTTCTACCACAACATCGTGGTGATCGAAAAACGCCGCAATGCCGAGCAATCGGCTCCATCATGGGTGCCTCGGCACACCAATCCGATGGAGTGGATGAAGCCGAAGGAGTGATCGGATGAAGTTTCTAGTCGTGCCGGTGCCCTCGTCGGGCCATCTGCTGGCGATGGTGCCGTTCTGCTGGGCGCTGCGCCAGGCGGGCCACGAAGTGCTGGTCGCTTCGCGCGACGACGTGACGGCGACAGCGCTGCGCTCGGGGCTCAACGCCGTCGAGGTGACCGCGCTGAACGTGCCGATGGACCAGTTGCGTACCCAGGTGAACCCGGGCATGTTCCCGCTGCCGCTGTTCGCCGACCGCGACCAGTCCAGCGGACAGGGCCTGTGGCAGATCGCCGCGCAGAATTGGCACAACCACGCCCGCCAGTACCTCGAGACGTTCGCCGCGGTGGCCACCGACTGGGGCGCGGAGGTGATCCTCACCGACCCGCTGGCCACCATCGGCCGCGCGCTCGGCGCGCAACTGGATCTGCCGGTGCTGGTGCACCGCTGGGGCATCGACCCCACCGGCGGTCCCTTCACCGACCGCACCGCCGCACTCGCCGAGGAGGCGGGCACGCGGCTGGCCGCCCCGGTCGCCGTGCTCGACATCTGCCCGCCGCGGCTGCAAGCGCCCGACGCCGCGCCGAGCATCCGGCTGGGCTACGTCCCGTTCAACGGCACCGGCGTGCTGCCGCCGTGGCACCGCAATGAGCACGGCCGCAAACGGATCGCGGTCTGCATGGGCGGCAGCACGCTCGGCCTGACCGGTCCCCGGCCGCTGGAGTCCGTGCTCGCCGCGCTGGCCGCCGTCGACGACGCCGAGGTCGTCGTCGCGCTCTCGGCACCGGACCGGGCCACGGTCGGCGAACTGCCCGACCATGTCCGTGTCGTGGAAGAGGTTCCGCTGAACCTCTTCCTGCCGGGCTGCGATCTGCTCGTGCATCACGGCGGCTCGACCACCGGCCTCACCGCGGGCTGGTTCGGCCTGCCGCAGTTGGTGCTGCCACAGATGTTCGACCAGTTCGATTACGCCAGGGGCCTGGTCCGCAGCGGGGCCGGGCTGACCGCAGAGACCGCTGCCGGGCAAGGCGACGTCGAGGCGCTCACCACCGCGATCCGCACGCTGCTGCGCGAGCCGCGTTTCCGCGCCGCCGCCGAACAGATCGGCGCCGACCTGCGCGCCGCGCCCGCACCGGGCGACGTGGTGTCCCAGGTTGTTCCGCTGCTGGCCGAGCACGCCGGAGCAGCGACCAGATAGACCGTCCGCGCGGCCCGAACCGGGTGGCGCGGGAACCGAAAGCCGTAGGTTGCAGATGATATCCAGGACATGGACCAGGTTCCGTGGTTCGCTCGACTACTACGCCGCGATGTATGCGGTGTTCGTGGTCGGCATTCTCGTCCCCGTCGTGATGATCGTGCTCGCGCTCACCGGCCTACCGGGCCCCGTGACCGCCGTGCTCGGCATCGTGTGCGCGGCGGTGCTGTTCGTGCTGTTCGTGCCGAGGATGCCCGACGAGTGGCGGGAGGTGGTGCGCAGCAAACCGATCGTGGTGCGGGTGCTGTGGAGCCTGGTGATCGTGCTCGTCGTCGCGGTCCTGGCCCGGTTGACGCAGTTCATCCTCGACGCCGACAACGTGGACGCCTCGCTGTCGGCCGACGACGACTTCCTGGTCAAGAAGACCCACCTGTCCGGCTACATCAGCGGCGCGCTCATGGCCGAACACGACCCGGCCGGTCTCTACGACCGTCACCGCTACGAGTCGCCCCACGCGGATTCGATCCTGCCCGCGGTGACACCGCAGGATCGCGACGCCTACCTCTACCCGCCGCCGTTCCTGCTGCTGCCGCGATTGCTGCTGCTGTTCAGCCACGACTTCGCCACGCTGCGGGCGCTGTACTACTCGCTGTATGTGGCGATCGTGCTGGTGGCCATGTTCGCCATCGCCCGCTGGGTCGGCGGCAGGCAGGGCGGGGTGCTGGCGGCGCTGACCCCGGTGGTGTGGATCAGCCTGCCGACGCTGGCGACCATGCAGATCGGCAACGTCCACGTGCTGGTGCTGTATGTCGGCGGCGCGGGCGCCATGGCGCTTTTCCATCTGCGGCGCAACATCTTCGGCGGCGCGGCGCTGGCGTTCGCGATCGTCGCCAAGGTGTCCCCGGCGATTCTGCTGGTCTATCTGCTGGTCCAGCGGCGCTGGCGGCCCGCGGCCTGGACGGCCGTGTTCGGCGGCCTGTATTCGCTGGCGACGTTGGCGATCTTCGGTTGGGAGCCGTGGCGGCAGTTCTTGTCCGACGGCACCTGGAAGCGGCTGGCCAGCGGGGAGTTCCACCAGTTCGTGCTGGTCGAACGCGCCAATCAGCTGGTCAACTATTCGCCGTTCGGGCTGCCCTACAAAGCGAACATCATGGGCTGGGACATCGGCGATCCGGTCGGTCCCGCACGCGTGATCACCAACGTCTACACCTTGCTGCTGCTGATCCTGGTGGCGGTCACCGCGGTGCGCATCCACCGGCGGCTGTCGGCGGGGGCCGAAGGGCCGCGGGTGCGCGCCGAGCAGCTGGCCATCTGGCTGGCGGTGCTGACGCTGGCGTCGTTCCGCGCGCCGTTCGGGCCGTGGGTGTACATCGCGGTGGGCGCGGTGTGGATGCTGGCGGTGTACGCGGGGCTGATGCGCGGCGGCAAACGCACCGTCGCACTGCTGACGGTGGCCTGGCTGATCATCGCGGTCTACAACGAGAACGTCTACTTCACGCTGGTGGCGCAGACGATCATCTACCTGGCCTGCTTCTTCGTGGCCTGGCGGGCGAGCGCGGGCACCGAGCCGCAACCCACACCGCCGCAGGAGGACTCCCCACAGACGGAACGGGTCGCCGCGGCATGAGCACCTATTGTGTGATCGGCGCGGGCGCGGCCGGTCTGGCGACCGCACGCGAATTCGCCGCGCACGGTTTGGATTTCGAGGTGCTCGAAGCGGCCGACGGTATCGGCGGCATCTGGGACGCCCGGCGCCCGGACTCGCCGGTCAGCCGCAACACCCACGTGATCGCTTCCAAAGGGGTGCAGGCGTTTTCGGGTTTTCCGATGCCCGAGGACTATCCCGACTATCCCGGCCACGAACTCGTGCTGCGCTACCTCAACGCCTACGCCGACGCCTTCGAGCTGTGGCCGCGCATCCGGTTCAACACCGCGGTGCAGCACGTCGAGCCCAGCGGTGACGGCTGGTCGGTGACGCTGGCCGACGGATCCGAGCGACACTACGCGGGAGTCGTCATCGCCACCGGCCACGACCGCACCCCGCGCCGCATCGACATCCCCGGCTCGGGCACGGTGCCCGTGCTGCATTCGAGCGAGTACCGCGATCCCGAACAGGTGCTCGGCAAGCGGGTGCTGGTGATCGGGGCCGGGCAGTCGGCGGCCGACATCCTGTCCGACTGCGCGGTCAACGCCGCGCTGACCCTGCACAGCAGCAGGCGCGGGTTCTACTGCATGCCCAAGTACATGCTGGGCCGCCCGACCGACAGCATGCTGCAGGGCCGGATGTGGCGGCCGCTGCGCAAGCGGGCCTTCGAGCGGCTGTTCTCCTATCTGCGCGGCCGCTCTCGCTCGTTCGGGCTGCCGGTGCCCGATTTCGCCGAGGGCATCGTCATCCCGATGCTCGGCGACCAGTTGCACCACTACTACACACACGGCGACATCACACCCAAACCCGACGTCACATCGATCGACGACGACCGGGTGACGTTCGCCGACGGCACCGAGGAGAAGGTCGACCTGGTGGTGCTGGCCACCGGGTTCGTGCCGAACTACCCCGTCGTCGACCGAACTCTGTTGAACTGGACCGACGGCAGCCTGCGACCGGGTTTGTATCTCAACATCTTTCCGCCGCACACCCGGGACTTGTTCGTGATCGGGATGGTGCGCCCGATCGGCTCGCACTGGGACGTCTACGAGAAGCAGGCCGAGTTGGTCGCCGAATATCTGCGCGCCAAGGCGAACGACCCGGTGCGGGTCGAGCGTTTCGACCGCGCCACCCAGGGCCGCCAGCCCGACCTGTACGCCGGGCTGCGGCTCTATCACGCCGACCAGTACCCACTGGTGGTGGAGAAACAGGACTACGTGAACCAGTTGCGCAAGCACGCCAAGCTCTTGAAGTGAAAGGTCGGACCATGAAAGCACCCGGGCCCGGTCTGGTGGAAACCGGACGCATGCTGCCGAAACTGGCGAAGAACCCGCTGACGACGGTGGGCGCGTTGCTGGACGGCTACGGCGACGTCGTGCGGGTCAAAGCGGGCCCGATGCTGGTCTACCTCGTCGCGGATCCGGCGATGACCGAGTACGTCCTCAAGGACAACTACACCAACTATCGCAAGAGCCCGATCTACGACGAGTTCAGCATCCTGCTCGGCGACGGGCAGCTGACCACCAACAACCTGGAGTACTGGCGTAGACAGCGCAAACTCATCTCCCCGGCGTTCTCCCACTCGCACGTCAAGGGTTTCGCCGACGACATCACCGACAGCGCCGCGGCGATGCTCGACAGCTGGGACGCCTCGGCCGGAGAATTCCGCGACATCTACGACGACTACGTCAAGCTGCTGCTCGCGGTGACCGGCCGGATCCTGTTCGGCATCGACCTGTCCACCGACACCACACAGGTGACCGACGCGATGCGCGCGGCGTTCGCGCTCATCATGAAGCGGGTGAACGCGCCGGTGAAGCTACCGCAGTCGTTCCCGACGCCGGAGGCCCGCCGGGTCGCGCGCAAGGTCGGCGAACTCGACGACGTGGTGCGCCATCTCATCGACGAACGCCGCCGCGGCGGCGACACCAGCGACGTGCTCACCGCGCTGGTGCGCGCTCGCGACGAGGGCGGGCAGGGCATGCGAGAGGAGGACTTGCTCAACGAGATCAAGACCTTGCTGGTGGCCGGTCACGAGTCACCGGCCAACGCGCTGTCGTGGGCGTGCTACCTGCTGGCCACCCATCCCGAGATCCAAGAGCGACTGGCCGAGGAGGTGCGCTCCGTGATCGGCGACCGCACGCCCACCTTCGCCGATCTCGGACAGCTCAGCTACTGCCGCATGGTGATCGAGGAGACGATGCGGCTGTATCCGCCCGCCTGGATCGTCGAACGCACGCCGATCGCCGATGACGAGATCGGTGGCTACCACGTGCCCGCGGGCGCGCGGGTCACGTTGTGCATGTACTACGTCCACCGCGACAAACGTCTGTGGGACGACCCGGAGCAGTTCCGTCCGGAGCGTTTCGCCGACGCCGCCGTGGCCGAACGGCACAAGTTCGCGTTCTTCCCGTTTTCCGGCGGCCCGCGCATCTGCCTGGGCAAGGACATGTCGATGACGGAGATGGTGCTGATCCTGGCCATGACGGTGCAGCGTTTCCGCCTCGAACTCGACGACACCCACCCGGTGGTGCCGCTGGCTTCGGTGAACCTGCGCCCGGAGTTCGGCATCCGCATCCGCCCGGTCCGCCGCGTCACCGAACCCGTGACGACCTGACCTCCCGCCGTGGCCGCACACTTCAGGAGCTTCGAGCATGCCTGACGGGGTGCCAGTAAGTGCCCTTTATGGGCCAGTTCGAGGCATGGACCGGTTCGGGTACGCGCGAGTGTCCACACGTGGGCAAAGGGGGCTCCCAAATCGACACCGGGCAGTGCCCACGATCGCGCTGCGATGCACCCCCTCGGCCCGAGCCGCTCACCGCGGCGCGGGCCGAGGGCGACCCCACTGCATCATCCATCGACCAACGGTCAGACGGTGGTGTCGAAGGGGGCAGCCCTCCGCGGCGGTCGCACGCTGTTCAGCTCTCAGTGCGCACACGCCCGGACCCGATGGATCAACGTCCGGGGGCCGCAACGAACTGGTGACTGTGTTCGCGGAGGAACTCGGCGAACGTCTGCGGCGAACGGCCGATGGCCTCGGTGAGTGCGGTGGTATCGCCCGGCGGGGCCGAGGGCAGCTGGGAGAACATCGCGCCGATGGCCGAAATGTGCTGCGCCATGGCTGGATTGACGGATGGTTCGGTGCCGTTGTGTGCGAGGGCTTCCAGTTCGCGCTGCCATTGACCGGCAGGGATGGAGGTGTATCGGACCGGCGTTCCCGTTGCGGCACCGATGAGAGCGGCGATCTCGGCGTGGCTGTGCACGGTCGCCCCCTGCGGGTAGAGCGTGGTGCCGCGAGGGTATCGCGCCGGGTCGGTCAGCGCCGCCACGGCGAGATCGGCGGCGTCGAGACCGCTGATCCACGGCACCGCCGCATCGCCGAAACTGTTGGCGAAGCCGCGGGTCTGGCGGATGGATCCGGCGTGCAACAGCACGATGTTCTCGTAGAACAGAGCCTTGATCCGTAAGATCGTCGGTTCCAGTCCCGCCCAGGACAGCACCTGCTCGGCGGCCCATTGCGCGCGTCCCAGCCCACTGGGGTTGTCGGGGGCCGAGACCGCCATGGACATCACGACCAGTCGCGGCGTGGTCTCGGCGTGCCGGATCGCGGAGGCGAGATTGGCGGCGGCCTGCACGATGCCGGGAGCGACCGGATAGGTGAAATACACGGTGTCCACGTCCCGCACGGCCGCATCCAGCGTCCGGCGATCCAGCAGATCGCCCACGACGATTTGCGCGCCGAGAGCGCGAAGGTGTTGTGCGCGTTCGTCATCCGCGCGGACCAGCACGCGGACCCCGTAGTCGTGTTCACGAAGACGCCGCACGACATGTGAGCCGGTGCCGCCGTGTCGTCCGCCCGCACCGATGACGAGCGTGGTGGTTCGGGGGCTGTCGGGGGAGAAAGTCACAAGTGCGCCTTCCGATCGTTCACCAGGGTGAGGTGTGGCAGCTCGTGGTCCGGCTGCGACGCCCACGCTAGAACTGGTAACTACTATTATGCAAGTTACTGTAGGGTTACTGTGGATGGCGAAAGGATCAGCAGGTGCGGCGAACGAGTTTCCAGGCGATGGGGTGCCCGATTGCGGGCGCTCTGGAGTATGTCGGCGACTGGTGGACGCTGCTGATCGTGCGCGACGCGCTGGACGGATTCACCAGATTCGACGAGTTCGAACGCAACCTCGGCATCGCCCCGAATATGCTGACCAGGAGATTGCGCACTTTGGTCGAATCCGGGCTGCTCGAACGCAGGCGCTACAGCCAGTCCCCGCCCCGCTACGAGTACGTCATCACCGACAAGGGGCGAGACCTTTCTCCGGTCCTCGTCGCCCTGTACGCCTGGGGCCGCAAACACACGGGATCGGATGTGCCGAGCGTCGTCCTGACCGATCGGGACACCGGGGAGGAGGTCATGCCCGGCCTCGTGGACCAGCACAGCGGACGCCCCCTCTCGGCCATCGACCTCGCCTTCCTCGCCGGCCCAGGGGCCGACGGTTTCATGCGTGAACGTCTCGACCCCGAGTTGCGGGAGGCGCGGCGCCGACGCGGCGCCAACTAAGTGCACGTCTCCTTTGACGGACTGCTGCCGGACGGAAAAACCGCGCGGAGCAACGGCCTGATGTGCCGAGCCGCGACAGCCGCGGCTACCGCAACTCGATGCAGTTCGGCCCTTCGGACGCGTTCGAAGCCAGGGCAGGTCGGGATTCGCCTGGTCCGTCCGCGTTGCACATCACCACGGAGGCACGCGCCGCGGCCATGGGCGAGGCCGTTCGGAGCAGGCTGCATTGTGTCGGTGCAGGTCAGGGCTCGAGCACGATTTTGCCGTGGGTGTGGCGGCGTTCGAGTTCGGTGTAGGCCTGGCGAACCTGCGCCAACGGGTAGACGTTCGCGATCGGGACTTCGAGGTGCCCGTCGGCGATCAGGACGGCCAATTCGGCGAGCACCTCGGCGCCCGGCCTGGCGTCGGTTCCGGGTTCGGTTTTGACTCCGTACTTCGCGGCTGCCGCGAAATCGGCGATGGTGTCGATCCGTTCGGCCGAGACGCCGAGAGCCAGGGCCAGTTCGACGTAGCCGCCGCCGTGGGTGTCGATGAAGGCATCGACGCCGCCCGGTGCGGCGGTCTCGATCCGTTCGGCGACGCCGGCTCCGTAGGCTACCGGAATCACGCCGTGGCTTTGCAGCCATTCGTGGTTGCGCTCGCTCGCCAGGCCGATGACGGTGGCTCCGGCACGGCGAGCGAGCTGTACGGCGAGCGAGCCGACTCCGCCGGCCGCCGCGGAGACCACAACGGCCTCACCCTGCTCGAGCTGTACGGAATGCACTGCCCGCCAGGCGGTCACGCCTGCGACGTAGAGGCCGCCCGCCACCTCCCATGAGACGTTGCGCGGTTTGGGTGTGAGGTTGTCGACGTCGACCAGGACCAGCTCGGCCTGGGCGGCCCGCTTCTCGGAGAACCCGATCACCTCGTCGCCGACCGAGAATCGGTCGACTCCGGCGCCGACCTCGGCGACAACCCCAGCGAGGTCGCTGCCCTGCCCGGACGGAAATGTCGAGGGAAAGATGTCGGCCATCGCGCCGGTACGGATGGCCGCCTCACCGGGATTGATGCCTGCCGCCCTTACCTGCACGAGGACCTGCCCATCCTCGGGTACGGGCCGGTCGACGTCGTCGACCCGCAAGACCTCGATTCCGCCGAACTCGTCGTATCTGACTGCCTTTGTCATCGTCTTGCTTCTCCCTCGGCGCGCGCCGCGCGGCTGACGTCGAGAACGGGAACGGTGGGCACCGGTGTTCTTGTCACCAGGGCACTGTTCCGGCGTCGTCGAAGAATCCGCCGGTCGGTCCATCGTCGGGCAGGGTCGCGAGGTGAATCGCGATGGCCGCCCCCTGTTGTGGTGTGCGGACGCCGCGAAAGCCGTTGAGGTCGGTGGCGGTGAAACCGGGGCAGCCGGAGTTGATCAGGATTTTGGTGTCGCTGAGTTCCTTGACGTATTGGATAGTGAGGGCGTTAAGGAAGGTCTTCGACGCCAAGTAGGCGGCGGGAACCGGGCCCATGTCGATGCCGGGTGTGGTTTGCAGGGCGAGCGAGCCGACGCTGCTGGACATGTTGACGATTCGCGGTGAGGCCGAGGCGCGCAGCATCGGCAGCATCGCGTTGGTGACCCGAATGACCCCGATCACGTTGGTTTCCACGATGATTCGCACGGTCGCGGGATCGACGGCGGTCGGTGTCTGCGGCAGGTCGCCGGTGATCGCGGCGTTGTTGACCAGGACGTCGAGCCCGCCGGCCTGGTCGGCGATCAATTCGGCCGCCGCGGCCACGCTCGCGTCGTCGGTCACGTCGAGCGGCACACCGAACGCATCGGTCCCGGCCGCGCGTAACTTCTCCACCGCGGTGTCGCGGCGTTGCCGATCCCGCGCGCCCACACCGATTCGCCAGCCGAGCGCGCCCAGGCCGGCGGCGATCTCGTATCCGATTCCCTTGTTCGCGCCGGTCACCAGCGCGATCGTCTGTTCACTCACACCGTCGATCCTGCTGCGGTTGCGGGTGCGGCGTCCAAGACCGGTCGGGTTTGCGTCGATACCGCACGGGTATCGGTCGAGGTCATCGCCGGTTACCATGGCCTGGTGGAGACGCGGGAGATGCGATATTTCGTCGCCGTCGCCGAGGAGTTGCACTTCGGTCGGGCGGCACAACGGCTCTCCATGGCGCAACCACCGCTCTCGCGAGCCATCCAGCAGCTCGAGCGGCGGCTCGGAGTCGTTCTGCTGCACCGCACCGCTCGCGCCATCGCCTTGACCGAGGCCGGGACGGTGCTGCTGCGCGAGGCCCGGACCGCGCTCGACGCGGTCGAAGCCGCCGAGCGCCGCACCCGCCGCGCCGCGGCCGACCAGCCGGGTGTGGTGCTGGTCACCAAGGCCGGTGCGTCCAGGGAACTGTTGTCGAAGCTGCTGGACGCCTACGCCGCCGAACCGGGCGCCGTGGCCGTCGAGGTGATGCTGTGCGGGCCCGGCGAACCGGAAAGCCTGCTGCGCAACGGGCGTGCCGACGTTGCGCTGCTCCACCGGCCCTACGACACGACAGCCGGATTCGACACCGAGGATCTGCATACTGAACAGCAGGTGGCGGTCCTGCCCGCGGGTCATCCCCTCGCCGACCGGGCGCATCTGTCGTTCGCCGAGCTCAACGCCCAGACGGATCTGCCTCTGCCGCGCTGGCCGCGACGGGATGGAAGTTATCCGGACGGCCCCGGCCCGCGGGTGCGCGACCATACCCAACTGCTCCAGCTGATCGCGCTCGGACTGGCCTGCGCGGTCGTGCCCGAGTCGCTGCGAACTCAGCTACGCGACGATCATGCCGTGGTGGCGGTGCCGGACGCACCGGTGGTCACGACCGTCATCGCCTGGCCGCCACACAGCAGATCCAAAGCCGTTGCCGACCTCGTCCGCACCGCGACACGCCTCTGATCGGCACCATTGTTCGCCGGCCGCACGGCTGCACCGAGCATCACCACTCCACGGGACGGCTACCGGCTGACCGGGTAGCGATGGCTCGCGAGGTTCTGCACCGTCGGGTTCGGGCTATCGCAGATGTTCGAAGAATGTTCGCAGATCAGCTGCCAGTTGAGCCGGCGCCTCCATGGCCGGGAAGTGCAGGCCGTGCTCGAATTCGGTCCAGTGCGCGTCCGGCGGCGCCGGGACCACCTTGCGCACGGTCTCGTCCGCACCGAACACCGCGAAACCCTGCGGTACCGCGGGTGCGCCCCAATCCGAGGAGTGCGCTTGGTCATAGAGGGTGTGCGCCGCGGTGATGCCCGCTCCGGTGAACCAGTAAAGGCTGACGGTAGTGAGCAATTGGTCGCGATCGATCGGCAAGTCGGTCCATTCCTCGAACTTCTCGGCGATCCACGCCAGCTGCAGTAGCGGCGAATCGACGAGACCGTAACCGATGGTCTGCGGTCGGCTCTGCTGGATCGACAAGTATCCGGAACCCTCCTTGCGGAACGCGTCCATGCGCTCGAGGATCAGCTTGTCGACCGGGTCGTCGGCATCGAGGCGCTCGGCCATTCCGGGAAGGAACGTCGCCACATTGGCGGCGGTCAGCGGATCGGTCACGACGTGGACGCCGATGACATGCTCGCTGTCGCGGGCGCCGACCAGGCCGGATATGCCTGCGCCGACGTCGCCGCCGTGAACCCCGTAGCGCTGGTAGCCCAGCCTGCGCATCAGCTCGATCCACGCGTTCGCGGTGCGGCCCATCGCCCAGCCGGTCGCGCTGAGCGGAGTGGAGAAGGCGTAACCGGGCAGCGACGGCGCGACCACATGGAACGCAGGCCCCTCGGCCGGGTCGACCAAAGGCTCGATGAGGTGGAGGAATTCGGCGACGGAGCTGGGATAGCCGTGGGTGATCAGCAGTGGCGTCGCGTCCGCTCGGCCGGAGCGGACGTGCAGGAAATGAATGCGCTGGCCGTCGATCTCGGTCGTGAACTGCGGATAGGAATTGAGCACGGCTTCCTGCGCACGCCAGTCGTAGCCGGTGCGCCAATATTCGGCCAGCTCCTTCAGGTAGAGCTGCGGTATGCCGCGGTTCCAGCCGACATCGGGCAACTCGGCCGGCCAGCGGGCATCGGCGAGCCGATGGTGCAGGTGATCGAGATCGGACTGCGCGATGTGGATGCGAAAGGGCTGGATTGCGTCACTCATTGGGGTTCTCTCTGTCGGCTCGGGCGAGCGTTTCGCGCCGGTGAAACATAAGGTAGTTGCCATTGCGGAAAGGTTGGTTCCTCGATTCGGGAGAAGATCGATCAATGTTCGAAACCTCGGCACGACTGCTTCGTCTGCTTTCGCTGCTGCAAGCGCGCCGCGACTGGACCGGACCCGAGTTGGCCGCTCGACTGGAGGTCACCGTGCGCACCGTCCGCAACGACGTCGACCGCCTGCGACGGCTCGGCTATCCCGTCGAGGCTCGGCCGGGTGTCGACGGTGGGTACCGGCTGGGTGTCGGAGGTGCGCTGCCGCCGCTGCTGCTCGACGACGACGAAGCGGTCGCGATCGCGATCGGGATGCGCAGCGCCGCAGCCGGTTCCATCGCGGGCATCGAGGAGACCTCGTTGCGTGCACTGACGAAACTGCAACAGATATTGCCGTCGCGGCTGCGCCGTCGCGTCGACGCCTTCGGGTCGCACACTCTCGCGCTCCCCCCGCGCGGCCCGCTCGTCGACCCGGATGTGCTGACCGTGATCGCCGACGCCTGCCGCGACCATGAACGACTGCGGTTCGACTACCAGACGCATTCGGGGGCCGCCGGTCGGCGTTCGGTGGAGCCGTATCGCCTGATCAACGATCGACAACGCTGGTACCTGATGGCCTGGGACCTCGACCGCGTCGACTGGCGGACCTTTCGCGTCGACAGGATGCGGCCCCGCACACCGACCGGCCCCCGCTTTACGCCGCGGCCGCTGCCGCCCGACCATGAGATCACCGCACGAGTCGCCCGCGGAATCGGCGAGTCGACGTGGCGCTTCCGCGCCAGGGTGATCGTGCACGCGCCCGCGGATCACGTGCGCAGCCGACTCCCGATTCCCGTCGACGTCGAGCCGTTGAGCGAGGACCGGTGCGCGTTCGAACCCGGCTCCGACCATCCGGAAATGCTGGCGCTCTACCTCGGACTGCTTGGCGCCGACTTCGAGATCGTGGACTCACCCGAACTGGTGCGGACCCTGCGGACGATCAGCGAACGCTACCAGCGCGCGCTCGCCCCGTCGTCGGGTCGACGTCGTTGGTCGCCACCGACGGGCGGAGCCTTGTGACGTGGTGCCGAGGTCATGGAGTGGTGCGGTAGCGGCCCGGGGTGGTGCCGACGAGGTTGGTGAAAGCGGCGATGAAGCTGCTGGGGTTCGCCCAGCCGCAGGCGTGGGCGACGCGGGTGGTGTCGTGGCCGTCGGCGAGCAGGACGAGTGCGTGGTAGACGCGGAGCTGGGTGCGCCACTCGTAGAAGGTCATGCCGAGTTCGTTGTGGAACAGGCGGCTGAGGCTGCGGGCACTGGCTCCGATCGTGCGCCCGAGTTCGGCCAGTGACGTGTTGTCCGCGGGGTTCTCGGAGAGGATCCGCGCAATCGCTTGCAACCGGTCGTCCTGAGGTTTCGGCAGCACGAGTGGCTGTTCGTGTGCTTCCTGGAGTTCATCGACGAGGACGCGGCGAAGGCGAGCGCGCGCGGCGCGGTCGTGGTCGCGTGGGCTCGTGAGGGTGAGCAGGATTTCGCGGGCGAGGCCGGAAGCCAGGAACACGGCGGGACGGTCCGGCACGAGCCGCGCCTGGGATGGGGGTAGGAAGACGATCCGCATGTCGGTGTCGCCGTGCGCCCGATGGTAGTGCGCGAACTCGGCAGGGGTCCACGCGATTCGATTGGCCGGAACGATCGATGTGCCCCGTTCGGTGTGCACGGACAGGACGCCGCGAGCCGCGTAGACCAGGTGTCCACGCGGATGGGAGTGCACCGAGCTCGTTCCCCCCGACGGCCACAGGTGCACCCCTCCGGACGGCCACAGCTGGGATGTCGGGCCGAGCCGAGGAAGTTGGCGGCCAACGGGCATGAGTTGGCATTCTATCGGTAGACGGCCACACGCTCGCCTGGCGACAGTGGACGCATGCGCGATGACCTCCATTCAGACACCACCGCCGCCCCGATGCGGTGTGAGACGACGAGTACGACGATGCGAGCGGCCGTCTGTGTACGGGCGGGTGACCCGGAGGTACTGGAGATCCGTGAGCTACCGGTACCAGCGATTCGGGAGGGCTGGAGCCTGGTGCGGGTGAAGGGCGCGGGCTTGAACCGATCGGAGCTGCGAACCCGTCAGGGACATTCCCCGAACGTCCGGTTCCCCCGTGTGCTCGGGATCGAATGTGTGGGAATCGTGGCAGCGTCGACCGATCCCATGTTGCCGGTCGGCGCGACCGTCGCGGCGGTGATGGGGGAGATGGGCCGGGAGTTCGACGGCGGCTACGCGCAGTACGCGTTGTTGCCGAATTCGCTGCTGATGCCGGTCACCACCAGGTTGCCGTGGGAGGTCTTGGCCGCACTGCCCGAGACATACTTGACCGCGCAGGGCTCACTCGACGCATTGGGCATCGTGGCGGATAGCCAGGGGCGGTTGCTGATTCGCGGTGGGACATCGTCGGTGGGTATGGCGGCAGCGTCGATCGCGTCCGGTCGCGGCATCGAGATCGCTGCCACGACCCGACGGCACGACAAGATCGACGCGCTGACCGCGATCGGCGTCGACCACGTACTCGTCGACGACGGCGGGTCGCTGGCGGCCGGCGTGCAGGCGGTCTGGCCCGAAGGGCCCGACTACGTGCTGGATCTCGTCGGAGCGCGCACGGCGGTGGACTCGCTGCGCCTGGTCCGCCGGGGCGGGACGGTATGTGTGGCGGGTTCGCTGAGTGGGTGGCTGATCTCGGACTTCGAACCGATAGCGATGATCCCGTCCGGAACCAAACTGACGGCGTTCCACAGCGACAACCTGAAGGGCAGCGCGGGCGCGGCCGTGCTGCAGCGCGTCGTCGACGAAGTCGAGGCCGGTGTCTATCGACCCAACCTCGACCGTGTCTTCGGTCTGGACGACATCGTCGCAGCCCATCGGTACATGGAGGACAACCGGGCCACCGGAAAGATCGTGGTGGTGCCCTGAGCGCTCTGCGGGCTCATGGCCGGTTCCTGGGATGCTTGTCAGCGAGCCAGCGCCTGGTCGCGGGGGACAGGGTGCACAGCAGCCCCGCACAGGAGAAAAACAGGAGCGTGCCGACGAAAACCAGGTCGCTGGTACGGCTGTCGCCACCCAGACTGGCTCCGGCTCCGACCAAGCCGACCAGCGTGAGGATCCCGGTACCCAACGCCACGGCGATGCGGCCCGCGCGCTTGCGCCGGAACAGGGCGATCGAGCCGCCGAGCAGCACCAGCGCCATCGTGGTGGAGATCGCCATGGGGGCGAGAAGTTCGAGGGCGACCTCACGCAGAGTCTGGCGGTGACCGTATTCGATGTGCGGGGTCGTCAGCTCCATCACCCCGTTGGCGATGATGAGACAGAAGACCAGCCCGAAGCCGAACGCGACGACAGCGCCGATCCTGGGAACGACGCCGGATGGCCGGGCCGGATCGTGGATGGGCGTGAGCGGTTGCAGCGGCGGTAGCTGTTCGGCGCGCCACCGGGGCTCCGAAGGCTGGTTGAGCAGGGTCGGGGCCGAACGCGGCCACGGGTCGACCGCCGTGGCGGGGTGGGCCGAGCGTTGGTCGACGAAAGTCGGCGCGGGCGCCACGGCGGGAGTGTCGCCGCGCAGGGCCGCCGCCGCGGCCACGGCGAAGTCGCCGCAACTGGCGAATCGTTCGTCGCGGTGCTTGGCCAGGGCGCGGGCGATCACCTCGTCGAGTCGTCGTGACAACTCGGGTCGGGTATCGCTGAGGCGCGGCACCGGCTTGGCGATGTGTCCGGCGACGATTTGACCGGGGTTGGTCGAGGGGAACGGTGGTTGCCCCGCCAGCATCGTGTAGAGGGTGCACCCGAGGGAGTATTGATCGGCGCGGTGATCGACCGGCTCACCGGACAGTTGCTCCGGCGAGGCGTAGGCGAGTGTGGCGGTGAACGTTCCGGTGGCGGTCAGTTTGGTATCGGCGTCGAGTATTCGCGCGATCCCGAAATCAGTGAGCAGAGCACGTGTTTCGCGACCGGCTTCCGGTTCGGCGATCAGGATGTTGGCCGGTTTGATGTCGCGATGCAGCACACCTCGGCTGTGGGCGTAGTCAAGCGCCTTCGCCGTATCGCCGACGATCTGCAGGACCTGTTCGGGGTGGGCGCTCCGGGGATCGAGCCGTGCGGCGTCGGTGCCACGGACGTACTGCATGGAAATCCACAGATGCCCGCCCTCGGTGCCGCGATCGTAGACGCCGACGATGCCAGGATGATCCAGGCGCGCAACCACATTGGCTTCCTGTTCGAACCGCCTGCGCAGCTCCTCGTCCTCGGACACCGCGCGATTGAGCAGTTTGAGCGCCACCAGCCGCGGCAGGCGCGGGTGCCGCGCCAGATAGACGGTGCCCATACCGCCTTGCCCGAGCACGCCTTGGATCACGTAGCCGGCGAACGACTCGTGCTGCCTCAACACCTCTGGCCCCCTTCTAGATCCGGCCACCCGGACCGCAGGCAGCATAACTCCCGGTTTCCGGGCCCGGCTTCGCGCCGCCGATCTGCCGGTGGGCCGTGCGCCACGACCTGCTCGCGGCCAACCCGATGGACAAGGTCGACACGATCACCGTGCCCAAGACGCTGCCGGGCGACCAGTGCCGAACCGCGGCGTCGAGGTCTGTGGTTCTGCATCCGTCATCGGACCGCCCTGCGGCGGGGCTGGGGGCTGCCGGAAGCCGTCATCCTCTGAGTGAACATGTTCCAGATCGGCGACGCGATACCTGCGTTGGGAGGACCCGCAGGCCGCACTGTACTGCCGATTCGTGCACTCCGCCTGTACGCGAGCCGACGATCTCGGCGGGCTGGCGGCGGGCTGCGAACGTGACGGCTGTCACTTCGTGTCAGATCTGGACGGTGTGGCGTGTCTGGAGGGCATGACTGATTTCAATGCCATCACCAAAGTGGTTGTGATCGGCGGCGGTTACGCCGGTACCGTGGCGGCCAATCGGCTGCGGCTGCGGCGCGATGTCGAGATCACACTGGTCAATCCGCGTCCGCGGTTCGTCGAGCGCATGCGGTTGCACCAGTTCGTGGCCGGTACCCATGAGGCTGCCGTCGACTACGACACCCTGCTCGGCGCCGGGGTGCGGATGATCGTCGATCGTGCCATCCGCATCGATACCGCCGCCCGCCGGGTGGAACTGGGTTCGGGGCGCGCGCTCGACTACGACTACGTGGTCTACGCGGTCGGCAGCACCGCGGCGGTGCCGGCGTCGGTGCCCGGTGCCACCGAATTCGCCTATCCGATCGCCGAATTCGAACACGCCCAGCGGCTACGCGCGGCGCTGGCGGACGTGCCGGTCCATGCGCCGATTGTCGTCGTCGGCGGCGGGCTCACCGGCATCGAGACCGCCGCCGAACTCGTGGAGCAGGGCCGTACCGTGACACTGGTGGGCGGCGGTAAGTTGGCGGCGAACTTCTCGAATCCGGCCCGGCGATCGGTGGCGAAGTGGTTATCCGAGAATGGAGTCGAGGTGCGTGAGCAGGCGCGGGTGGGCGAGGTGCGGCGCGACGGGGTCGTCCTGACCGACGGCGATGTGCTGCCCGGTGCGATCACGATCTGGACCGCCGGATTCGGGGTGCCCGAACTGGCGGCACGCAGTGGGCTGCGCACCGATGACCTGGGCCGGCTGCTGACCGACGAGACGTTGACCAGTATCGATGACGAACGCATCGTCGCCGCCGGGGACTCGGTCGCGCCCTCGGGCCGCCCACTGCGGATGAGCTGCTATGCCGCCCAACCCTTGGGCGCGCAGGCCGCCGACAATGTACTGGCCCGCATCGCCGGGGACGAACCTGCTGTGCTGGACGTGGCCTTCACCGCCTGCACCGTGGGTTTGGGTAGCCGCGCGGGTGCGATGCAATTCAGCCGGCGTGACGACACACCCGTGCCGATGTATCTCGGCGGGCGAACTGCCGGGTGGATCAAGGAACGGGTGGGTCTCGCGGGCCCGATCGGGACCATCCGCAAGGAAGCCCGCAAACCCGGCGCGATCCCGACCTTCCTGGGCTTGGGCAGGCGTAAGGATCTGAGCGCAGCCGAACCGCAGGGAGTTCCGAAGCCATGACCTCCACCGACGAGCACACCGAGCGTTTCGTTCACCTGCGACCGCTGCTGTTCACCATCGTCTACGAAATCCTGGGCTCGGCGACCGAAGCCGACGACGTGCTGCAGGACAGCTATCTACGGTGGCGGCGGGTGGACCTGGCCACGGTCCGGGATACGAAATCTTATCTGGCCCAGCTCGTCACGCGGCAGGCACTGAATACGTTGCGGGCCAGCGCCAGTCGTCGCGAGGAGTACGTCGGACCGTGGCTGCCCGAGCCGCTGCTGCTCACCGACGGTGACGCCTCGAGCGATGTGGTACTCACCGAATCGGTCTCGATGGGGATGCTGATCGTGCTGGAAACGCTCACCCCCACCGAGCGGGCGGTCTTCGTGCTGCGTGAGGTCTTCGGCTTCGATTACGACGAAATTGCCTCCGCAACAGGAAAATCTGTCGACGCCGTGCATCAGACCGCCCGCCGCGCCCGCAACCATGTCCATTCCCGGCGCAAGCGCTACGGCCCCGTCGACACCGTCCGAACCGCCGCGGTCACCGAACGCTTCATCACGGCCGCGACCACCGGGGACATGGAAGGCTTGCTGTCGCTGCTCGCGCCGGACATCACCTGGACCACTGACAGCGGCGGCAAGGTGACCGCACTGCCGGAGCTGGTCATGGTCGGCGCCGAACGAGTGGGCGCGATTCTCATGGCGGTCTTCAGATACGCGCAGCGGCGACCGGAAGTACGCATCGAGACAGTGAACTGCAACAGTCAACCGGCACTCGCGTGCTATATCGGCGACAAACTGGAAGCCGTCCTCGTGTTCGACATCGCCGACGACCAGATCGTCAGCGGCTACGGCATCCGCAACCCCGACAAACTGGCCGCCCTCGAAATCCCGCGCGCCATCAGCCGCACTGAAACGCCCACGGCGTAATCCCGCCCCACCTGGTGCATCCCAATAATGCCTCCGCATATAGGTCACACGGCGAACGCGTTCTCGCCGCCGAGCACGGCGAGAACGCGTTCCCACTCTGCTGTCGTGGTCTCCGAGCGGCAGCGTGATGATCCGTCATGTCGACTGTCGACAGCCCAGCCGGGCGGGAAATCAGTTCGGTTGCACCGCAGATGCTCTCGCTCGCGATTTCGGTTCAGCCGAGCAATTCCCGGCTCAATGCGAGCAGTTCAGCGGTCGACAGAGCTTCCTCCTGCACCGGCGGTCGCGGGTCCGCCGCCGACGCAGTAGGTTCTGGGGGCACCGTCGCCGGGTTCTCGGGTTCGAGGCGGCCGTGGAGTTCGGCGGCCAACAGCTCCACGGTGGGGCAGCCCCAGATGACGGCGGCGGGGACCTCGATGCCGAGGCGGGCTCCGAGGCGGGCGGACAGCTCCACGGCGTGCACCGAGCCGATTCCGAGCTGTTCGAAGTTCTGCCGGGCGGCCACCCGGTCGGGCTCGATGCCGACGACTTCGGCCAGTTCGGTGGTGACCAGGGCGGCGAGTGCCGCGACGCTGGGCGCGGAGGAAGGTGTGGGGTCACTCGACGCGATCGCCACGGGGCGCGCCGCCGAGTCGGCGATCATCGCGATGGATTCGACCGATTCGGCAGTTGTGCCCGACGCCGCGACCGCCGCGGACCGAGATCTTGGACTCGAAATGCCAGTAGTGGCAGCGATTTCGATGGGCACCGCGTCCCACGAGGGCGACCCGTGTGCCTCGCCGCGGGCCTGCGGGTCCGCCCAATGCCGTTCGCGCTGGAACGGATAGGTGGGCAGCGAGACCGGGCGGCCCGCCGGGTTCACGGCCGTCCAGTCGGGTTCGATGCCACGCTCGAACAGCCTTCCCACCGCGTGCAGTAGGTCGCGGTGGTCCACTGTGCCGGGACGCAGAGCCGCCGCCAGCAGCAGATTCAGCGCCTCGTTGTCGTCTCCCTCGGTGTCCCCATCCTCGGCGAGGTAGGCGTCGAGGAATTCGACGACCTGGCCCACGTTGTCGGCGACCGTCGAAATTCGATGCTGGAAGGCGGTTCTCGTGGCAAGCGTGTGCGCGAGGTCGCTCAGGCGGATGTCCGGGTCGCGCACGAGACGCTCACGCAGCCGATGAGCGTGTTCCCGCAGCGCGGCTTCGGTGCGGGCGGACAGCACCACCAGCCGCTGCGAGACGCCGCCGTCATCGACGGGATCGTGCGCGGGTGCCGCTTCGGCGATGACGTGGGCGTTCGAGCCGCCGAAACCGAACGCACTCACCGCGGCGCGCGCGGGGGCGTCGTGCCGCGGCCACGGCATCGCGGTGTCGGCCACGCGCACTCCCGTCGCGGCGGGATCGAATTCCGCGGGTGCGTGGTCGAAGTGGAGGCTGCGCGGGATCCGGCGATGCGACAGGGCGAGCGCGACTTTCACGAGTCCGGCCATGCCCGCGGCCGCTTCGGTGTGTCCGATATTGGTTTTGACCGAGCCGACGATCAGCGGTGCGCCGGGCGGCCTGCCGGTGCCGTAAACCTCTGCCAGTGCGGTCAATTCGGCGCGGTCACCGACGGCGGTGCCGGTGCCGTGCGCCTCGACGTAGTCGATCGTCGAGGCGTCCACACCCGCTCGCGCGCAGGCCCGCCGCAACAGCTGCCGTTGACCGTCGGCGCTGCTGGCGGGCATGGAGCGGTGCCTGCCGTTGTTGTTGGTGGCACTGCCCAGCAGGGTGCAGTAGACGCGGTCGCCGTCGCGCAACGCTTGTCGCAGCGGCTTGAGCACGACGACCGCACCGCCTTCGCCACGCACGTAGCCGTCGGCGGAGGCGTCGAAGGTGTGTGACCGGCCGCGCGCGGACAGCACACCCAGCGCGGACAACCCGATCGCGGTCTCCGGTATCAGATTCAGTTGCACGCCACCGGCGACGGCCAGCGCGCTCTCACCCGTCCGCAACGCCTGGCAGGCCAGGTGCACCGCCACCAGCGATCCGGCGCAGGAGGCGTTCACGGTCATGCTGGGACCGTCGAAACCCAGGAAGTACGACACCCGATTGGCGATCACACCCTCGACATCTCCGGTGCTGGTGAACGGGGTGATGGCGGTGGCGCCCCTGGCGAGTTTGACGGCGCGATAATCGTTGAATTTGTTGGCGAAATACACGCCGGTGTCCGGCACCCGGTCGGGCCGGATCGCCGCGTCTTCGAAAGCTTCCCAGGCCAATTCGAGCGCCAAGCGCTGCTGCGGATCCATATCGGCCGCCTCACGTGGGGTGATCCCGAAGAATTCGGCGTCGAAACCGGCGACATCCGCCACATACCCGCCCGCGACCGACACCGTCTTGCCCGCGGCGGCACGATCGCGCCCGCGGTGGTCGCCGGACCAGCGGCCGGGCGGCGGCTCGTCGGCGATCGTGTCGATCTCCTCGATCAGCAACCGCCACAAGGCTTCCGGAGAATCGGCGCCGCCGGCGAAGCGACAGCTCATGCCGATCACGGCGATCGGCTCCGCGCCGACGCGGTCCGGCCGAGAACCGTTGCGCCGCTTGGTCTTTTTCACGCTACTCACCTGCCCGCGATCCACCGACCGTGCACTCGCGCAACAGGCGGTGCGGTGAATCTGCCGATCTTGTTGTGGGGTCGGGACATGTGTCGGAGACTTTACCTGTGCTGTTTTCCGAACGCCCCGTTTTCGCCCGGGTGACGTCCGCGCTGGGGGGCGAGGCACGGCGTCGAGAACTATTCCGATTCGCTTCCGTCGGTGTCGCAGCGTTCACGCTGGACACCGCGGTGTTCCTGACCTTGAAGAGCACTGTGCTCGAGCCGCATCCGGTGACGGCGAAAGTCGTCGCTGTGCTGGCGGCGATCACGCTGTCATATGTGCTCAACAAGCAGTGGTCCTTCGACGAACGCGGCGGGCGGCGCGGTCATCACGAGGCCGCGCTGTTCTACCTGGTCAGCTTCCTTGCCGTCGCGATCAACACCGCACCGCTGTGGGTGTCGCGGTACGTGCTGCATCTCGAGGTGCCCGAGGTCTCCCGCTTCACCCAGAACGTGGCCGACTTCGTGGCCGCCCAGTTGATCGGCACCGCGCTGGGGATGGTGTTCCGGTTCTGGGCCTTCGTGCGGGTGGTGTTCCCCGACAAGGTCCAGCCGCCCGATCCGGTGTGAGTTCCGATCACTCTGATGACAACCCTGTCGAAGGTGATCGCGCACCGTGCGGGCCGCGTCGCCTCGCCGTGACACCCGTCCGCGCGTTCGCCCTGCCGCGCGGGTGGTAGGAAAGGGAGCGTGTCCGCAACTGGCGAAGGATTCGACCCGAACAGAAACTCCCGCGCGGTGTCGGAAGTGGTGGAGCTGGTCAGCACGCTGATCCGCTTCGACACCTCCAACACCGGCGACCTGGCCACCACCAAGGGGGAGCGCGAGTGTGCGCAGTGGGTGGCCGACCAACTGCATCAAGCGGGGTATGTCACCGAGTACGTCGAGTCCGGCGCGGAGGGGCGCGGCAACGTCTTCGCGCGACTGGAGGGAGCCGACCCGAGTCGCGGCGCGCTGATGATCCACGGGCATCTGGACGTGGTGCCCGCCGAGGCCTCGGACTGGAGCGTGCACCCGTTCTCCGGTGCGGTGCGCGACGGCTACGTGTGGGGTCGCGGCGCGATCGACATGAAGGACATGGTCGGGATGGCGCTGGCGGTGGCCCGCCAGTTCAAGCTCGAGGGCACGGTGCCGCCGCGCGATCTGGTCTTCGCCTTCCTCGCCGACGAGGAGAACGGCGGCAAGTGGGGTTCGCAGTGGCTGGTGGACAACCGCCCCGATCTGTTCGACGGCATCACCGAGGCGGTGGGGGAGGTCGGCGGGTTCTCGCTGACCGTGCCGCGGCCCGACGGCACCGAACGCAGGCTGTATCTGGTGGAGACCGCCGAGAAGGGGCTGGGCTGGATGCGGTTGCGCGCCAAGGCCCGCGCGGGCCACGGCTCGTTCCTGCACGAGGACAACGCCGTCACCATCCTCGCCGACGCGGTGGCCCGTCTGGGCAAACACACCTTCCCGTTGGTGCTGTCGGATTCGGTGGCCGCGTTCCTCGCCGCCGTCGCCGAGGAGACGGGTCTGGAGTTCGATCCGGCGAGTCCCGACATCGAGGGCCAGCTGGCGAAGTTGGGCACCATCTCCCGCATCATCGGCGCGACCCTGCGCGACACGGCGAACCCCACCATGCTGCAGGCCGGTTACAAGGCCAACGTGATACCGCAGACCGCCGAGGCGGTGGTGGACTGCCGTGTGGTTCCCGGACGGCAGGCAGAGTTCGAGCGGGAGGTGGACGAGCTGATCGGCCCCGACGTCGAACGGGAGTGGATCACCAAGCTCGACTCCTACGAGACGACCTTCGACGGCGATCTGGTCGAAGCGATGAACAACGCTGTGCTGGCCCACGACCCGCGCGGCCGCACCGTGCCCTACATGCTCTCCGGCGGGACGGATGCGAAGGCGTTCGCCCGCTTGGGTATTCGCTGCTTCGGTTTCGCGCCGTTGCAGCTGCCGCCGGAGCTGGACTTCACCGCCCTGTTCCACGGCGTCGACGAGCGGGTGCCGGTGGAGGCCCTCGAATTCGGCACCCGCGTGCTGGAACACTTCCTACTGCACAGCTGATCCGATCCGGAAGAGAGGTTTCATGACCTACAACCCCTACGACGCGCTTCCGCAGGTGCCGTCGTTCACGCTCACCTCCGACGACGTCACCGACGGGCAGCCGTTCAAAAATGAGCAGGTCAGCGGCATCTTCGGGGCGGGTGGCCAGGATATCTCCCCGCAGTTGTCCTGGTCGGGTTTCCCTGCGGAGACCAAGAGTTTCGCGGTGACGGTGTACGACCCCGACGCGCCCACCGCCTCCGGCTTCTGGCATTGGGTCGTCGCTGATATCCCCGTGAGCGCGACCTCCCTGCCCGCGGGCGCGGGCAGCGGCGAAGAGGGCGGCGCGATGCCGACCGGTTCGATCACCCTGCGCAACGACGGCGGCTTCCACGGCTTCGTCGGCGCGGCCCCTCCGCCCGGGCACGGCCCGCACCGCTACTTCATCGTCGTACACGCCGTCGACGTCGACAGCCTGGGCATCGATGAGACCGCCAGCCCCGCCTACCTGGGCTTCAACCTGTTCTCCCACACGCTGGCTCGTGCGACCCTGGTCGCCACCTACGAGCAGAAATAGGAACTGCCGCACGATCGTGGCCCTGAGCGAAACGCTCGGGGCCACGGCGCTTTCTGCTGGCAGCGCTCATGCAACAGGAATTCGCGGGCGCGAATCGGCCTGCGCCGTCGAGAATCCCCCTATGGACATCTCTGAAGCGGTCCGAGGCGCGCGCCTGCTGGCTGCCGATATCGCACGGTCCCTCGGCTTCTCGGCAAAGGTCGGCACCGAGTACCCCGAACAGTGGCGCCGCTTCCACGAGCCGGCGGGGCGTCCGATCCCGACGGCGTGGGTGAGCATTTCGGTGCCGGAAGTCGGCACGACCATAGCCCTGGATCCCAGCGACCCGGGCAGTACGACTGCCGAAGAGTTCGCGATGGGGCTCGTGCAGGTTCTGCAGGACGATATCCAGATCCACCTGCGCGAGCCGTGGCCGAGGGATCCCGCCGCGAGCGGCCACGCCCTGGCGGCGACCGAGCGGGGCTGGCAGAGCACGGTGGATCGCGACCATCTGGTTCCGTATGGCGAACTCGGGCTTGCGACTTGATCCGGCCCGTCGGCAGTTCCAGTGTTGACTCGTTCTCGTCGGTACATGGGTTCGGTGGCGCACGGAGCGCTTACTGCCGCCGTAATCGGGCGGATTTGGCTCGGCAAGCTCGGGAAGTGCTGGTTCTCGGGCATCCGGGGTCTTCACCGATGACTGGTGGCCTCAGTTACTGATCGCGCGGCGTGTTGCCGCGACCAGGGTGTCCGCGGTGGTCCGGTCCATGGGTTCGCTGGTGATCAGCCAGTGATAGACCAGGGGGCCGAACACGAGGTCGCGGACAGTCTCGGTCGGCAGGTCGGGGCGCAGCCCGCCTTGTCGGCGGGCACGCTCGATCACGGCGGTGATCACGTCGTTTCGCGGTCGCAGGTAATGCTCGCGCAGCTGACCGGCGAGCGTGGCGTTGCGGCCGACGTCGGCGTGCACCGCGAGCACCACTCGCCCGAGTGGTGACGCGGCCAGTCGGGTCACGAAGGTGACGGCGAGTTCCGTGAGGTCGCGCAACGCGTCGTCGGTGTCGGGCGCCTCCAACGGCGGAACCGCCTCGATGAGCGTGCGCACTACGAGTTCGTCCTTGGTCGGCCAGCGCCGATACACCGTGGGCCTGCCGATCCTCGCGCGGGAGGCGACCGCCTCGATCGTGAGATCGGCGTAGCCCGATTCGATCAGCAGGTCGATCGTCGAGGCGATGATCGCCTGGTCTATCTCACTATTGCGGGGTCGACCTGTCGCCATATAGTTACGTTACATCACGTAATGAAAGTGGGTAGATCGAGATGCGGAAATCAGTGACGTGGGGGCTGTTCCTGGCCTGGTTGGCCAACGACGCCGAAGAGTGGTTCACGATGTCGCGGTGGTCGCGAACCAACGCAGCCAAGGGCGGCAAGCCGCTGCCGGGGCCGGTATGGCTTCGAACGGAGGTCTCGCCCGCGCACTCGCGGGTGGCCATCTCACTCATGGGGCTGATCGTGCTGGCCGCCTCGGCCGCAGGCGCGCGGACCGGCGGCGGCTCCCGGTTCTTTCAAGCCACGCTGCTCGGCTTCGGCGTCCACGGCGTCGGTCATCTCGCGCTCACCGTGGCGCACCGAGGCTATACGCCCGGGGTGGCGACCGCGCCGACGGTGGTCATTCCGTTCTCGCTGTGGGCCTGGCGAACGTTGGGCCGGGCCGGAGTTCGGCGCGACGACACCCACACCTGGCTGGGCAGCGCGGTGTTGCTGCCCACTACGCTCGCGGCCGTGCACGCCGTCGCACGGGCCGTCACCGACCGGCCGAATCGATCCTGAAGGCCGAGCCAGATTCGCCTGCGCCCTCGGGAATCGTTTGTCACGTGCGGTCTTTTCGTGCACTCTGATGGCCGGAGCTGGCATTGCAGTGGCCTGTCTCCGCCCTTGGGGCCGGGCGCGGACAGCCCTGCCGCCGTTCTCACCTGGTCCGTGACGAGAAGCTCGGGAACACGCGCGGGTCAGTTGCAGCGGAACCCATGGTGTCCATGCTGTCAGGTCCCTTCAATCGGCGTAGCCAGAAGCGCGCCGCCCCGGACAGGGCTGCGCCGCCGCGGTATTCCCAGGGGCTTATCCAGGCGCTACGCTGCCGCTGGACAGCCGCCCAGGTGGGCGCGACGGATTGATGAGGGTAAGAACGTGATCATTCGCACGGAAACCGCCTGGGTGCTCTTCTTCGCCGGGCTCATCTTCCTGTGGGCGCTGGTGCTCGGCGTGTGGAAGTGGCAGGCGATGACCACTTCGCCGGACGGTCTGGCCCACCCCTACGTCGACATCGCCCACCGGGCCGCGTTGCTGTATTCGTTCGCGACCGGATTGATCGCGTGGTTCGTCGAGCTGTCGGGCTGGCCGACCGCGGTGAATGCCACCGCGGCAGGGGCCATCATCCTGCTGTTCGTGGTGACGATCGCGAACTACATCCGGCTCGGACTACAGCGCGAGACCGACAACCAGATGCGCAACCCGCCGCCGTCGATGCGTTTCGTCCTCGCCGCCTTGATCATGGGGGAGATCGGCGGATTCGCCGTGCTACTGGTCGGCTTCGCTGTCGAGCAATTGGGCTAGCCGCGCGGGCGAACCTACGCCCAATATCTTTGCTGCACAACTGATCATGTGCATCCGATCCGCGTCGCGGATTCTGAGCATCAGACGATCGGTGTTGTCGGTCGCGCTGTCTTCGCCTGCCCGAGAGTTGATCAGTACGCCCACGAGCCGTTCAGTAGCCCCTGCGCCGCAGTAACGATGTCTGTAGCAAGCTGGGAAGGCGTGGCGGTTTGGTTGGCTTCCCAGTCGCTGTAGCGGTCGGTGAGCTCTAGCAGCGGGCGCAGCGATTGCGGCCGGTTGAGCTGTATCCAAGCCTGGGTCGCGATCAGTTCGGCACCGATCACGGGTGGCAGATGGCCCTGTGTGATCTGACGAAGCCACCATCGAACCAGCAGGTGCCGGACATCGCGCTCATCGGTGGGAATCGTTGCCACGATGTCGAGTTCGTTCAGCACCTGGTCGAACAGTTCCTCGGCTTGGTCTTGCTCTGCTCGGGTGAGTCCGCCGAGCAGAGGCAGGGACTCGCTGTCGATATCGACAACCAGTGCGACGAGGGCGGCTTCGATGAGCTTTTCCGGTTCCACCGGGTGTCCGATGAGACGCTCCAGCGCCAGCATGCGCAGTCGTTCTACGGCCTGGTCGGGACTGACAGCGTAGGGATCAGACGGTGCGACGACCCTCAAGGTCGGCGGTCCGCCGCTGTCGCCGAGCAGGTAGTTCCAGAAGGGAACTGTTGCGTGGGCCAAGTCGAGGTCGCTGGCCTGTCCCAGAAATTCGTGCCGAAGATAGTCGGAAAGGTCCAGGCCGTAGTAGATCGCGTCGGTCTGGACAATCGACAGCACCGGGTGACCCCATTGCCCCGCGATGGCGGGCAGGAACCGATGACCGAACACAGGAACCAGCCGTGGCGCGGCCTCGAGCCCGCGGCGCGCGATCCCCAGACATCGGATCGGATCGGCGGGCTGGTCTCCCCATGCTGGGTGCCAGAAACCGTTGTGTTCAACGTCGAAAAGCACACCCTCGGCGGGTTGAGCGAGCCACGCACGCAAGACTTCCGTGTCGTCGCGTCGCCAGTCCGGCCAGCCTCGCCATCCGGACTCACCAGGCTTGTCCACGGGGAGTCCGGCTGCCAGGAAGGCGCGGTGGTCGTCGGCGAATCGAAAGTTGTAGCGGGATTCGATGGTGTCGAATTCGCTGTCGGTCAGCCCCGGTGTGATCTCGGCCGGCAGCTGTCGCTGGAGCCGGCGGGCAGATTCGATCGACAGCCTGTCACGCCGGTGCTCATCCATGGCCGCTCGAACACACCGCTACCCCGCTCCGCCCGAACGGGTTCGTTCCGATCCTCACGCGACCTCATTGTCCTCGGCTCCTTTATCGAACCGCCCGCCAGGCACGGGAAGGCTGCACCCGATCGCGGGAAGGATCATGCCCGCCCCTCGCCGGCATCATGCGCCCCGCACGCGGTTGCTGCCCGCCGTGTAACGAAACTCCCGACACCACGAAGCCCAACATAGGCAATAGAACCATCGCGCCGGACTTTGCGGTCGATCTACGAACGATCGAACTCGCCTTCAGCTACTCCGGAAGTGAATGCATCCCAGGCGCTGAGGGTGAACACGAGGGCTGGACCTGTCGGGTTCTTGGAGTCCCTCATGCCGACCATCCCGCCTTCCAGGTATGCCACCTCGACGCAATCCTGGTTGGGCCCACTGTGACTGCTCTTGAACCACGCCGCCCTGGCCAGGGTGGTACTCACTCGGCATACTCCTTAGCGATCTTCAACACCAGTTGCCTGGTTTCTTGCTCGTCAAGCGCGGCGGCGCGAACCGCCTTGCACGCTGCCCTGTATTGCTCGATCTCACTGGGCTTGTCCAGGTAGAGGGCACCCGTATAGCCCTCAACGTACACTACCGGCGGTTCGGTGAACGACTGCAGAGCTGGGAATTCCAGCAGGGTAAAAGACCCTGTTATCAGGGGAAATACGCGCTCAGTGTGCAACGGCACCACTCGAAGCGTGACGGTGGGCAACCGCGAAACGGCTACGAGATGATCGAGTTGTTCCGACATAACCGATGGTCCGCCAACCGGGTACCGCAATCCCGCCTCTCCGAGGAACACGTTCATGGTGAAGCGGTCGGGCGACTCCTGTAAGCGCTTCTGACGCGTGGCCGCAATCTCGATTCGACGCTCGACATCGGCGGTAGGCATTCCCGGATACGCGCCCCAGATCACCGCACGTCGATAGGCCGGCGTCTGGAGCAGGCCGGGAAGCAAAGTGAGATGGAAGGTGGTCAGCTTCCGAGCGGCTTCTTCCAGCCCGAGATAAAGGTCGAAGTAGGTCGGCACCGCATCGCCGTAGGCGTGCCACCACCCGGTCCTTTTGGTCTCACGGACCAAGCCCATCAATGCTGCGGTGTCCTCGTCATCGGCGCCATACAGCTCGCATAGGGCTTTGATGTAGATGTCCTTGAGCTTCACCCCTTGGCCGCCCTCCAGCCGCCACATGGTCTGCGGTGACACCTCGATGACCTTGCACGCCTGCGCAACAGTCGCGCCGGACGCCTCGCGTAGCTGACGCAGTCGGCGACCCAGCATACGACGAGGAACTGTGGAGCCCGGACTCTCGGTCATTAGCCAACCTCACGGTGATCTGTGAATTTGGAAGGGTTTTCGGGGCAAGCCTGGAAGACGGGGAGAAAACTAGGCTACTCGCGCCACGGAATATTCCAAAATGTGGCACCGAGGAGGTCTACTTGGCATGCATCCCGCCGCACAAGCGGAACACCAAGGCGCAGTGAGCAATCCGATTCGCATCGGATCAGCCCAGCCAGGGGCTTGACCAGCGGGTGCGCAACTCACCGTGTTTGCGATCGAGTAGGGGGTTCAATGGTCCAGGTACTTTTCGGGAACACGCCGCTGTCCCGGTGCGCCTACTACCGGCAGGTGTGCGATCTGCCCGCAGAGGTCGATCCGCCTCAGGTGGGGCGCATAGTGCTACGCATGGGGGTGGCGTGGGCGGTGATCATGCCCGCCACGCTGGGGCAGGACGTGAAGGTATGGATGCAGCGGCACCACCACGCTATCGGGCCGATCATGTCGCATCCTCGGTCGAAGCGGTGGACGTATCTGACGCAGCCCGACCTTCCCGATGACATCACGCTGTTCGCGGAGATGTTCCGGCTCAATGTCTCGCTCGTGGGCGCTGGTGGAACCGTGGCGTTGCCGAGTCCGGCCGATCGCGGTACCACGTTCCGTGCGTGGGTCACTCGGCCCGCCAGCGCTTTTCGTCCCTCGGGAAGCGTCGTCGTGGCCGCTATCCGTGGATGCGTGGCCGAAAGCATTGCTCGCCGGAAGCGGGGCATCGCGTATGCATGATGCGCCTGCGGTGTGGAACACGTTGACGCGCTGCGGGATCGGCGGATGCGAACGCTGCGGTCTCCATGTTCGACACGCGCCGACGGAGCCGCAACGGTGAACGGCGATCAGCGCGGCGTGTCTCCGCTGCCGTCCGAGCCGGATGTCCATTTGTCGGTGTTTCTGGCACGGCGTCCGGATGGATTTCGTCGCCTGCGTGACCGCCGCGTGCTTGTTCGTCCAGGAATGGCGCGCCCGGCACTGGCACGACGCGGTCGAGGTGTCGATGGACGACACCGACGGGCATCCGCGCCTGCCGTGCGAGCGGTTGTATCTGGAGCCGTGAAAGTCGGCCCGAACGCGCTGCGGCCCCGGGCAGGGTTCCGGTCGTAGTCGCGCAACCATCGGAATTCGGGTAGCTGCCGGTCGATGTGGGTGTTCGGCGCGAGCGCGCGTTGACAAGGCTGGTTTTTCAACCGATCCGGAGCGAAGCTGGGTGGCCGATCAACGCGCGCCCGCGTCAGGTACGAATGCCCGACGGAGTGGCTCGAGGTCAGGGGGTGTGCTCGCGTGCGGTGAACGCGGCGACCAGGCCCTGGGCCGTTCCGTCGTTCCGGTCCCCGAAGAGCTCGGCGGTTTGGGTGGCGACCTCGGTGCTGCGGGCGAACATGTTCTGCTCGTATTCGCTCAGGGCGGTCTCGATGTCGTCGGGGTGCGCGGCGAGGGCGTTGCCGAGTTCGGCGCCGTCGAGCAGGGCGAGGTTGGCGCCCTCGCCGTTCGTGGGCATGAGGTGGGCGGCGTCGCCGAGCAGGGTCACCCCTGGTATCCGATCCCACCGGTGCCCGATCGGCAGGGTGTAATGCGGGCGCCAGACCGGCGGTAGGTCGGCGTCGGTGATCAGTGCGGTGAGTTCCGGTGCCCAGCCGTCGAACTCCTGCGCGATCCGTGCGGTGGCCGCGGCGGCATCGGTGAAATCGATGGCGGCGAACCAGTCGTACGGCCTGGCGAGCACCACGTAGGCGTGCAAGGTGTCGCCCCTTTCCCGGTGCGCGTGGATCTCTCGGCCCGGCGAGGGCGCCATCATCGACCCGCCGCCGACCGCTTCCGCGGCGGCGGGATGGCGGGTGTCGGCGTCGAACAGGTAGGTCTCGACGAACGACTCGCCGGTGTAGTCGGGTACGGCGGTGGACAGCAGCGGCCGGACCCGTGACCACGCGCCGTCGGCGCCGACCAGCAGGCTCGTGACGACCGTGCTGCCATCGGCGAAGGTGACCTCGTGGCGGCCCGCGCCGAGAGCGCGAGCGCCGCTGAATTTGTGACCCCATCGGACTGTGCCTGCCGGCAGCGAGTCGAGCAGCAGTTGTCGCAGTTCGCCACGCTGCACCTCGGGGCGTCCACCGGTGCCGTCGTCGGGTTTGTCCAGCAGGACGGTCCCGTTCGGGTCGAGGACCCGCATCGCCTGGCGGCCCTCCAGGATGAGGCCGCGGAATTCGTCCATCAGTCCGGCCGCCGCGATGGCGAGTTGGCCGTTGTAGTCGTGGATGTCGAGCATGCCGCCCTGCGTGCGTGCCGTCGGGGTCGGTTCGGCCTCGTACACCGTGGCCGGGATGCCGTGGACGTGCAGGACGCGGGCCAGAGCGAGCCCGCCGAGTCCGGCGCCGATGATCGTTACTGACTTGGTCATGGTGACGAGAGTGCTGGGTAGGGATTGCACCGTCCTTGCGCCCGGCTTGCACCCGCATGCGTCCATCCCCCGTATGCCGTATACGGCCACGCGCAGCGTGAAACTCGTCAGGCATCCAGCCATCCTGGAGCCCGGGAAACACTCTGGCACAGCGATTTTCGCGCCGGTGGCATTCGACGCTGATCGTCGCGCCGAGCGCGCAGGCGTGAGTGGCAGGCCGGATGCCTGCCATCCGTCAAGGATGCTCCGACGATCCGGCTCGGCACTCCAGCTCCGAGTGCGGGACGCTCGCGGAACGAGCTGTGGGCTGTGGGATCCAGAGCCGAGGGTCGGCGTTCGTCCGCGCTTTCGCGCCTTCGGCACTCGAGTCGGCGGGGCGCGCGATGCCGCCGAGTCGGCCCAGCCCCCACAGCATCAGTGCCGACAGGGCGTAGATCGCGCCGACCCAGCAGGAGGCCCGCCATCCCCACGAGCTGTATGCCCAGGTGGTGGTGATGGCGCCGAGGGCGGATCCGAGGGAGTAGAAGGCCATGTAGACGCCGATGACGCTGCTGGCGCGGTTCGGATGCGCGGTGGTCAGCAGGTGCTGGCTGCTCACGTGCACGGCTTGGACGGCGAAGTCGAGCAGGATGATACCGGCGATGAGCGGCCAGAGGCTCGATCGGGCTTGGGCGATGAGCAACCAGGAGCCGGTGAGCAGAGCAAGTGACCAGCCGGTGATCGTTTGCGCGCGACCGGAATCGGCCCATCGTCCCGCACGGGCGGCCCCGAGCGCTCCGGCCAGCCCGGCCGATCCGAACAGCCCGATCTCGGTGGTGCCCAGCTTCCACGGCTCGGCGCCGAGTGGCAGCGCGAGCCCGCTCCACAGGGTCCCGAAGGACGCGAACAGGAACAGGGCGATCAGGCCCCGGCTCAGCAACAGTCGATCTGTGTGCACGAGCCGTCCCATCGATGCCAGCACCTGCGTGTATCGCACCTCGCTCGTCCTATGGTCCGGGTGGAGCCTCGCTCGGGCGGTGATGGCGAGCACCACACATGACGCGGCGAGCAGCGCGTAGACCGCTCGCCAGCCGACCGTATCGCCCAGCGCGCCCGCGAGGACACGGACACCGAGAATGCCGATCACCACGCCCGAGGTGACGGCCCCGATATTGCGGCCCCGCTCGCCCGGCTCGGAGACGGCAGCGACATACGCGACCGTCACCTGCACCACGACTGCGAAGAATCCCGCGATCGCCAGCCCCGCCATCACGAAAACACCGTTCGGTGCGGCGGCCGCGATAGCGGTGCCCACCGCGGTGAGTGCCAGATGCGCGGTGATGAGGCGGCGGCGGTTCACCACGTCTCCGAGCGGCACCAAGACCACCAGACCGGCGAAGTAGCCGATCTGTCCGGCGGCGACCAGCCCGCCCAGCGACTGCGGCGACAGCCCCAGATCCCGTCCCGCCGCTTCGGTTACGGGCTGGATCGCGTAGATGGTCGACACCGCCACGGCGCAGATCAGCGCCAGGATCCATCGCTGCGATCGTGTGACTCCGGTCGACACCACACCTCCACAATTGGTAGCAAAATGAAACCATTACAGCGTAGGCATAATGGTTTCATATTGCAACCGACAGGGAGGAGTGCGATGACGACGCCGCTCGGTTCCGCACGCGAGTGGACCGACCCCACCTGCCCCGTGGCCCGAACGATCGACCTGGTGGGCGATCGGTGGAGCTTGCTGATCGTGCGCGAGGCCATGGACGGCGCGGCCGCGTTCACCGAGTTCCAGCAGCGCCTGGGGATCGCGCGGAACATCCTCGCCGACCGCCTCCGTCGGCTGGTGGATCACGGCATCCTCACCAGCAGACCGAACCCCGGCGGCAAGCGGCACATCTACGAACTCACCGAAGCCGGGCAGGACCTCTTCACCACGATTGTCGCGTTGCGCCAGTGGGGAGAACGCCACGCCTTCACCGGCAACGAGCCGCGCTCCACACTCCTGGACCTCGACGGCAGCCCGGTCGCCGAACTGCGCCCGCAAACCCCGGCAGGCAAGCCCCTCACAGCGGCAACGACCCGAGTCGACAAGGTCGGCTGAGCAGGAGTTGGCGGTTCCAGCGGCGCGCGGCGGGTAAGTTCGATCGACCGCCCATCCGAAACAGGAGTCAGCAGTGCCCATCGAGCACGAAGCCAAGATTCTCGACATCGACCCCGGCGCCATCGAACAGCACATCATCGACAAGGGCGGCCGGAAACTCGGCGAGCGGTTCATGCGCCGCTACGTCTACGACATCGCGCCGGGCGATGACTCGAAGTGGATCAGGCTGCGCGACAACGGCAATGGGACCACGCTCGCCGTCAAGCACATCACCAGCGACGCCATCGACGGCACCCACGAAGTCGAGGTGAGCGTCGACGACTTCGCCGCCGCCAATTCCCTGCTCGAGATGCTGGGTTTCACCGCGAAGTCCTATCAGGAGACCAAGCGGATCAGCTTCGTCCTCGACGGCGCGCAGCTCGAGATCGATACCTGGCCGCGGATCCCGCCGTATCTGGAGATCGAAGCCGCGACCAAGGACGACGTCATCCGGATCGCCGGACTGCTCGGCTACACCGAAGCCGATCTGACCGGCGAGAACACGATCAAGATCTACGCGCGGCACGGCATCGATCTCAACACTGTCGGCGAACTACGGTTCTGAGTGTTGGGGGTTCTGGTAGTAATCGCGCGAAAAACAACGAAGTCGTCTTCACCAGCGGTGATCGGCTGGTTCGGACTGCGGCGCAGCGTGTTTGGTGCTCGGCTCGGGTGCCGATGAGGTGGTCGGCGTGGTGGAGGTCGGGTTTCGTGGCGACGCAGCGGTTCGCGGCCGCCCGCAGCCCGAACCGATCACAACGCCATCGCCGCTGGTCCAGCCATATGTGGTGTTTTCCGCGCGATTACTACAAGTGTTGCCTATTGCGGTGGGTGCAAGCCAACTGCGTGAGGTCCAGACGTCGCCACGAGGGCAGCAATCACGGTGCCTGCCAGGGAGATCCATAGGGATCCGCCGCGGCGGGAACTTTCGAGGAGGGCCTGGGTTCTGCTGCGCACACCTCGACCCGTCGGCGAGCGACCTCATGCCTGTTACCGCCACCGGCCCGACCACAAGCTCCGATGCCAGGCTGGGGCTCGCCCGGTGAGCGGCGGCAGCGGCCACTTCAGGTAGGCGAGACGCGCGCTTATGGGCCGACGGTGAACGACTCACCGCAATCACCTTCCAACCCTGACCTTGCTCGGGAAGCTACCGGCAGCGCACGAGCACGGAAACCGCTCATACTGGGCCGGCCGCCGTGGTGTCCGGACCGAGTGGCGGCAACGGCACAGCGAGCGCGAGGCTGGAAGCGCGCCCGGTCATGACGGTTCAGTGGCTGCGGCGGGCAGACTGAGGCTCCGCTCTGACCGGCTAACGCACTGTCATGCCGCATATCGCGCGCCAGGACAGCTTGGCCGGTGCCTCGGAGGCAGGCGCGCTCGTACCAATGTCACATCAGTTCAACCGACTCCAGGCCAGCCACTGCTCGCGGTAGGCGTGCTGTTGCTCGACAGTCGAAACCTTCGACGCGGGCGCGGGCGAAAATATGTACCGGTAGCCGCGACCTCGCGACACACCTGCGATCGCAGTACGAAAAACGTTACGAAGGCCACACCGGTAGCGGGCCCACAACTCGAACCCACCACCCATCCCACTGCTCATCGGGGTCGGCCAATACTCCGGCCGTGCGCCGACAACGAGAAATCGAAAACCACTGCCCTCCGGAAGTTTTCGCACCGCCGCGAACCCGTCGAACACATCGTCGCTCTCAGCGACCCATTCCCCGCCGGCCCCATCGGTCAACGTGACTCGCCACCGACCTGTGTCAAGGGCTCGCGCTGTCACCGACCAGCGCTGGATGTGTCCGTCGGGCGAACGCACCGCCACCAGATCGCGGCATTCGCCGCGCAACTCATCGGACGTCACAAGTCCCCCTGTCCACCGCCATTTCAACGCTCGGCGACGCACCATTATGCCTGTCGTTTGCCACCGTTGTGGGACCACCGCGTTGCCAGTCGTGGGACCACCGACATCAGGCGATCCGCTGGGAGAACATGTTCCAGATTCGTTGTGCCGATCGATCATGGCGACGGCAAACTAAACGTCCGGAGATGCCGAATGCCGTGCATTCCGTCGGAGCGTCACAGTTCGGACCATGCGACCCCGAACCATGGCGAGGTTCGTCCAGCCAGCAGCTGGAGGTGGAAGTCGGGGCCTTCATGTGTCCGATCCTCTTCGGGATCGGTGAGTTGACTGATGGTGCAGATGTAGTCGCCGTTTGGGAGTTCGATACTTGACCCGTATATGTCCTTGTCGTCGTCCACGGCGGAGTCCGCGAACTGGGCAGCCATGGTGACCGTGTCCAAATTGACGACGACCAGCTGACCGCGCGTCACGGTGATGGGACCGGCGATTTGCCTGATGACCGGCAGCCGCGGATCTACCGGCGAATCCGAGAGGTCGATCCGCCATTGCTCCTCGCCGCCGGTTCCCCAGAGCAGCATCGTCCGCTGCCGCATCTCCGATTCGACGCGCTCGAACAGCATCTCCAAGGTCCAGTCTTCGCCCACGAACGACGTGTACGCGTGCGGGTCGACAAGACCGAGGAATCCCGAGTCATCGGTCATTTCGTCGATCCGATGCTGAAGCTGCGCCATCGGTAGTCCTCCCCGGATTGATCACCGAACCCTACAGACACAATGCTCGGTCGAACGCCGAGCCCCCTCCAACGGCGTCCGCGAAGAAGTCGGAACTACGTGCCCGGAAGCTCTCCGGCGCAAGGGAACTGACAGCTCTGGCGTGCTGATCGGCAGCACCGAAGCCTGCGATGCGCAGCACACCCGCAACGACGATGCCAACTCCCAACCCTGCAGCGATTTCGAGAGGTCTTCCCGTTCATCCACTTTGAGTAGATAGCGATCAGCAGCGCACTGTAATAGCCGCTGGGCGGGCAGTCCATCCACGCCCCTGTCGAGCAGCCGAACCTGACCCGCGATCTCGGTGCACACATTCGCTGGCTGTCCGACGGAAGGGTGCGGCCCAGGCGCCACATAGGTCAGCAACGCTCATGCCGCATATCGGTCGTTCGGGAACGCCTCGTCCGCCAATCAACAACACGATAACCCGTTTCACTTCTGTACTGCTGTCGGTGGTCCCACGACTGGCAACGCGGTGGTCCCACAACGGTGGCAACCGACATGCCGTCAAATTGTGTCGTAGGACCGGGTAGTGACAAGCGCACCCGTTGCGCGAAGCGCAATCGCTAGAACTTCCAATTCGACCCGGTTCCGTTGAGCCCCCGGTGACAGAGCTCCTCGGCCATCGCAGGGGCTTCGGCGAGGGAGAGCGCTCCAAATTTTCGAAGAGACTGCATCACCGCCACGGGCGTGGCGCTACCCGCGGCAAGCTGCAGATCGGTCGGGCCGTCGGCGGCCAGGATCGTGACCGTGACCTCTATCAGCGACCCGCATTCCGATGCATTCGGTCGTGTAGGTCGCGGATTCGAGCACGGTGTTCACCTGTCGAATCCTGGATTCGACGCTCCACCGGGCGTGCCGAGAACGCACGCTCGTGCCGCATGCCGCGCTGCCTGAAGCGGCCAGCCAGTCGGCGGAACGAACGATCGTGCTCCGCATACTGCCTACATGTTCGGTGGGCTGTGCCTGCGCATCTCCTTCCCCGGATGACAGTCTGCTATCCGGGGAAGTGTCAGTGCCGTACTGCGGCGATCGGACTGCGACGCAACATGCCCGGTCCCCTTATCCGGGGCAAGCCAGGGGAGTGGGCCGATGGCCGCGACCGTGACCCGGCTGCGCACCCCGCCGGCTCGGACCCTGCGCAGCGCCGAGGCGTTCCTGGACACGATCGGATCGGCGAACACCCGCCGCGCCTCCGGCATCGCGATCGTCAAAACCGTCGACGCCCTCGACGGACACGGCCCCGAGGGACTGATCGCGCGCTCGCGCGCCTTGGACTCGGTGTCCGACGCAGAGATCGGCGCAGCGCTGGAATCGCTGTGGGGCGCAGCGGCGGTCAACACTCGGAACGCGCGCCGCGCCGCGCGGTAGGCAAATGGCTGAGCTGGTGCGCCGAACAAGGCTGGGACGGACCGGAACTGCCCGCCTCGGCTGCGCGGTCGACCTCGCCGGACTTCGACACCCCGGCGCGCTCGCGCGCCGCGAGGTCCATGTCCAGGAGAAGACACTGTGGCGGATGCTCTACGAAACATGCGCTCGCGCAGAGGACTGCTCCAACTCGACATCGAAGAACTGGACCAGGCGGGACGGTGCGCCCGGGTGAAGTCCAAAGGCGCCGAACACCGCACCCACCGCCGCGGTGCCGCCCACCATGAGCACGTCTTGGAAAGGTGTACTGGGACGCGGGCACCGCCCGGCTGTTGCCGCGACTGCTGCGAGGACGCACCCGGGACCGGTGTTCGTCACTCACCGCCGGCCCGGGCCCGGCAAGTACCTCGCCGAGCGCGACCTCTGCCTGACACCGGCCCGGCCCGGCTGTCCTACGACCAGGCGCGGGACCTGCTCGACCCTGCCACCGCGATCGAGGGACCCGCAACCGGCTGGGATCTGCACGAACTCCGGCACTCCGGCCTGACGCACCTCGGGGAGTCCGGGCCAGCCTGCTGGAACTGATGGCCAAGTCCCGGCACCGCAAAGCCGAGAACCTGCGCCGCTACTTCAAACCGTCGCCGCAGGCGATGCGCGATCTCACCGCGTTGCTCGGTCCGGGAGCCAACCGCCGCCGCTGAACTGCGCCTTCGCCGTATCCGTTGCTTTTCGCGCGGCTACTACCGGAACCACTGTTGATCTCGTCGCGCGTGGGGACAGTCGCATGACGGCCACGATCTTCGTCTCTGAGGCCCGGGACCACAAGGCGCTGTGGACCCAGGCGTGATGCTCTGGGCCACAGCGCTTTTCGCCTGACTTACTTGACGCTGACCACCTGGCCGGAGGGCTCCTTGGCGTACAGCGCCTCGATCTCCGCGCTGTATTTGGCCGCGATGGGCGCGCGTTTGAGCGACATCTTCGGCGTCAGTTCGTCGCCGCCGGGTTCCCAGACCGCGCCCAGGACGGTGAAGCGTTTGATCTGTTCCACGCGGGACAGTTTGGCGTTGCCCGCCTGGACCGCGGCGAGTACTTCCTCGACGATCTGCGGCCGGGCGGCCAGGGCGGCGATGTCCTCGCCGGTGGCGTCGAGTTCCTTGGCGCGCAGGGCGGCGACGTCGGGGTCGAGCACGATCAGGGCGGCGATGTAGGGCTTGGCGTCACCGATGGCCACGACTTGACCGATGAGCGAGGAGGCGGCCTTCACCGAGTTCTCGATGTTGCTGGGGGCGATGTTCTTGCCCCCTTCGTTGATGATCAGCTCCTTCTTGCGGTCCACGATCCGCAGGTAACCGTCGGCGTCGAAGGTGCCGATGTCGCCGGTGTGCAGCCAGCCGTCGGAGTCGATGGCCTCGGAGGTCTTGTCCGGCATGTTGCGGTAGCCGCGAGTGACGATCGCGCCGCGCACCAGCACCTCACCGTCGGCGTCCAGTCGCACCTCCACGCCGTCGGCCGCGCGCCCGACCGAACCCGGCCGAGGCTTGTCCAGTTCGGTGTAGGTGCCCACGCCGGTGGTTTCCGACATGCCCCACACCTCGCTGACGGTGAAGCCGAGGCCCAGGAAGTACTCCAGGGTCTCCGGCGGGATGGGCGCGGCGCCGGAGGAGGCGACTTTCAGGTGATCCAGGCCCAAGGCGTGGCGCAGCTTGGACAGCACCATCGTCTCGGCGATCCGATGCTGCGCGCTCAGCAGGGGACTGCGTCCTTTGCCCGCCAGATCGGCGCGTGCGGCGGCGATTCCGGTGCTGATCGCCCAGTTGGCCAGCGCTTTCTTGACCGGGCTCGGTTCCTCGGCGAGTTTGCCCTCGACACCGGCCTTGATCTTCTGCCAGACGCGCGGGACGCCGAAGAAGGTGGTCGGGCGCGCGTCGGGCAGTGCGGCGGCGACTTCGCGCGGGTCGGGGACAGTGGTGATCTGGATGCCGGTGAGCAGGTTGAGCGCGTGGGCGGAGATCCGGTCGGCGACGTGCGCGGCGGGCAGGTAGGACACCACCCGGTCGTCCAGGCCGACCTGCAGCGGGCCACTGACCAGGACGATGATCTGGGCGAGCACGTTGCGGTGGGTGATCTCCACGCCCTTGGACGGTCCGGTGGTGCCGGAGGTGTAGATCAGGGTGGCCAAATCGTCGGCGCCGACGGCCTGCCAGGCGGCGTCGAAATCGAAGTCGGCGGCGGGCGCGGCCTCCACCTCTTCCAGGGTGACGGTGCCCTCGGCGGGGCCGTCGACCAGGATGATGTGGTCGACCGGCACGCCGGAGGCGGTGATCCGGTCGAGGAAGACCTGTTCTGTCACAACGATTTTGTTGCCCGCGTTGGTGAACAGGTGGGTGATCTGCTCGGGGGAGCTGGTGTTGTAGACGGAGAACGGGGTGGCGCCCAGATGCAGGGCGGCGGTGTCGACGAGATTGAACTCGGGGCGGTTGGTGAGCATGATGCCGACGGTGTCGCCGTGGCCGACGCCGAGCCCGGCCAGGCCCGCGGCGATCGAACGCACCCGTTCGGCGTACTCGCGCCAGGTGTACTGCTGGGTGCCGCCCACCTTGCGCAAGGCGATCTGGTCGGGGCGCAGCCGCGCGGTCTCCTGGAATGCGGCGGGAACGGTGTACACCGTTTTGCCCGACTGATGCGCGTATCCGATTTCTGTTGTCGTCATATCCCTGTTCCCGATAGCGCTGGCGTGAACCGGGCGCCGGTCTGCGCCGACGCCCGATCCAGGACTCGAAGCCGTGACACAGCGCGACGAAGGCGCTGTCGGTCCTACGAGTCGGCGCGCCACATGTGGCGCGGCTCACTCATGGTAGCCACAGGCGGGAAGCCGGGTGGGGCAAACTTCAACAATCCTTCAGGCACCGATCAGATCCGGCGCGGCGCCGGGCCCTGGACGCGGACGGACGTTCTCACCGGGTGCGAGCACGACCGCGTCCACAGCCCCCCGAGGTTCGCCGGTGGGATCGCTGTCGTGCTCGTCGAACGCCCACGGCGCGGAGTCGGTCGGGATCCAGTGCTTGCGCCGGGTGCGCTTGGCCTCGAGGTACTCGCGGGCGCGTTCGCTCAGCGCCCGGGTACGCAACGGCACGGGGGTGACCCGCAACCCTTCCTGCCGCAGGGCCTCGACCTTGGCGGGATTGTTGGTCAACAGTTGCACCGAACGCAGTCCGAGTTCGGCCAGCGCGCGAGCGGTGGCCACGTAGGTGCGCCCGTCGGCGGGGTAGCCGAGGGCTTCGTAGCTGGAGAAGGTATCCGCGCCCGAGCGCTCGCTTTCCCGGTAGCCCAGCGCTTTGGCGATCAGGCCCGCGCCGCGGCCCTCCTGTTCCAGGTAGACCAGCACGCCCGAGCCCGCGGCCTGGATGAGATCCAGCGCCTTGTCCAGTTCCGGCCCGCAGTCGCAGTCCTGCGACCGCAGCGCCTCTCCGTAGAGGCAGCGCGAGTGCACCCGCACCAGGCAGCCGTCGGCGACCGCGCCGAACAGCAGCAGGTGCCCCTTCTCGCCCTCCCCGGTCAACTCCACCACCCGAACTCGCAGATCTTGCCCGTTGCGACGGAACCGATGCTCGGTGTCGGCAGGATCCACAACGTTGGTCAATGCTCCTCCGTAGCGAGTTTGTAAATTCGCTCGACCTCACTCACCAGTGGCATTGCCCCGGGGACATCCCCGATCGATTGCGTCGCCACCATTGCGGCGGTCGCCCAGACGTAGTCGTTGCGTTCGGCGGGGCGGCGCGTCGAAACGAGACGATATACCAGGGCGGCGGAGAAGGCAGCGTGAGCGCCCACCGAGTCCTCCAGCGCCGTCGGGAACGGCTGGAATCGGTCGCTGACCTGGTCCGACCACACCTCGCACCGGAAATCCTGGATCGCGCAGACCGCGCCGACGCCGAGCGCGCGCAGCCGTGTGGCGGTCGGCTCGCCACACCGGGTCGCGTCATCGCCGGCCATCGCCAGCGCTTGCAGGTCCTTGTCGCCGCCGACGAGGTAGTCCACCGCCCCGAGATGCTGATACAGGTACTGCGGGCGTTCCAATCGCGGCGCCGGATGCACCACCACCAGCGGCCGCCGCGGCAGTTCGCGCAGCTGCCCCATGATCTGCTCGATGACGCCGGTGGGTTGCTCGAACGTCAGCAGCACCGCGTCCGCGGTGGCGATCGCCGAACGGATCGCGTCGGTGCGCAATTCCTGCGCGCTCAACCGGATTCGCTCGTCCTTGCAGCCGATCGTGCTCGCCGCGCCGGTACGGGCCACGATCACCGCGGTCACGGGCGTCGGGGCGAAAGGCACCACTTTGACGAGTTCGGTCTCGACGCGTTCGCTGCGCAGGTATTCCAGGATGCGATCGCCCGCGTCGTCGTCGCCGACCGCCGAGATCAACCGCACCCGCAGCCCCAGCCGGGCCGCGGCCACGGCGCGGGTGAGGCCCTTGCCGCCGGGATGCTCCCGGTAGCTGCCGCGCGCGGTCGCGCCGGAGCCGGGGATACGGTCGACCACGTACATGTGGTCGATGACCGCGTCGCCGATCACCGTGACCACACTGCGGTCGTCCACCGGAACGGTTTCGGCCGCAGCGGTTTCCGTCGCGGCACCGAAGTCGACGACGTGCGCGCCGTCGAACACCGATGCCGTGGCCAGTTGCGCGGCCAGTTCGGTGAACGCCCGGCGCTCGGGAGCGCCACGCAGTGAGCGCACCGTCAGTGTGCCGGGAATCGGTTGCGCCCCAAGGGATTCGTGCAACACCGCCCACCGCTCGGCGAGATATTCGCGCCGCTCACCCAGGTCCGGCGCGTAGAGCTGGCCGGGATCCACTCCGGCAGGCGGGTTTTCGCGCAGCAGCCCCAGTGACAGTTCCGCGTCGACGACGAGCCGGTGGGTGGGGTCCAAGCGCAGCGCCAGTTCGCGCACCAGCGGCAGCACCGCCTCTTCCCGGTCGACGCCCGCACGCCGGGCGTACTGCCGCACGGCCAGCAGATCCAGCAGGGGCAGTACGTCGATCTCGGTGCTGCGCAAACGATCCGAGCTCAGGCCGGAGCGTTTGCACAAGCGGGTGAGGATATTGCGAACGGCAACCATTCCCGAATCCTGCGGGACCATGGCGATGCCACCCTCCTCTATCGGCGCGACACCGGGCCGTCGCGCGCATGTTGGCCACGCAAATCGGGTTTAGCCAGCGGGCAAATTGTCAATTACCAAATTACAACGGCAATTGCGCGCGGGGAACGGCAAATGCCACACTGTATGTGGCGATCCCCATCGCACCACCAGGCACATCGGGAGGGCTGGTGATGAGAATGATTCTTCAGATACGGCAGCCGCGACGGCGACGGCAACACCGCTCCGGCGGATCCGATACCGAGCTGGTGCCCAAGCAGGTGAGGGACTGAACCAGCCGCCGGACACTCTCCGCGGCAACGCACCGGTCAGCACCCGCCTCGCGGCGGCACACCGGTACGCCGACCACACGCCGTAGCGCCCCCGGCCTCCCGGCCCGACGGCCGCTACCCACTCCGTTTCCCGAATCCCACAGCCGTGGCGCCTGCCACCGCGCCGATCCAGCCTCGCACGCCACCCTCGGCGCGCGACGCGCACCGACTCGCCCGATACCGCGGTGCCCCCGGCCGCCGCACAGCAGCGAGCCATCCCCTGGACCACCCGGCCCGGCAGCGGACTTCTCCGGCCCGGGCACACCCACCGCGCCCGCCGGACCGGCGGAACACACGATGCGGCGCCTGCACCGCGCCGCACCAGCGGATGCACGACAGGAGGCATTCGTGATCATCGAACTCAGCACCCTGGAGCCGGCCTCACTCCACCTGTTGCACCGGAGACCGCGATGACCATACACACCACCGAATGGACGATGACCAGTGACATAACCCCGGAATCGGCCTACCGCGACACCGACGCGACCGACAGCTGGCGGCTGAGCTGGCTACCGGACCGGCGGCTGACCCGGGGCCAGGCACTGGCCGGGATGTCTTTGGACGAACTGCTCAGCGACCCGCACGTCGTGCACGACCGCATGACCCAGGCCCGCGTCGAGGCCTATGCCGACCAATTGGGCATCTTGCGCGACCACGCGGTGATCCTGCTCGCCAAGCGAATGGCCGCTCGGCTGGGCCAGCAATTGCGGCCGAAGGGAGATCCGGCACCGCCGGGGCATCGACCACGATCCCGGCGAGTGCGCACCCGCACTGCCGAACCACCGTTCGTGCTCGGCTGACCACCTGATTCAGGCGTGGGCTTTGTGCTCCGCGCCGACGGCCTCACCGATGCTGCGATAGCCCCCGGCACGCAACCGCTGCGCCAGCCCACGATGGATCCTGCGCATCCAGAACGGGCCGCCGTAGATGAAACCGGTGTAGCCCTGCAACAACGTCGCCCCGGCCAGGATGCGTTCCCACGCCTGGTCGACCGTTTCGATACCTCCGACCGAGATCAGCACCAGCCGATCACCCACCCGCCGGTACAGCCGCCGCAGCACCTCGAGCGAACGGTCGGCGACCGGCGGACCGGACAAGCCACCCGCCCCCATGGCGGCCACCTGCGCCGCGTCGGTGCGCAGACCGTCCCGGCGGATGGTGGTGTTGGTGGCCACGATCCCCGCCAAGCCGAGTTCCACGGCCAGATCGGCGACCGCGTCGATGTCCTCGTCGGACAGATCCGGCGCGATCTTCACCAGCACCGGCACCCGCACACTGTCCAGCACCGCCCGCAGCAGCGGCCGCAGCGATTCCACCGCCTGCAGATCCCGCAGGCCCGGCGTGTTGGGGGAGCTGACGTTGACCACGACGAAATCGGCCAGCGGCCCCAGCAGCGCGGCGCTGGCGGCGTAGTCCGCGGCCGCGGCCTCGGGCGCCACGATCTTCGTCTTGCCGATGTTCGCGCCGATCGGCACCCCACCACGCCGGGCACGCAGCCGTTCGGCGGCCGCGGCGGCGCCGTGATTGTTGAACCCCATCCGATTGATCAGAGCGCGGTCGGCGGGCAGCCGGAACAGCCGCGGCGCCGGATTGCCCGGCTGCGGCTGCGCGGTCACGGTGCCGATCTCGGCGAAACCGAACCCCAGCGGCGCCCAGGCATCCACACCGTCGGCGTTCTTGTCGAAACCGGCGGCCAGGCCCAGCGGCGCGGGGAACTCGACCCCGAACGCCTCGGCGCGCAGGATCGGATCGCGGCTGACGAGGACCTTGCTCATCGCCCAGCGCAGCGGCGCGAGCCAGGCGGCCAGCCGCATGACCGCGAAGACCAGGTGGTGGATGCGTTCCGGCGCGACCAGGAACATCAGTCGGAGTAGCAGGGCGTACATCGGCTCACATTCCGGGTTCGGGCTGGGGTAGTAGTGCGGATTTTCGCCGCCGCAGCAGCACCCGCCTGCTGCCGTCGGTGTAGGCGCGCACCCGCGAGAGTTCCCAACCGCCGAACTCCGCCTGGATCGCCAGCCGCATGGACGCGGTCACCCGCGTGACATCCGGCGGCAGCCGCAACGGCACGTACTCGTAGTCGTCGCTGGTGGTTTCCCAGCCCGCGGGCAGTGCGCGCCCGCGCCCCCGATGTGCTGCCGGTTCGGTAGATGCCGCGGAATCCTCGTCCGCGTGTGGTGTCCGAGCCATCAGTGCCCTCTCTTCCGATCGTCCGCACCGATCCGTTGCAGACCGTCGCCGGTCGCGGACCCCACGAACAGATCACCGGTGCGTTGCTCGACAGCCACCGAGTTCGGTTGCCTGACGGTGGCGTAGCGGCCCACTTCCTTCGGTATACCAGTCGACAGGTCGAATCCGACGACCTCGTTGCGCTGCGTGCACGTCACCCACACGGTGTCCGACCGCTGGTCGTAGGCAAGTGCGTAAGGCGAAGATCCTACCGGGAAACGCTGCCGCAACACGAGTGGTCCCGCGGTGTAGACCAGCAGTTCGCCGCCCGCGGTGTCGGTGACCACGAACCGTCCGCGCGTGTCGCCGATCAACTGCGTGGCCCCGTCACCGGCGCGCAGCGCCAATCCGGGGCGCTGTTCGCCCGGGTCGAGTTCGAAAATGGCGGTCTGATGCCGGTCGAGCACGGTCAGGTTCCCGCCGGCTTCGGCCAGCACGTCGGCGGAGACGAGCCCGGACACCGTGCGGGTCACCGCACCGTCGGGTGCCAGGTCCAGCACCCGGCCGTCGGCGGTCCCGACCAGCAACCCGCCGTCGGGGCGTGCGCGTACCGACCGCACATCGCCGTCGACGGCCACCGCGGACACCGCCCCGGAGGCGAGGTCCACCCGCAGCACCCGCCCCGGTGCGGCCGCCAGCATCTCACCCGGCTTGCCCGGCGTGAGACCGCCCGCGCGATCGGGCAACGTCACCGTGCGCACCACCGGCGCGGCGGCGGCGGGATCGAGCACGGTGAGGACCGAACCGTCCAGACCGGCCAGCAACCCGCCGCCGGAATCGGCTTGCAGCTCGGCCAGCGGACCGGCGGGCAGCACCCGCCCGACCGGCGGCGTCGTCACCGCAGGCGCGACCGCGGGGGTGGCCGGTTCCCTTGTCGGCAGATCAGGGCCGCCCGAGCCGGAGGAGCAGCCGGCCAGCAACACCAGCACCGCCGCACCCGCGAACACCGAGACGAGCGAGCCGCGAGGACGCATCCACCGAACTCCTTCTACCGACGAATTTTCCGCAACCTCACCATCTGACCATGATGCGGCAACCAACCGACCGACCGGGGTGGCGGCTCGAGCGGAATGTCGTCGGCGGCGGCTACGGTGGAGACCACACTGTCCGATACAGGGAGATCCGGGTTGAAAGCCGACCATACGTCGGGATTTGTCATCGACGACATCACCGTAGGCCCCCACACGCACGGCTTCGGGACCACCGCCGAGGGCCACCCCTTCGCGTTCCGCACGGTCCGCGCCACCCTGACACTGGAGATCTACCGCCGCGATCTGGGCGATGCCGTCCCCGGCCCGGAGGACGTGCTCGCCACCGCCGACGCCACGGTCACCGACATCGACCTCGACGACGAGCGCAGTGTCGCCGCCCTGGTGCGGGATATGATCCCCGACACCGCGACGATCGAGGCCGCCGCGGGACGGGACGTCACGACCGTGCGTGCCCTGCTGGGACGGATCAGCTCCGTCATCGAAGGTATGTAGGAAGTGATGACCCACACACCACTCGCCCGCGCCGCGCTCACCGCCGCCGGTCTGCTGCTGACGGCGGTCCTCGCCGCGTGCGACACCGGAACCGACGAGGCCGCCGTCGACGCCGCCCGGTCCTCGGCGAACGCGTCGCTGTCGTCCTCGATCGCCGTGTCCTCCCGTGCCGCCCACCCGCCGCTGCCCACCGCCGCCGACCTGGACGCCCAGATCAAGCGGGCACTGGACCCGGCGCTGCCCGACAGCGAACGCACCGCCCTCATCGAGGACGGGGAATCCTTCCGCCAGGCCATCCCCGACATGTACAAGGCGCTGCAGGACAACCCGCGCGCCGTCTACGGCGTCACCGATCCGGTGTTCGACAACCACGACGGCACCCTGACCGCCACCATGCGGCTGGACAAGGACGGCACCGGCGCCGCGGTCCGCACCACCGTCGTGCACTTCGTGCTCGTCGACGGCAAGTGGAAGATCTCGCGCACCGACCTGTGCGGCATCCTGCGCTCGGCCGACTACCGTACCCCGGCCTGCGGCTGACCCGCGACGCGATGCGCCGTTCCGGATCACTGCGGTGGGGGCGGTGGGTCCACCGCAACCGCTACCTCGTTCTCGCCCTGTTCGTACTGTTCGTGCTGGTCTCCGGCTGGTACGGCCGCGACCTGGCCGGGCGGCTGACCCAGGAGGGCTGGTTCGACGAGAGCAGCGAATCGGTGGCCGCGGCCGAACTGGCCGACCGCACCTTCGGCCGCGACACCGACAGCGACCTGATCCTGCTCTACACCGCACCCGACGGCGCCACCGTCGACGACCCGGCCGTCCGCGGCCCGGTCACCCAGCACCTGGCCGGATTGCTGGCCGCCTACCCCGACCGCATCCAGAAGATCGACAGCTACTGGGACAGCCCGTTCTCCGCCCAGGCCACCGACGCCACGCACACCCACGCCTTCGCCAGCGTCGGCCTGCGCGGTTCGGGCACCGCGACGGTGCAGAACTACGCCGCGATCGAAGACCATCTCGGCGCCGGACACGCGGGCGGCGGCCCGGGCGGCACGACCGTGCAACTGGCCGGATTGCAGCCGATCGTCGAAGGCATCAACACCGGCATGCAACGCGACATCAAACGCGCGGAGATGATCGCCCTGCCGTTGGTGGCGATCCTGCTGTATTTCGTGTTCGGCGGCGTGATCGGCGCGCTGCTGCCGGTGCTCATCGGCGGCATGACCATCCTGGGCACCCAGGGCGCGCTGCGGGCGCTGACCGACCACCTCGACGTCAACGTCTTCGCCAGCGCCGTGATGACCCTGGTCAGCCTGGGCTTGGCGATCGACTACGGACTGTTCACCGTCACCCGCTTCCGCGAGGAACTCGCCGCGGGCCACACCGTCGAAGAGGCCACCGCCCGCACCGTCGCCACCGCCGGGCGCACCGTGCTGTTCTCCGCCGCGATCATCGCCCTCAGCCTCGGGGCGCTGTTCATCTTCCCCAACGGGGTGCTGCGCTCGGTGCCGCTGGGCGGTATCAGCTCGGTGCTGCTGGCGGCGCTGCTGTCGGTGACCGCGCTGCCCGCGGCGTTGAGCATCGTCGGGCGCCGCATCGACTTCCTGGGCTGGAAACGCTTCTCCCGCAGCAAGACCGAGGCCCAGATCGACGCCGGCTTCTTCTCTCGCCTGGCGCTGTGGGCGATGCGCCGCCCCCTGGCGGTGGCCGTACCGATCGTGCTGGCCCTGCTGGCGTTGAGCATCCCGATACGTCACATCGAATTCGGCGGCCTGAGCGAACGCTATCTGTCCGACGACAACCCGGCGCGAGTGGCGCAGGAACGTTTCGACGCCGTGTTTCCCAGCTTCCGCACCGAGCCACTGAAACTGGTGGTGGTCGGCGCCGACCCACAGCAGTTGAGCGACATCCGCTACGCCGCCAACCAGATCCCCGGCCTGACCGGACGCTTCGAACCCGCCGCACCCACCAAGGACGGCATCAACGTGCTCGCCGCCGGGCTGACCGACAAACGCGACGCCGACCAGGTGATCGCCGCACTGCGCGCCATTCCCGAACCGCCCGGCACGCAGGTGATGGTCGCGGGCGTGCCGGCCCTGGAACGCGACAGCATCAACGGCCTGCTCGACGGCCTGCCGGTACTGCTGGCCATCCTGGTCGCCGCGGCGCTGGCGCTGATGTACGCGGCGTTCCGCTCGCTGGTGCTCGCCCTGAAAGCGGTGGCCATGAGCGCGCTCAGCCTCGTGTCCACCCTCGGCATGCTGACCTGGATGTTCGTCGAGGGGCACGGCGCGGGGATCTTCCAGTTCACGCCAGGACCGCTGATGTTCGCGGTGCTGGCGCTGATCGTGACGGTGGTGTTCGGGCTGTCCACCGACTACGAGGTATTCCTGCTGTCGCGGGTGTCGGAAGCGCGTGCCGCCGGCGCGGACGCCCCCGAGGCCATCCGCTACGGCATCGCCCACACCGGCGGCGTGATCACCTCCGCCGCCGCGATCCTCATCGTGGTCACCGGTGCGTTCGGGTTCTCGGATCTGGTGCTGATGAAATACATCGCCTACGGCATGATCGCCGCCCTGATCCTGGACGCCACCGTCATCCGCATGCTGCTGACACCCGCGGTGCTGAAACTGATCTGGCGGTAGGACACCGGCAATCGTCTACGCTTTCGGGCATGTCCGGCACGTTGATCGGCTACGCCCGCTGTTGCACGGGCACAAAGGATCTCACCGCTCAGCGCGACCGGTCGGGTGAGCTCGGCAGCACCGGGCAACGCAGCTGTCCCGTCCACGGATCGACAGGCACCAACCGTCAGCGTCCCGGGCCGGACCGGACGCGCGCGGCGGCCCGCGCCGAGGACGCTCTCGTGGCACCGGAACTCGACCGGCTCGCCCGCTCGGTCCCGCCCGCACGAGCGGTCGGTGACGACCCCGCCGCCCGCGGCCTCCGGGACGCGACGACAAGGTCTCCCTGACGGCGGCTTCGGGCTCGACCCGGCTGTATCCCCGGCACGGCTGACGGTCGCGAACACAGGACCACACGGACGTCGGCGACGATGCCGGGAGAAGACGAGGAAGCTGCGGTGATCGAGCCGAGGGCGTTGACTTGCTGACCAGATCCGAGGTGATCGCACGGGCGTATGCCCGATTCGCCCAGCACTTGAGCAACGAGATCAGGAGATTGGCCAGAGCTGATGCCGAACACGGCGTCAGGCCCGTCGCTGGTGAAGCCGCGGCGGCAGCCCGAGTGTTTTCCGACGCCGACAGAGGTTTTCGCCATGCTTTCGATACCGGCGACCCGTCGTTCCCGCGTCCGCTGCCCGAACCCGGTTCCGCGCCGCCGGATCGTTTCTACAACGGAGCACGCCTGTGGCAGGTCGACCAAGTTTTTCCCCGAGCTTTCCGTGGACCAGAAGCCGCAGCAGAGGAAGGCCATATCCGCACAGCGTCGCACAGCACCGCCGGAGACGTTGTCTACCTGACCGACGGCCCCGATATCGCCGGCGTGTACGGAACGATCACGAGCTGGACCGATGTCCGTGACGGCACGATGCGGTTCCATCCCGCGGGCATGGTATTGGGTATCGACGCCACCCGTATCCGTGTGAATCCGATGGCCGCGGAAGGGCATTCGGCGGCCGATTACGTCGAGGGAGTCAGCGACCGCGTATTCACGACCCCGGGCCGCGTCGACACATCCAAGATCGTCAGCGTGGAATTCCAAACCTACGACGACATCATCACCAACCCCGAGGTAAACCTGGTCGCCGACGGGTTCCCCGGCTTCGACGGCCTTGGGCAGGATTCGTTGCGCGACCCCGCAGTAGTCGCCGATCGACTCACCGGCATCGCCGAGGCCGTGCGCAGAAACTACCCGACGATCGACGTCACCATCAGTGCCAACCACCTCTCCAGCGACGAAGCCATCAGAACCTTCCTGGCGACATGAGCACTGCGACAGCGGTGGTCTCGGTTCGCGTACCCGAGGACACGATCCCTGACCGCACCCCCGGCAGGCGGTGTCGCCGCTGCGCTCAGCGGCGCACCGGCAGCACCAGTTGTGCCCCGGTGACCGGGTGGTCGAGCACTTCGACCGGGTGCTGGTAGACCCGCGTGAGCAGTTCGGTGGTGAGCACGTCACGGGGTGGACCGTCGGCGGCGATGCGACCTGAGTCCAGGACCGCGACGCGGTCGGCGTAAGCGGCCGCGACACCCAGATCGTGCAAGACGACCACGACCGCGGCGCCGTCGTCGGCGCGCTCGGCGGCCAGACGCAGCACGGCCTCTTGGTGGCCGAGGTCCAGCGCGGCGGTCGGCTCGTCCAGCAGCAGGGTGGCGGTGTCCTGCGCCAGCACACGCGCCAACGCCACCCGGGCGCGTTCACCACCGGACAGGGTCGGGAACGATCGCGTGGCCAGATGAGCGACATCGGTGGCGGCCATCGCGGCGGCGATCTGTTTCTCGTCGTGTTCGCGGCGTTCGGTGCGCACCCACGGCGCGCGGCCCATCGCCACCACTTCCCGCGCGGTGAAGGGGAACCCGACGGTGTGGGTCTGCGGCAACACCGCCCGCCGCCGGGCCATGTCCAACGTCGTCCAGTGTGCCAACGGCTGCCCGTCGAGCTCCACCGTCCCCGCACTCGGCGCCAACTCCCCGGCCAACGCGGCCAGCAACGTCGACTTACCGGCCCCGTTGGGCCCGACGAGAGCGACGACCTGCCCCGCCACCGCCTCGAAATCCACACCGTCGAGCACCTGCCGCGCCTGCCCGCCCCCGCGCCGCTCCACGCTCACCCCCGCCGCCCGCACCGTCACATCCCCCCGCCGCGGCCACCCCGGCACCTCGTGCACAACCCGCACCTTCACCCCGCATCTCCCGTCGAGTGGCACACCATCGAGAGGTCTTCTCGGCGTTCGCCGCGGCCATGTGCCACTCGGCGCGGCCCGCTCATGCCCAGCCTCCGGCCCGGGCGCGGGTGCGGCGCAGCAGGTAGAAGAAGACCGGGCCGCCGATGAGGGAGGTCAGCATGCCCAGGGGGAGGTCGGCGTTGTCGACGAGGGAGCGGGCGGCGACGTCGGCGGCCAGCAACACCACCGCGCCGACGACGGCGCTGAGCGGGATCAGGATCCGGTGGGCAGGACCGACCAGCATCCGCACCAGATGCGGCACGATCAGACCGACGAACAAGATGATGCCGGTGAACGCGACACCGGCGGTGGCCAGGATCGCCACCACCACGATCACGTTGCGCCGCAACCGCTCCACGTCGACACCCAGATGGCGGGCCGCCGACTCTCCGAGCGCCAACAGATCCAGCCGCGGCGCCAGCAGCACCGCCGCCGCCACCCCGACCGCAGCCAGCGGCGCGACCACACCCACCGACTCCCAGGTGGCCCCGTTGAGCGACCCCAGTTGCCAGAACACGATCTGATCGCGCGCGGCGGGGGAGGCCACGAACAGCAGCAGCGCGATCAATCCGCCCGCGAACGCGTTGATCGCGACCCCGGTCAACACCAGCGTGACGACCTCGGTGCGGCCACCCGAGCGCGCCAGCAGATACACCAGCAACGTGGTCGCCAGCCCCGCCACGAACGCCGCCGCGGCCACCGACCACGCCGCCACGAACGCCCCACCCACCACGATGACCGTGCCCGCACCGACCGCGGCCCCCGCCGACACCCCGATCACGCCCGGCTCGGCCAGCGGATTGGCGAACACACCCTGCAACAACGCACCCGCTGTCGCCAGCGCCGCACCGACCAGCATCGCCAGCACCACCCGCGGGAACCGCACCTGCCACAACGTCACCTCACCAGCAGGATGCGCGGGCATCGGCCCGACATCCAGCCCGATCCGGTGCAACACGCTGCCCGCGACCTCGGCGGGCGTCGTCGGCACCTGACCGATCGCCGCCGACGCCACCGCCAGCGCGACCAGCCCGGCCACCGCCACCGCGAACACCAGCAGCACCCGCGAACGGCCCCGCGACTTCGGCAGCGGCGGCACCGGCGGCCGCGCGGTATCCGTCTCCGAGACGCTCATGCGTGCCCGGTGCCGTACACCGCCGCGCTCAACGCCGCGATCACCCGGCCGGTGTTCGGCCCGAAACTCAGCAGCACCGCATCCGACATGTCCACCACACGCCGGTCGCGGCCCGCCGGGGTCTGCGCGATCCCCGGCACCTTTTCCAGCCCCTCCACACCGCCGACGGACTTCAACCCGTCCGACATCACCAGCAGCACATCCGGCGCCGCACCGATCATGGCCTCACTGGTGATCGCCGTGAACGGCTCCTTCACCCCGGCCACCGCGCCCGCGTCCCGCGCCCGCAGCGCCGCGATCAACGCATCCGCACCCGACCCCGGGCCGGCGAGCATCGTGATCGCGGTGGAACGCAGATACAGGAACGCGATGGTCAGCTGCGGGTCCTGCGCGGGCACCGCGGCGCTCGCGGCGGCGATCTCGTCGCGGGTTCGCTGCGCCAGCGCCTGCCCCCGCTGCGGCACCCCCAACGCGCCCGCGACCGCCTCGATCTGCGGCACCACCCCGTCCATCGTGCGCTCCGGATCGAAGTACACGACCGTGACCCCCGCCGCACGCAACTGTTCACGCACCGCGGGCGCCGCGCTGGTGGTGTCGGTCAAGAACACCGACGGCCGCATCGCCAGCACCGACTCCACATTCAGCGACCCGTTGCCCCCGGCCACGTTCGGCACATCCCGCACCGCGGGAAACGCCGCCGAGGTGCTGCGGCCCACCAGCTTGGGCCCCAGCCCGAGCGCGTACACGATCTGGGCGAGGGTGCCGTAGCGATCCACGGCGATGATGCGGGAGGCGTCGGTGACGGTCACCTCGGCGCCGTCGAACGAACGCACCGTCACCGGCAGCGTGGGCGTGGGCTCCGGCCCGATCGGCACCGGATCCAGATCGGTCAGCGTCGCCGTCGTCGGCCCGTGCCCGCCGTGCGAGGACCCGGCGTCGCTGCCACACGCGACCACCACCGACAGCAAGCTCACCGCGAACAACATCGGCAGGGCGCGCCGCCATCCGGTTCGGATCCGACTCCCACCCCTGGCCGCTGCAGTGCTCATGCAGGCAAGGCTAATCTGTGTCACTCCGCGCGTGCACTGACGTCGTCCAAGGCCGCGGCGATCGCCCGCGGCAACTCCAGGGTCTCGGCGGCCAGCACGCCGGTGAGCTGCCCGATGTCGCGGGCGCCGACGATCATGCTCGCCACACCCGGCCGGTCCCGGATCCAGGCCAGCGCCACCGCCAGCGGCGAGGTGCCCAACCCGTCCGCGGCGGTCACCAGCGCATCCACCACCCGGGTGGCGCGGTCGTCGAGACCACTGCGGATCTCCGCCGCGGTCGCCTCGTCGGCGCCGCGCGAATCAGCGGGAACACCGTCGCGATACTTGCCGGTGAGGATGCCGCCCGCCAACGGCGCCGAGGCGATCACCCCGACACCGTGGAACCGCGCGGCGGGCACGACATCGGTCTCCGCCCCCCGCGCCAGCAGCGAATACGGCGTCTGCGCCGCGGTCAGCGGCGCCACCGCGGCCAGACTGGCCAGCTGCCAGGCCCCGAACCCGCGCACCCCCGCGTAACGCACCCGGCCCGAGCCCACCACCTGCTCCAACGTCGAGGCGACCTCCTCCAACGGCGTCCGCGGATCCCACACCGCGACATTCCAGATGTCGAGATGGTCGGTGCCGAACTCCAGCAGCGTGCGGTCCAGCTGCCGCAGCAGCGCCCGCCGCGAGGTGTCCACCGTGACCTGCGCCGCCTCCGGAATCCCCGCCCCGGCGAATCCCCACGGCGCGATCCCGGCGCAACCGCTGAGCACCAGCTCGTCGCGGGAGACCAGGTCACCGAGCAATTCGGCCAGGATCCGCTGCGCGGCCCCGCCCGCGTAGGCGGGGGAGGTGTCCACCAGAGTGCCGCCCGCCTCGACGAACGCCACCAGTTGCCCCGCCGCGTCCTCGGCGTCGGTGTGCGTACCCCAGGTATGGGTCGCCAGGCCCATCCGCGACACCCGCAGGCCGCTGCGGCCCACCGTCCGCTGTTCCATCACCGTGTCCGCGCATTCGTCACGGCGCCAAGCCTAGAGTGTGGATACGCGACTGGGCGGCCACCAGCACAGTGGGTCGCGCTCGGGTGCGGCGAGCACCCCCGTGACCCGCGCGGTGGCGGCAGCGCCACGGCCGGGCACGCCGCCGTGGCCTCGACACTGTACTGTCGCTGCGTGATTGGCGCGGTGGTCAGGAAGAAGCGACCGATCGCCGCACCAATGCCCAGGTAGCAACGCGTATTCCGCGCGGAAGTGGAGGATGGTTCGTGGTAGGCGAGTCGATGACCTGGGTGCAGGCCTTGGTGCTGGGTCTGGTGCAGGGACTGACGGAGTTCCTGCCGATCTCCTCCTCGGCGCATCTGCGCATCGTCTCGTCGGTCTTCTTCGGCGACGACGCGGGCGCCTCGTTCACCGCGGTCACCCAGCTGGGCACCGAGGCCGCGGTGCTGGTGTACTTCGCCAAGGACATCTGGCGGATCCTGTTGGCCTGGTTCGCGGGTCTGCGCGAGCAACTGACCACGCGCGGTCGCCAGCAGATCCCGCTGCACGATCAGCCCACGACGAGACTTCCGGTCATCACCGCCGACCACAAACGCGTCTTCGACGAACAGGCCCAGCGCGAACTCGACTACCGCATCGGCTGGTATGTGATCATCGCCACCATCCCGATCGGTGTGCTGGGATTCTTGCTCAAAGACGAGATCCGCACCGGCGCCCGCAATCTGTGGCTGGTGTCGTTCATGCTGATCTTCTTCGCCCTGGTCATCGCCGCCGGCGAACACTTCGGCCGCAAGGATCGCCCGATCGAGCAACTGACCACCCGTGACGGGCTGGCCATGGGTTTCGCGCAGTGCCTGGCGCTGATCCCCGGTGTCTCGCGCTCGGGCGCCACCTCCACCGCGGGCCTGTTCCTGGGCTTGGAGCGCGAAGCCGCCGTACGGTTTTCGTTCCTGCTGGCCATCCCGGCCGTGACCGCCTCGGGCCTGTTCAGCCTGCCGGACGCGTTCGAACCCGCTGGTGAGGGCCTCAACGCCAGCGGACCGCAACTGCTGGTGGCCACCGTGCTGGCGTTCGCGGTCGGCTACGCGTCGGTGGCGTGGCTGCTGCGTTTCGTGGCACGGCACTCGCTGTACTGGTTCGTCGGCTACCGCATCGTGCTGGGCGCGATCCTCCTGGGTCTGCTGGCGGGCGGGGTGGTCTCGGCGACATGATCGCTAGGCTGACCGCATGACGGTGATCCTGTTGCGGCACGGTGTGTCGACCTCGAACACCGCCCGCACCCTGGCCGGTCGCAGCACCGGCGTCGAGCTCACCGAGCGCGGCGAGGAGCAGGCGAGGGCCGTGGCCGAACGACTGGCCGGGCTGCCGATCGAACGAATCGTGCACTCCCCGCTGCTGCGCTGCCAGCGCACGGTCGCGCCGCTGGCGGAAAAGTTCGGGCTGGAACCGGTATTCGACGACCGGCTGGTCGAGGTGGACTACGGCGAGTGGACCGGGCGGCCCATCGCCGAACTCCTGGAGGAACCGCTGTGGAAGGTCGTGCAACGGCACGCCTCCGGCGCGGTGTTCCCCGGCGGAGAAGGGCTGGCGCAAGTACAAGCCCGCGCGGTCGCCGCGATCCGCGAACACGACCACGCCCTGACCACCCAGCACGGCCGCGACGCACTGTGGGTGGCGTGCACGCACGGCGACGTGATCAAGTCGGTGCTCGCCGACGCCCTCGGCATCCACCTCGACGGCTTCCAGCGGATCCTCGTCGAACCGGCCTCGCTCAGCGTCGTGCGCTACACCCCGACCGCACCGTACGTGTGGCGGCTCAACGACACCGGCGCCGACCTGTCGGCCCTCGCCGCCTCCGGCGGGCAACAGCAGGCGGCGTCGTCGTCGACGCCGGGACCCGAGGTCTCCGGACCAGTCCCCGGTGGCGAGCTCGGCAATAGCGCAAGTGCGGATAATGGGAATGCGGAGCGTCGAGATTCCTTGTAAACAACCGAGCGGTCGTTGTATGGGATCCCCGCGCCGCGGGTAGTCGATCAGGGTCATATCAGGAGGTGCATGTGTCACGCGCAATCCATGTATTCCGCACCCCCGATCGTTTCGTCGCCGGGACCGTCGGTGAGCCGGGCGATCGCGCGTTCTATCTGCAGGCCGTGCAGGAACCGCGCGTGGTCAGCGTGCTGCTGGAAAAGCAGCAGGTCAAGGTGCTCGCCGACCGGATGGGTCTGCTGCTGGACGAGGTCGCGCGCCGCTTCGGCGCCGAAGTGCCCCCGCAGGCCGAGGACGTCGCCGACAACGCACCGCTGGTCACCCCCATCGACGCCGAGTTCCGTGTCGGCACCATGGGCCTGGGCTGGGACGCCGACGCGGGCGCGGTGGTGGTGGAACTGCTGGCGATCACCGAGACCGAGGTCGACGAGTCGGTGGTCCTCGACGACACCGAAGAGGGCCCCGACGCGGTGCGGGTGTTCCTCACCCCGATCCAAGCCCGCGAATTCGCGCTGCGCTCCACCCGGGTGATCGCGGCGGGCCGCCCGCCGTGCCCGCTGTGCGGTGAGCCGCTGTCGGCGCGCGGGCACATGTGCGTGCGCACCAACGGCTACAAACGCGGTGAGATCTTCGGCGCGGCCGAAATGGAGGAGTGATTCGGTGGCCGAGGCCGGGGACGGATTCCACAACGGTGAACTGACCGTGATCGGGCGGGTGAGCACCGCCAGCAACGTCACCCTGGTCTGCGACGTGAACGACACCGCCACCGGCGAGACACCCCTGCGGGTGGTCTACAAACCGATCCGCGGCGAACGACCGCTGTGGGATTTCCCCGACGGCACCCTGGCCGGGCGCGAGGTGGCCTCGTATCTGATCTCCGAGGCGATCGGCTGGGGCGTGATCCCCGAAACCATCTTGCGCGACGGCCCTTTCGGTTCCGGCATGGTGCAACGCTGGGTCGTGGGCGCCGACAACCACACCGACCGCGGCGACCGCCTCGACCTGATCGACCTGTGCCCGGCGGGCGCGGTGCCCGACGGCTTCCGCGAGGTGCTGCGCGCGGTGGACGACGTCGGCAACGAAGTGTCGCTGATCCACGCCGACGATCCGCGGTTGCAGCGCATGGCGGTGCTCGACGTCCTGCTCAACAACGCCGACCGCAAGGGCGGGCACGCGCTGGAAGGGGTGGACGGGCAGGTCTACGGCGTCGACCACGGCATCTGCTTGCACACCGACCACAAACTGCGCACGGTGCTGTGGGGCTGGGCCGGGCAGCCCATCGACGACGGGCTGATCGCCGACATCACCGCCTTCGCCAAGCAGTTGCCGGGCGCGTTCGCCGACACCCTCGGCGAGCACATCACCGACGCCGAGATCGACGCGTTGATCGAACGCACCCAACAGGTGCTCGACGACCCGGTGATGCCGCTGCCGCGCACCTCCCGGCCCATTCCGTGGCCGGCGTTCTGATCGCGACCGCTGCCGTGGGCGGGGTTTCCTGGCACAGTTGAAGCTTCGAGCGCTCGGCGCGACGACGAGGAGGACGCGATGCCCCACTCCACTCCCGATCGCGCGGCGCCGGTCGTGCGGGTCGCCGTCGGCGCGCCGACCTACCGCATCGCATTGCACTACGTGCACCTCTACGACAAGAAGCCCTACCCCGACACCGACCTGCACCTCTACGACAACGGCGTCTACTGGCTGAGCTCGGCGGGGGAGAACCACTTCGGCGTCTACGTCATGACCGAGGGTTCGGTGGACTCCGGCCGGTTCACCATGCGGTTCATCTCGTTGCCTTCCGCGGACTGGGGCGATACGGTCGCTTATCACGAACTCGAGTTCGACGTCGCGCGCGGCGAATTCACCCAGCTCGCGCTCGCCGACACCGATCCCGACATCCCCGAACTGGACGGGACGTTCGCGATCGGCCCGAACACCGTCACCGATCCCACCCGCGGCGCCGACAGCTGATTCAGCGAAACCGTAATTATTGACATCCCACGATTTGCTGGAAGACGCAGGTCGTGGCGGGCAGCCCGACCACACGAACGACCAGGGCCACCGGGCCGGGGAACGATGAGCTCCACCACACCTTTACCCTCGTAAGCATGCAGTCCTGGTCCGATACCGCCCTCCCCACCGTCCCCGGAGCAGGACCGCCGTTGCGGTTGTACGACACCGCCGACCGTCTGGTGCGCCCGGTCACCCCCGGCCCCACCGCCACCATGTACGTCTGCGGCATCACCCCCTACGACGCCACCCACCTCGGGCACGCCGCCACCTACCTGACCTTCGACCTGGTCAACCGGCTGTGGCGCGACGCGGGCCACGACGTGCACTACGTGCAGAACGTCACCGACGTCGACGACCCGCTGTTCGAACGCGCCGCCCGCGACGGCGTGGACTGGCGCGACCTCGGCGCGGCGGAGACCGACCTGTTCCGTGAGGACATGGCCGCGCTGCGGATCGTGCCGCCCCGCGACTACGTCGGCGCCGTCGAATCCGTCGACGAGGTCGTCGAATTCGTGCAGAAACTGCTGGCTTCCGGCGCCGCCTACGTCGTCGACGACGCCGAGTACCCCGACATCTACTTCCGCGCCGACGCCACCGACCAGTTCGGTTACGAATCCGGCTACGACCGCGCCACCATGCAGCGGCTGTTCGCCGAACGCGGCGGCGACCCGGACCGTCCCGGTAAACGCGACACCATCGACGCGCTGCTGTGGCGCTCGGCGCGGCCCGGCGAGCCGTCCTGGCCCGCCCCCTTCGGCCCGGGCCGACCCGGCTGGCACATCGAGTGTTCGGCGATCGCGTTGAACCGCATCGGCCCGGAATTCGACATCCAGGGCGGCGGCAGTGACCTGATCTACCCCCACCATGAATACTCCGCCGCGCACGCCGAGTCGCTCATCGCCGGCCGCCGCTTCGCCCGCCACTACGTGCACGCCGGCCTGATCGGGCTGGACGGGGAGAAGATGTCGAAGTCCCGCGGCAACCTCGTGCTGGTGTCCACGCTGCGCCGCGGCGGCGTCGACCCGTCCGCCATCCGCCTCGGCCTGCTGGCCGGCCACTACCGGCAAGACCGGATGTGGACCGACGCCCTGCTCGAGCGGGCGCAGCAGCGCTTGGAGCTGTGGCGCGAAGCCACCGCGCTGCCCGCCGGCCCGTCGGCCACCGACACCGTCGCCCGCCTGCGCCAGCACCTGGCCGACGATCTGGACACCCCCAAGGCGCTCGACGCGCTCGACAACTGGGCCCGCCAGGCACTGGACTACGGCGGCCAGGACACCGACGCGCCCGCGCTGATCGCCACCGCCGTCGACGCCCTGCTGGGCGTACGCCTGTAGCCGGTCTCTTGCCCGCATCCCCCGCACGTGATGGGGTACGGGGGTGTGCAAGCTTCCCGGCCTCGGCCTGTTCGGCCCCGGCGGCAAACTGACCTCCCTCAGCGCCGGCGTCTTGCGGCCGGCGGCCGATCCCGCCGACCCGCGCACGATCGCCGCGCGCGCCCGCTTCTTCGGCGCCGACACCATCGACCCGCAGACCGGCGCCCTGCACACCGACCGGGTCGTGTTGTCGTGGGTCGGCTGCACCACCTTCGCCCTGGCCATCGGCGGTTCGGTGTTCCTGCTCGACGCGTGGGTGCCCCGGCTCACCAGCACCGGTTACGTCCCCGCCACCCCGCAGGACCTGGTGGACCTGGCGCCCGCGGCGATCTTCATCGGCCACGGCCACTTCGACCACGCCGCCGACGCCGGACGCATCGCCCAGGCCAGCGGCGCGGTCGTACACGGCACCGCCGAGCACTGCGCGAGCATCGCCGCACAGGTCGCCGATCCGGCGTTCCCCACCGCCGTGCACGGTGACGCGGGCACCGCGATCGGCACCCGGGAGGATTTCGCCGTGGGCGCGGTCGAGGTGAGCGTCGTGCGGCACCTGCATTCCGCACGCACCCCGTCCGATCCCGTCGGCGGATCACCGCGCTTCTTTCCCCGCCCGCAACCGGGCATCGTGCTGACCCACCCGCCGACACTGAGCGGTCTGCTGCAAGGTGTGCCGCGGCTGCGCGACCCCGAAGGAGGGGTGCTGCTGTACCAGTTCCGGGTGCCGGGCTTGTGCCTGGTGTGGCACGACTCGACCGGACCGCTCACCGAACGCGCCCCGCAGGTGTTCGACACCCTCGCCGCGCTCCCGGCCACCGACGTGCAGATCGGCGCGGTGCAGGGCTACAACCAGATCAGCAACGGGCTGCGCGATCCCCGCACCTACATCGAAGCCCTCACCCCCGCGCTGTTCGTGCCGAGCCATCACGACAACTGGCTGCCCGGACTCACCGCGAGCGCGGCGACCTACGACGCACCGTTGCGCGCGGAACTGGAACGGATCTCCGCACCACGGCGACCGGAACTGCGCACCCTGCACGATCCGGCCGACTACGTGCGCCCACAGCGGCTCACCTTCCAGCTGTGAGCGTGTCCGCGCCGCCGGCGCGGGATCGCTGCCCGTCGGGTTCGTGCACGGTCGCGGCGAGGTCTTCGGCGTAGAGCTGTGCGATCTGCTCGGCGTACTTGTCGGCGATCGGCTTGCGCCGCAACTTCATCGTCAAGGTGACCTCGTCGCCGCCGGGCTCCCAGAACACCGGCAGCACGGTGAACCGTTTGATCTGCTCGACCCGCGACAACGTCGCGTTGCCCGCCGCCACGCCGCGCGCGATCGCGGAGATCACCCCGTCCTCGGCCGCCAACGCCGCCGCCGAGGCATCCGGCAGCGCGTGCTCGGCGGCATACAGTGCCGCGGTCTCGGCGTCGATGACGATCAGCGCCGTGTTGTATGGGCGCGCGTCCCCGATGGTGGCGATGGCGCCCACCAGCGGCGTCGCGGCCTTGATCGCGTTCTCGATGTTGGCCGGGGACATGTTCTTGCCCGCCGAGTTGATGATCAGCTCTTTTTTGCGGTCGACCACCCGCAGATACCCCTCGGCGTCGACGGACATGATGTCGCCGGTGTGCAGCCACCCGTCCGGGTCGAGCGCTTCGGCGGTCTGCCGCGGCTGTTTGCGGTAGCCCTTCATCACCAGTGGCCCGCGCACCAGGAATTCGCCGTCCTCGGCGATCCGCCACTGCATTCCCGGCAGCATCCGGCCCACCGAACCCAGCCGCGTCTGCTCCGGCGAGCAGGCGCTGGCCACGCAGGTCAGTTCGGACATGCCCCAGATCTCCGAGATCGGGATGCCGATGCCGAAGAAGAACCCGAGAGTCTGCGGTGGAATCGGCGCGGCGCCCGACATCGCCCACTTCAGTCGGTCCAGGCCGATTCCGGCGCGCAACGCCGACAGCACCTGCTCGTCGGCCCGCGCCCATTCGGCCGCCAGCTGGTCATCGATCGGTTCGCCGCGCAGCTGGGCGTCGGCCTTGCGCGCCGCCACGTCCAGCGCCCACCGCAGCGCACCGCGGCGGGCGTCGTCGGGTTCGGCGGCGACGGAGAACTCGATGGCGGCCTTCAGTTTCTCCCACACCCGCGGCACCGCGCCCCAGATGGTGGGGTGCACGTCGGCCAGCGCGGCCGGCAGCAGCGACCGGTCGGGCACCACGGTGATCTGCGTGCCGTACACCTGCTGCAGATACAGCGAGCAGAACCGGTCGGCCATGTGCGCCGAGGGCAGGTAGGAGGTCTGCCGGTCGCCGAACTCCACCGGCAGCACCGCGTGGAACGCTCGCGCTTCGGCCAGCAGATTGGCGTGGGTGATCTCCACGCCCTTGGGGTCGCCGGTGGTGCCGGAGGTGTAGACGAGGGTGAGCACGTCGTCGGGCCGCACGGCCCGCCAGGTCGCCTCGAAGTCGAAATCGGGGCGGCCCATGGCTTTCAGTTCATCGAGCCCCACGGTGCCCTCGGGCGTGGCGTCGATGCAGACGATGGTCTCGATCGGCGTGCCGCAGGCACGGATCCGCTCGAGGTACTGCTGCTCGCAGATCACCACCCGATTGCCCGCGTTGGCGAACACGTAGGTCAGTTGTTCGGGCGAGAGGGTGTTGTACACCGAGAACGAGGTCGCGCCGGTGTGCTGCGCGCCGACTTCCAGGGGATAGAACTCCACCCGGTTGCCCATCATCAACGCCACCGTGTCGCCGCGGCCGACACCCAGCGCGGCCAGGCCCGCCGCGACCGCGCGCGCTTCTTCGGCGTACACCCGCCAGCTGAGCGTTTGTTCGCCGCCGATGGACCGGACGGCCACCGCGTCCGGATCGATCGCGGCGCTGTGCTGGAACGCGGCGCAGGACGTGTTCGGTTCGGTCATCGCACAACCCCGTTCGGTACACCCGGCTTTCCCAGACCGTAGGTGTCCGACCGTGCTCGGCGGGGCGTTTTCGCCCGTTTCCGGATCCACGACCGGTTCGCCCGCGCACGACCGAACCACTTCTCCGGCAACAGGATCGGTGATTCCGGCCGTGCGGATTGCGCTGCCCGCCGCGGCGGGCGATGGGGTCGCGGACCGACCGCCGCGGCGGGGCGGGTCAGGCCGCGCTACCGCTACCGGCTTGGAACACGGCGGTCATGAGGTCGGCGAGAACTGTCAGCAATTCCACGATCGCTCCCTTTCGGTAGAAAACACGAAGTCAGCAGCGTGTATGACGCGATCGTCTTTCTCGTGAACGAGGAATGAATAAACAGAAACCGGCCGGCACCGGACGGGGTGACCGCCGGTTTTCCACCTCTGATACTCGCCGAGCTGGGATTCATCGCCATCTTTCCGGCTTCGGCCATCACCCGGTCCGATGAAAAGATTCCCGCTCCCACCGTGCGGCATTACGCCGACGAGTTGTCGAGTAAAAGGCGCGACACAGCAATCCATCAGGAATTACCAACCCACGGAATGAAGGAAAATTCTTGCGACGCAGCAATTTCGAGGGGGAGAAACGGTTCTCGTCACCGCCGAGGTCGAGAACGGCGATCTTGTCGTGGTAGTCGAGCGTAGGCATCGGGGGTCCTTCCGGTAGGGGTGAAAACAGGAGTCAAAGGGGTGGGGGACCGACGGCGAGTACGGCCCGCACGCCGCTGCCGGGCACCTCGCTGAGCAGCTCCGCGCGCGATCCACCCACGCGCGCTAAATATTTCAGCAGGTAACAGGTACCGAAGCGTCTTCTCGGCGTACGCATCGGTACTTCCCGAGGTCGGTCCAGCCGACGCTACGATGGGGTACTGTTCGGTCCCTCCCCCTGACCGAACGAAGAGAACGGCGCGCGTATGTCACGAGTGGTCACCAAGGAGCAGTACTTCGACACCGGCTTGGAAGTGCTCGCCGAACTCGGCTTCAAAGGTCTCAACATCGGCGTCCTGTGCCGGCAGCTCGGCGTCACCAGCGGATCGTTCTACCACCACTTCGGCAGTTGGCAAGGATTCGTCGACGCCCTGCTCGAACACTGGGAGAACCGCCAAGTGCGCATCCTGGGCACCATGCCGTTCAACCAGGGCAACCCCGATGACGACATCCGCGCCATGTCCGACCTCGCCGCCGGACTGCACCATTCCGCCGAAGCCGCCATCCGCGCCTGGGCGGCCAACGACGAATCGGTCAACCTCGCACTCAAGCGCGTCGACGAATCCCGCAGGCGCACCGTGCACAAAGCGATCAAGGGCGTCGTCGGCGACGACGACACCGCCGCCGTGGTCACCTCACTGGGCATGGCGATGCTCGTCGGCTACCAGCAGATCGCCGCGGGCGGGGAGAACCTGTCACTGGACCAGCTGCTGGCCGAATACGCGCGCCTGATCTACTCCCACGCGCAGCGCTGACCCGCTCCGGCTAACCGAGCAGCTCGTCGACATAGCACCAGCGCCACGCCTCTCCCGGCTCCACACTACGCATCACCGGATGCCCGCTGGCGGCGTAGTGCTTGGTCGCGTGATTGCCCGGAGAAGAGTCGCAGCAGGCGATGTGCCCGCACGACAAGCACATCCGCAGATGCACCCACGCCAGTCCCTCCGCGAGACATTCGCCGCATTCGTCCGGCCCGCCGTGCGCACGCACCAGCGGCGCGTCCCGCAGATGCGCGCAAGCGTCGTCGGCCCCTGCCGCCGCCAGCGGTTCGACCCGTTCTTCCTCGGTCTCGTCGTAGCGATCGATGATCGACTCCTCGAGATCCAACTGCGCCAGCACATGCTGCAGGATCTCGTAGTCGACGGCGCCCGAATCCCGTACGCGCAAGACGGTTTCCCGTTCGGCCTGCAACATCGCCAACCGCAGCCGCCGGTACTCCGCGGTGGGTGTCACCAGCTCCGACTCCGCCCGCCCCAGCCGCTCCCAGGCGGCGTTGGCCTTCCACAGGACGCGATCACGCAACGTCTGCACCACCCCCGGCGGCGTGTCCGGCGTGACTTCCCGCTCGAGAGCGGCCAAACCGGCCGCGGTGGCCTGCTGCAACACGTTGGCCTTCTGCAACGCGTCCTCGGCGCGACTGGGCGCGCGCAACCGCAGCCACCGCACCAGCCACGGCAACGACGTGCCTTGCACCAGCAGCGTTCCCGCCACCACCACCAGCGCCAGCAGCCGCAGCACAGCCAGCAACGGAGTGTCCTGCGGCAGCAGCAGCACCGCCGCCAACGTCACCACCCCGCGCATCCCCGCCCACGACACCACCACCAGATGACTCACCGGCACCGCCTCGCCACCACCGAGACTGCGCGACAACAACGACGACCCGAACACCCAGACCGGACGCGCCAGCATCGTCGCGGCCAGCACCGCCACCGCCGACCACAGCAGGGTCGCGTGGTCGAGCTCGCTGTGCCAAGCACCCTCCACGATGCCGCGCACCTGCAACCCGATCAGCACGAACACCGCGCTCTCCAGGATGAACTGGATCGTGCGCCAATTGATGCGCTCGGCGATCCGCGACGCGGCGCTCTGCCACACCGGCGCGTTGTGTCCGAGGATCATCCCGCACACGACCACCGCGATCACCCCCGAGGCGTGGATGCCCTCGGCGGGCAGATACGCCGCGAACGGCGCCAGGAACGACAACGTCGTGTCCATCACCGGGTCGGTGATCCGCCGCCGCAGCATCGCCAGCAGATAGGCCACCACCACTCCCACCGCCGCGCCGCCACCGGCCGCCAGCGCGAAATCGGCGCCGGCCGCCCACACCGACACCGTGCCCACCATCGCCGCCAGCGCCGTCCGCAACGCCACCAGCGCGGTCGCGTCGTTGAACAGCGACTCGTCCTCCAGGATCGTCACGATCCGCCGCGGCATCCCGATCCGCCGCGCCACCGCCGTGGCGGCCACCGCATCCGGCGGAGCCACCACCGCACCCAGCGCGACAGCGACCGCGAACGGCACCGGCAGCAGCCACCACACCACCACCGCCACGGCGAAGGTCGTGAACAACACCAACCCCACCGACAACAACCCGATCGTGCGCGCATTCGCCCGGAAATCCACCAGCGACGTGCGGATCGCGGCGGTATACAGCAAAGGAGGCAGGAAACCGAGCAGAATGATCTCCGGCTCCAAATGGATCTCCGGCACGAACGGCAGATACGACGCCGCCACCCCGCCCACCGTCAATACCAGCGGTTCGGAGATCCCGAACCGTCGCGCCAGCGCCGCCAACGCGGCCGCCGACGCGACGAGAACAACCAGGCCGATCGCGACATGCACGGTGGAATTCTCGCAGAGCGCACGATCGGCTATCGGCCCGCGCGGTAGATGACACGTGCACGGCCGACCGAACTACTGTGCCCGGGCGCACACACGCGCCATGCTTGTCGACGACAAGGAGGTAGACATGGAGGAGTTCGCGTCCTGGCGGGCGAACGGACGACGCCACACTCATCGCGGCCACCAGATCTTCTGGCGCGACGGAGGCGCAGGCACCCACGGGACGCTGGTGTGCATCCACGGATTTCCCACCGCGTCCTGGGACTGGCATCGGATCTGGCCGGGCCTGTGCGAACGATTCGCCAGGGTCATCGCCCCCGACATGATCGGCTTCGGCTGGTCGGCCAAACCCCGCCACTACGACTACCGCATCACCGACCAAGCCGACATCCACGAGAACCTGCTGCGGGAACAGGGCATCAGCCGGTACCACATCCTCGCCCACGACTACGGCGACACCGTCGCCCAAGAGCTTGTGGCCCGCGACGCCGAACGCCGCGCCGCCGGCGACGAATCCCTCGTGATCGAATCGGTGTGCCTGCTCAACGGCGGCTTGTTCCCCGAAACCCACCGCCCCCGCCCGGTGCAGCGGCTGCTGGCGAGCCCGCTCGGCCCGCTGATCGGCGTCCTGGGCAGCGAACGCACCTTCCACCACAGCTTGGCCGCGGTATTCGGGCCCGACACCAAACCCACCGACATCGAACTGCACCAGTTCTGGCTGCTGTGGTGCAGCAGGCACGGCAAGAGCAACGGCCACAAACTCATCCGCTACATGGCCGAACGCCGCAAGCAGCGCAAGCGCTGGGTGGGCGCACTGCAGCAGGCCCAGGTCCCGGTCCGGCTCGTCGACGGCCTGTCCGATCCCGTCTCCGGCGGCCACATGGTGCACCGCTACCGCGAACTGATCACCGACCCCGATGTCGTGGAACTGTCGCGAATCGGCCACTACCCGCAACTGGAGGCACCCGAGCAGACCCTCGCGGCATTCCTGGAATTCCACGACACCCGCGTCCACAAGCCCACGGCCTGACCGACGTTGCGGACCGGCCCCGCCGGTCCGCAACATCACCGTGTATCCGCAACATTAGGGTGTAGTCCACGACCGCGCTGGACCGCTTCCGAAACGCGTTCGCGTGGAACCGTTCTCGCGTCCCGACCGCCGACATGCGCACCGAAGGAGCCGCCGATGTCCGCCGCCGACCTGCCCCTGGAAACCATCCAACTCGACCAGTCCGGGCGGGTACTCACCGCGCGTGTGGTCGCGCCCCCGTGGAACTTCGTCACCACCGCGGTCGTCCGCGACCTCGACCTTCTCACCGCCGCGGTCGATATCGACGACACCGTGGGCGCGGTCGTGCTCACCGGAGGACTGCCCGGCCGCTTCCTCACCCATGCCGACCCCGCCGCCCTCGGCGGCATGATCGAGAAACCACGCCCCTTCGTCCCCGCTCGCGCCGCCGCACCGTTCCTGCGCGCCGCCGCTGCCGTCCTGCACGTTCCCGGCGCCACCGATCTGGTCGAACGCCACGGCGGCGGTCTCGGTGCGGGCCTGGTCTGGGGTTACCGCTGGAAACGCACCACCTTGCGGATGAACCGCTCCGGCGTCGCCTACCTCGCCGCCATCAACGGACCCGCACTCGGCGGCGGGCACGAGATCGCGCTGGCCTGCGATCTGCGCTACGCCGCCGACGCCGACCACGTGCGCTTGGGCCAGATCGAGACGCTGGCCAACCTCATTCCCGGCGGCGGCGCGACCCAACGCCTCACCCGTCTGCTCGGCGCCGCCAAAGCCATCGAGGTCACCCTCGAAGGCACGCCGTTCACCGCCCAGCAAGCGCTGCGTCTCGGCCTGGTGAACCGCGTACTGCCTGCCGAGGACCTGCTCACCGAAACCCAGGCCACCGCGGCCCGGCTGGCCGCCCGCAACCCGGTCGTCGTCGCCGAACTCAAACGCGCCGTCTACTTCGGCTCCGACAAATCCCTCTCCCGCGGCCTCGACGCCGAACAAGCCGGATTCGTCTCCGTCGGCACCACCACCGCGGCCGCCCGCACCACCAAAGCCTTCTTCGAAGACCTCGACCGCCTCGCCGACACCCCGTTCCTGGCCGACCCCCAACCCTGGCTGGACGGCACCCGCGTCGACCAGGTGAGCAAATGACCCACCTCGCGGGGGACGACACCCACGGGGGCCGTCAGCGTTCCACCCTCATAGTCAGGTGCAGTGAAGTCGGCGGAGCGGAAGCGAGTCGCTCAGCCGGGGATGTATGACCCGGACCCGTACTGCTCGACGTCGCGGCGGTACTGGTCCTGCCAGTGCAGGAATTCGTGGCCGTTGCCGCGGAACTTGCACTGCAGCTCGCCGGGAAGGCCTCCGGTACAGGCTCTGGCCAGGAATTCCACCATCCCGTACGGCAGCACCGTCAATTCGTCGTCGTATACGCACACCGGCCACTCGGCGCTCGACTCACCCTCGACGCGCCACAGGTAGTAGAAGTCGCCACCGCCATCAACACCCCAGTGGATATACATGTCACCGTCACCCAGAATCTCGGCCCTGTACGGCTTGGCAGCAGCCCGCCGAAACGTCCCGGTGATCTCCACCACACTCGTGCTGTACCGGTGGCCGGGCGCCGTCGCCGGTGCCGCGATCAGCAGGGAGTCATCAAGCAACCCGGCGCCGTAGACCCCGAGGAAGTCCAGGTAGTCCGGCGGCAGTTGGACCCCCAACGCCGCCTCGGCCTCCGCCACCCCCTGCAGGTCCAGCGCCGCCCACTCCGCGCTGGCCGGCGACGGCGGCAGAATCCGCCGCAAACGTTCGAGCGCATCGCTTGTCATCGGTTCTCCCCAATCCGTCGGACCCGTCGGAACCGGACTCGCCGGATTCATACAATTGTCCGGGTCAGCCGAGTCTCGTGACCCGCCCTGGCTTTACAGTCCAACAGCCCGTTGCGAGACATCGGTGTTCAGTGCCGGCGGGCGGAGGCGCACCCATCATGCCAACATTCGCGCGTGTCGGCCCGAAGCTGTTCCCAGTCACGACTGTAGCCCGCAACACGCCTTGCATGCGGTAACCGGGGGAGACCTGAACCAGCGACCTCTCGATGGCCGCCCATCCGGCGGAGGGACATTCCGAACAGCCGAACCGCCACCGCCATAACCGCTGGTCAAGCCGTTTGGCGCCAGCCAACGGCGATGACGCTGCCGAGCAGACGGTCCACACTCGTCAAGCGGTCGGCGCGGGTTCGCGCTCGCTGAGGTCCACACGCTCCCCGGAATCGACCGACGCCCGCGTCACCGTCACCCACGTGTTGTTCACCGCCGCCGTCCCCGAGAACATGTCGGTCACCGCCGGATCGTGCAGCAGGTTCACATTCGCGCCCGGCAGCGACGCCGCCACCGTCCACCCGACACCCGGCTCCTGATGTCCCCACCCGTGCGGGATCGCCACCGTCCCGGCCCGGATGTCGTCGCTGACCTCCAACGGCACCACGATCGCCCCGGTGCGAGAACGCACCGTCACCGGCTCACCGTCGCGCAACCCGCGCGCCGCCGCATCCTGCGGATGCATCAGCGCCGTGCAACGATCGCGCCCCTTCACCATCGACGGCACATTGTGCAACCACGAATTGTTGCTGCGCAGATGACGGCGACCGATCAACTTCAAGTCATAGCCGTCGGCAGGCGCGGTCACCGCCTCACCCCGCCGCGCGGCCGCGAGAACCTCACGCGCCGCCGCCACGAAATCCTCCGGCGCCACATGCACCTTCCGATCCTTCGTCCCCAGCAGCGACCGCAGCCTCGGCCGCAACGGACCCAGATCGATACCGCCCGACGCCGCACGCGCCTTACCCACCGTCAAACCCTTGCGACCCCGCCGCAACACCCCATACGGCCCCGCCGCCACCCCCAGCGTGGCGATCCGCACGGGGCTGACCCGATCGAACACCGCGTTGAGCACCCGCGCGGTGAGCCGCCGCGCAGGCAACGGCACCATCTCGGTGACCAACCGCGCCATGATCTGCCAATCCTCCAGCCCATCGGCGGGCGGCTCGAACACGCGCGCGTCGAAACGCAGATTGTTGCGCACACTGAACACCGGGAACAGGATGTTGACGTCCTCGCGCTCCAACGGCGAGATCGGCGGCAGGATGATGTCCGCGTGCCGCGTCGTCTCCGTGACGTACATGTCAACGGCCACATAGAAATCCAGCCCGTCCAGCGCCGCCCCCAACCGGCCGCGCTGCGGCGTGGACAACACCGGATTGCCCGCATACGTGATCATCGCGCGGATCCGGCCCGGCCCCTCGGCCGACATCTCCTGCGCCAGCGCCGCCACCGGCAACTCCGAGCGGAACGACTTGTAGGTCCCGGAGCTGTCGGTCCACGCCCCATACCCCATCGGCAGGTACTTCGCATACCGCGGCGCATCGATCGGCGGCGTCGCGAACATCTGCCCACCCGCCCGATCCAAGTTGCCCGTCACCGCGTTGATCGTGTTCACCAGCCAATGCGTCAACGTGCCGGTCACCTGCTGGCACACCCCGATCCGCGCGTACAGCACCGCCGAGCGCGCCGCCGCGTGCTCCCGAGCCAGCCCGCGAATCGTCTGCGCGTCCACTCCCGCGTACTGCGCCATCTGCTCCGGCGACGCCTCGGCCACCAGCGCACGCAACCGCTCCCAACCGGTGCTCGACGCGCGAATCGCCCTCTCGTCACACAGATCCTCGGCGACCAGCACATGCAACATCGCCAGCAGCAGATACACATCACCGCCCGCAGCCACCGCGACATGCTGATCGGCCAGCCGCGCCGTCTCGGTCCGCCGCGGGTCGATCACCACGACCTTCCCACCACGCCGCCGCACGTCCCGGATCCGCTGCTTCGCATTCGGCATGGTCGTCACCGACCCGTTCGACACCGCCGGATTCGCCCCCAGGATCACCAGGCGGTCGGTCCGATCGATATCGGTCACCGGCATCAGCACATTCGAGCCGAACATCCGCCACGCGACGAACTCCTGCGGGAACTGATCGATCGACGACGCCGAGAAGAAGTTCCGCGTCAGCAGCACCGACCGCAGCAACACCGCGTACAGCACCGACGAGCTGTGCGCGGCCGGATTCCCCAGATACATGCCGATCGCGCTGTTGCCGTGCTCGCGCCGCACCTCGCGCAACCGCCGACCGATCTCGTCGAATGCCTCGTCCCAGCCGATCGGCTCGAACGACGAACCCACCCGCCGCACCGGCGTCCGCAACCGATCCGGGTCGTGGTGCAACCCGCCCATCGCCGTCGCCTTCGGGCAGATGTACCCCTTCGACAGCACGTCCTGCGGATTGCCCTCGATCCGCGTCACCTGGTCACCGGAGACCGTGACGAGAATTCCGCAGTGCGCCTCACACAACGTGCACTGGCGGGCGATGGTGGTAGCACTCATGAATTTTCACCTTCTGCCGGATCGCTTCCCACAGGCTATCTGGGACAGCTGCTTCCGTACAGGGATCTATGCCGGGCGGAGGCGGGCATGCAAATGCATGTCGTGCCAACCGTCCGCGTGCAACCCAGCACTGCGCCGGACACCCTCCGGCGCGAATCCCGCCTTCACCGCCGCCCGGCAGGACGCGGTATTAAGCACCGAGTGCGACACCTCCAGCCGATGGAAACCCACCTCGAACGCCCACCGAGTCACCGTCTCGACCGCGGCGGGCGTCACGCCGCGGCCCCGCCATCCCGGAGCCGTCCAGTACGCGATCCCCGACACTCCATCCGCCGCCGACATGCCCCGCAAACCGACCCGCGCCGCCACCACGTCACCGACGACGACAGCCCACTGCGGACCGTCACCACTACGCCACCCCGCCTGCCAGCGTGCGATCAACTCCCGCGCCTCGGCCTCGGAAACGACCTCGCGAACATGCCAGCGTTGGATATCCGGATCCTGGTAGACGGCCTGGATCACCGCCGCGTCGGCGTTCGTCCAAGGCCGCAACAACACGGTCTCACCTCGCAACGTGGGCTGCGTCCCGGCTGCGAACACTTCGGCGGCGACCACATCGGGTATCAGAGCGGACACATCCGGATTGTCACTCACACGCGCGATCCACCGCCACGCATTTCGTCGACCGAATCGCCGAAGACCATTCGCACCAACCTGTTTCGCACGTGACGACGCCGCGCGGTCGTCCACAGTACCCACCGGCAGGATATGCGCCGTCACCAGGCGAGGTACGGCCAGCCGCACGCCTGCGCCCGAAACGTGCTCATATCGACCCGAGCACCTCGACGGACAGCGGCTCGTTTCCCATCGTGTCCGGCCGTGGCCACTCGGTGCGCCCCGCGCAGTGAGACGGCGCGGGACGTCGTGCCGGATCCGTAGCACCGCGCGGTTGCTACGTCGTGCTCTGCGCGGCGCGGTCGCTCGCTACCGGTACACCGGAGTCGAGCAGAATCGAGGCGAGCAGGTGACGGGAGCGCGCCAGATCCGAGGCAAGCGCGTCCATTCGGTCGATCTCCGACTTCAAGATCGCTACCACCTCGGCACACGGCTCGAACCGCGGAACGGTGTCGCGGGCGCATGGCAGTACCCGACGGATGACATCGGTGGGCAACCCGGCTGCCAGAAGAGCACGGATACGAAGAACGGTCTCGACGGTGGAGTCGTCGAATCTGCGGTAGCCATTGCCGCCACGCGCTGCCGTCAGCAAACCCTGCCGCTCGTAATAGCGCAATGCCCTCGTGCTGCAACCAGTGCGCTGCGCTAGTTCACCGATCCGCATTCCACTCACCTCGACCTTGACCTTGACGCTGGCGTCAATGTTTACCGTAGCCCAATGCAGATCGGAATCTTCACCGGCGTGACCGACGAAAGCATCGGCCCGGCCGACCTCGCCCGGGCAGTGGAAGACCGCGGCTTCGAGTCGCTGTTCGTCGCCGAGCACACGCACATACCGGTCACGGTCACCACGCCATACCCCGGTGGCGACGAGATCCCACCCGACTACCACCGCAATCTCGACCCGTTCGTCACACTGTCGTTCGCAGCCGCCGCGACACAACGGTTACGGATCGGCACGGCCGTAACGCTGGTCGTCCAACGCGATCCGATCATTCTGGCCAAGGAGGTGGCGAGCCTGGACCTGGCCTCGGGAGGACGGTTCGAACTCGGCGTCGGCGTCGGCTGGCTGCGTGAAGAGATGCGCAACCACGGCACCGATCCCAGAACACGAGTTGCGCTACAGCGCGAACGACTCCTTGCGATGACAAACATCTGGAGCCACCGACAAGCCGAATTCCACGGCGAATTCGTCGATTTCGACCCGCTGTACTCGTGGCCGAAGCCAGTCCAGCAGCCGCGCCCTCCAGTGTGGCTCGGCGGCTGGGGACCATCCACACACGAACGCATCCTCGACCACGCCGACGGATGGTTGGCCCCCGTCGGCATTCCACTCGACGAGCTGGCGAGGGGGATCCGCGAACTACAGGCCCTGGCCGACCGCCACGGTCGAGCGCCAGTGCCGGTGATCGCGACACTGTTCCAACCACAGCGCCACCAACTGCAATACCTGGCGGAGTTGGGAATTCACCGCACGTTGCTGGGCATCGTTCCAGTTCTGCCACACGATGCGGCGCTGCACGAGTTGGACCGGCTCGCCGAGGTGAGCTTCGGACCACACCGCTGAACCGACATCGAAGTCACACCCTGTCGTCACTGTGACGATTCGAAGACGCGGCGAAGAGGAGTAGGGGAGTCGAGCTACCCGGCCGGAGCTTCCACCACTTCACCGCCGACGGCAAGCACCGGCTTCGACGGCGAAAACCCCGGCAGGAATCGGTTCACAGCAGGGATCATCAGGTGGATCAGCGGTCCGATCCCGAAGGCGTAGACCAAGGTCCCCACACCGACGCTGCCGCCGAGAACCAATCCCGTCGTCAACACCGTCACCTCGATCGCCGTGCGCACCACCCACACCGATCGTCCGGTGCACCGGACCAGTCCAGTCATCAGTCCATCCCGCGGGCCCGGACCCATACCCGCGCCGATGTACAACACACTCGCCACCGCGTTCAACACGACAGCGGCCCCCATGGCACCGGCCCGCACCGCCAGTGCATCCCACGACGGCAGCCAGGCGAGCCCGGCATCGACCGACACGGCGATCACCACGACATTGCTCACCGTGCCCAGACCCGGCAACTGTCGCAGCGGAATCCAAGCCAACAGCACCGCGACACCGGTCAGTGCTGTGACGGCACCGAAACTGATCGAAACGTGCCGCGCCACACCTTGATGAAACACATCCCACGGATCCAGCCCGAGCCCCGCCCGCACCATCACCGCCATCGAGAACCCGTACAACCACAATCCGACATACAACGCGACCAACCGACGAACCAGCACCGACCCAGCGTGCCCGCGACTGGCCCCCCACAACCAGAGCCAATCACCGATCACTGGACTGCGCCACGACAGCCGCCAGGCGGCCACACCCACCGCACCTCATCACCATGCCGATCCATCGACGCCCGCCGCTAGCCCCGACGAGCCCGATCTAGGAAAATTCCAAGACTCGTCAACCACCCCACTCCAACAGCGGTCGTCGCACCTCCGCACCCGAACGCTCGACATCACGGTACGAAAGGCCTTGCAGGGCGATCAGAAGCCTTCAAGGTTGCCATCGACGTCGAGTAGACGCCTTTCTTCTTCCCGCCACGACTCGAACGTGGCCGGCATCGCGAGTTCGGCCTCCAGCGGCGGATGGATCTCGCCCCGCACCAGGCGCAGCAGGAACTCGGCCATTCCCATCTCGTATCCGTGGTCCTGGCCACGGCTCCTGGGCCGGAAGATCACCTCCCACCGCTCTGGCTCGCCGACGCATCGCCACAGAAAGTCGTCACCTGCCTCGTTCGACGCCCAGGTCAGCTCCCCGTCCGCGACCCGCTGCTCGGCGCGGAACAACATGTGGTCCTCATACGGAGAGCCCTCGAAGTGGGGCGTGCTGATGCCGATCGAGTCACTGATCGCCCCCATCCCATACACCGCGACAAAGTCGCGATAGTCAGCTGGCAGTTCCCATCCGGTCTCGACACGCAGCGCGTCCCAGTCGACCAGGTCGCCGCCATCCGGGGGCGGCGGCATGATTCGGCTCAGCTGTTCTACAGCCCAATGCATGGGTGTCCTCTTGTTTGTCGAGACCGGATTCGTTCGTCTCTACCACCTTGCCCGAGGGCAGAGCTGCCATCCTGGGTAGGGGGCAGGTCCGCAACGATGCGGTCGACGTCGCCCAACCGTTCGTTCCACGACGTCGCCGACCAATCATCCACTGCCGCAGAGCGTTCATACGTCGACGGCATGTTTGCCAAGTTCTTCGTATCGGCGCACACCCGGCCACGCAATACGTCACAGTGACAAAATGTCGATGCACAATCATCTTGCATGCAGCAGGTTACGCAATCAGGTCACTCCCGGAAACGCGGCAGAAGCCCGACAGCCCTCGAACTCACCGGATCATTCTCGCCGTACCGGATCGGACAGACAGACATACGAATACGCTGCACAATCACTGCTGCGAACCGCCCCAAAATTGCGCCGATAATCAACATTATGTCAACTAGAGGACTGGTAACCGCCCCTCCGGTTCGAAGAAGCCTCATCCCCCGGCGCATCCAAGTGAGACGTATCGGCGAGGCTGAGGATCGCGCGGTTGCGAACGACACGAAACCGCCGGCCTCCACCGGCAGCATCATCCACGTGGTGATGACGAAGGACAGCGTGTAGCCGTGCGTTACGACGATGTGGTCGTGGTCGGTGTCCGCGCCGGTTCGCGGCTCGGCGCCGGGCCCAACCCCGAAATATGACCCGGCGTCGAGGAGGCGGATTCAAGCGAGCAAGTCCGCGAGTTCCGCGTGCAGATCCAGCAACGTGGAAATCTGACCGGCTGGACGGCGGCCCATACCGCACTCGGTGGCGATGCCGAACTCGCCGACGACCGAGCGGGCAGCTTCGATCCGTGCCAGCGCGCCGGCACGGCCGTCGGTGGCGTGCACCAGCCCGAGGTGCAAGTCCGTTCCAGATGGCAAAACAAGATCGGCGAGAGGCTTGAAATAGTCGGCATCGGTACGCGAGCGCGGAACCGGCAGGTGAATCCAATCGACCCGCCGCTCCAGCCCGCCCAGGATACGGCCGGCGACCGCAGCCAGCTTGCCGGTATCGGCGGGTTCGGCGAAGTGCCGGTGACCGAAATCGCCATAGCAGAGGTGATAACCAAGATCTACCGGCTCGGGCACAGCACCGCCCAACCGAACGAGCCGCCGCCCCACTTCCTCGAGCTGCGTCGGGTAGTCGGAGCCGAACCACGACGGGAAGACGCCCTCGAAGATGGCGAACTCCACCGCGGCATCCCACTGCACCGCAAGATCTTCCGCCGGGATCGTGCCGAGGATGACGGCGAGTTCGTCGAGCAGCCGCGCCTCGTACCTGCGCTCCAACTCGCCCTGCGGACCCGCGACGAACGCACCGATCACCGCGATAGGCGTTGGCAAGCTCACCTGGAACCGAATGCCCGCGGGGATCGTCCCGTCCTCACGCAGCCGGTGGAAGACTCGCCAGGATTCCAGCGCCGCCTCCGCGTAACCCAAGGGACCGAAGTCGATCGACGCCGCGTCCACGCCGGGCTTGGGCCGCACCCGCTCGCTCGGCCCGTACTCGGGGCTCGGCGGCGGAATGGTTTCCAGGTCCGGATGCGCCTGCATCTTGGGCAACTGCCACACTACCCAGTTGTCCCGAACTCCGGTCTCCCCATCCGGAATGCGCTTCAAGTGCTTGCCGATTCGCCGCGACGCCTCGGTGAAGACTGTTTCCGCATCCGCCAACGGCACACTGCCGCACAGATGAACTCCGCGCCCCTCACCCACCACAACCTCCTCCGCAGGGCCTACCACTGGTTGAGCCGATCTGATCGAAACCAGACATTTGCCACGCTTCGTCCAGACGTCCGGATCGAGATATAGCTATCGATCATCTAGCGCTATGCGATGCAGCGTATGCGCGGAGTGCGAAGTGAGATCCCCAGGTCTGGGAAACCATCGGCGATAGGTTCACTGGCCGAACACGCCCTCCTTCCGGCTTGCCGGTCATGGCGCTGCGCAACGAGAATCAGGCCCTTCGCCGACTTGTTCTTCTCGATCGCCCCGGAGGTTCGTCGCCATCTGCGAACTACTCGTTCTCGTCAACGGACTACCCGGCTCCGGGAAGTCCACCTTGGCTCCGGCGCTGGCGCTCGAACTCGGTGCGCACCTGATCACGCGGGACGCCATCAAAGAGGCGCTGGGCTCAGGGCTCGATCACACCGCGGTACTGCCGAATATCGGGGCGATCGCGACAGAGGCCGCCTGGGCGCTGGCCGCCGCGCTTCCCGGTGTCGCGGTGATCGACTCGTGGTGGTTCAAACCCCGAGATGCGCGCTACGCCGCCAACGGCATCGCGAAATCGGGCGCGACGCGAGCAGTGGAGGTCTGGTGCTCGGTTCCGCCCGAGCTCGCCCGCGACCGATACCGCGACCGATACCGCGGCCGTACACGTGCCGCCCTGTACCACGACGACGCGCACCTCGCGCACGACTGGGACCACTGGGCGCGCCTGGCGGAACCGCTCGCGCTCACGCCGGTCGTCGCCGTCGACACCACCGGCCCGGTCGACGGATCCGACCTCGCGCGCCGGATCATGGCAGCAGCGACTGTTGCCATCGGCGACGTCCTCTAGCACTGGATTCACATCACGCCTGGTCCCCCGGCCTCGATGCTGCTTTGGTTTGAGTCCGGCTGGATCGAAACTTCGGTTGTAGGCGGGAATCATGCATATATACGCAAAGGAACGTATCGCAATTTTTTCCTTCACGCGCTGATGCACGCGCACCGCGGATCGCTTCAAGCGACGCTCATGATGTCGCGAGGTATGCATGAAAGGTTCTCACGCCCGCATCCCGCGCTGATCCGGATTGTTCACCTACAGAATGTTTTACGCTTCGCCACGACTCTTACCAGCACTCCCCTACCTCATTTCCGCGCAAGCCCGAACGCAGGACACGCTTCCCGCCCGACTTCCGACCTCGCACAGCGGCATTCGCGAACCGATAGCAAGCTGAACTAACGTTCGAATCGTGCTTGGACATTCACATGCGACCAGTGGCGCGTTGGCCTGGTCGGCGGCAGCGGCGACGCTACCGGTCACGATCTTGACGTTTCCGGCTCTCCAGGATGCGACGGGACATCTCGGTACCGTCGACCTGTTGCTCGGCGTCTTTCTCACGGCCGGGGCCGCACTGCTGCCAGACGCGGACCACCCCGACGGGACCATCTCGCACACTTTGGGTCCGATCACGCACACCGCATGCAAGCTCATCTCCTGGGCCTCCGGCGGCCATCGCGGCGCCACGCACTCCCTGGCCTTCGTCGCGGCCGCCGCCTACGGCACGTGGGCCGGCGAGCACTGGCTCGGGCACTGGTTCACCCTGAGCCTGGTCTTCTTCCTCCTCGCCCTGGCTGTGCGCGCACTGCATCTGTGCCCGTCCGGCAACAACTTCAAGGCATGGGGACCGATCGTCGTGCTCGCCTCCGCGGGCACGTTCGCCATGGAACATTGGATCGCCGACAAGCCGGTCTGGCTGCCGTTCGCGGTCGGACTCGGCGCACTGGCCCACCTGCTCGGCGACTGCCTCACCGAGCGCGGCTGCCGCCTGTTCTGGCCCTTCGGCCTACGAGTCAGCCTTCCCGTCATCGAGCGCACCGGGAACAAGGTCGAAACCTTCATCATCGCACCACTTTTCACGATCGGTACCCTGGCAATTCTCTGGTACACCATCACCCACCAGCCCTGACGTCTCGAGGCCGCTGCCCAGGCCACCGCGCTCCCGGCGGCGCGATTGCCGCGACAGGCGGCCTGGGCAGCAGCATGAGGGGCCGCCCGTTCCGCGTAGTCGTCGCCGATCTCGCACGCTCCCCTTCCCTTCAATGCTGCTTTGGTTCGTTCGGGTTGAGTGAGTTTGGTTAGAATAATGGGGGTAACATTCGTAGATGCGCATATCTACGTAGCGACATGTTTTTCGCACTGCGAACGCATCCGTCCTGGGTACCTCCGCCTCCGCCCATAAGGGGTCCCCGACCGCGCACCGTTTCTCCCGAGGCCTCCGCACTCCCCCGGCTACCCTGATGCCATGCTCGCCTCGACCATGCAGCCGCAACGCTGGACACCACCGCGCTCCCCCGCACGAGCGCATCAAACTCGTAGTGCTCCACCTCTTCCCGACATCCGGCGCCTCGAGCTGCCGGGTGCAGGCCCGGAAGATGTCGTCCTCTCCCCCGACGGCAGGATCATCGCGGGCGTCGAAGGCGGTGCGGTCCTCAGCATCGATCCGGCGACCGGCGACGTCCGTGAACTCGCGAACACCGGAGGTCGTCCGCTCGGTCTGCACGCCGACGCCGAGGGGCGCGTGCTGATCTGCGATTTCGAACGTGGACTGCTGGAGCTGGACGCCGAGGGCGGGCTGAACGTCCTGGTCGACGAAATCGACGGCGAGCGACTACGGTTCGCCAGCAATGTGGTGCGCGATGCCGACGGCACGATCTACTTCTCGGCGTCGTCGCGCCGGTACTCGCTCGACGAATACATGGGTGACATCCTGGAGCACTCCGGCACGGGTCGCCTGTTCCGCCGGGACCCCGCGGGCAACGTGGAGACGCTCATCGACGATCTGCAATTCGCCAACGGCGTCGTCCTGGCACCCGATCGCTCCAGCGTCGTCGTCGCGGAGACCGGCGGCTACCGTCTCACGCGCTATTGGCTGACCGGCCCGAAGGCGGGAACGCAGGAACCGTTGATCGAGAATCTGCCCGGATTCCCCGACAACCTCGGCCTCGGCAGCGACGGCCTGATCTGGATCACGCTTCCTTCGCCGCGTAATCCGTTGCTGGATCGCCTGCTTCCGCTGCCTGGCATTCTGCGGCGCATCGTGTGGACGCTGCCGAAGTGGGTGCAGCCGAAGCCTGCGCGGACGGTGTGGGTGCTGGCGGTCGATTTCGACGGCAACGTCGTGCACGACCTTCAGGTCGAGGGCACCGACTATTCGATGGTGACCGGCGTGGTCGAGCAGGACGGCGTGCTGTATCTGGGCAGTCTCACCGAGGCGGCGGTGGCCGTGTCGCGGGTGCCGTAGGGTTCACTTTTCAGTGCACACTTGTACACTGAGGTTGTGACGGAGGGTGTGCCCCAGCGGCAAGCGGAGGTCAGGGCGCTGGCCCGGCTGGCCGGTGACGAACTCGGCGGTGCGGTCGACGGGATCGCGGCCGTGCACCGGGCGATCGCGCAGCGCGTGTTCGCGGCGGTGCGGTGGGGCGTGGGGCCTGCGGCGGCTCCGGTCGAGTTGATGCACGATGCGATCGCGGAGAGCGTCTACCGCGTGGTCGGTGGATCCGCGGTGGCGGTGGGCATGGTCGCGGAACGGGCAGCGGATCTGCCCGGCGTCGCACCGTCACGCACGGTGTACGGCTCGGGATTGCTGGCCGCGCTGCAGGGTTTGATCGGTGATGATCTCGAACGGACGCGGCCGATTCTGGCCGGTCCGATGACGTTCCGGATCGACGGCGCTCCCGTGCCCGCGGAGCTCGTCGGTGCGCGCGTTCAACGGCCCACCGCGCACGTCGTGGTGTTCTTGCACGGCTTGGTGGAAACCGAGCACGCGTGGGGTTTGGGCGGCGGGCCGACCTATGCCGAGCGTCTGGAGTCCGATACGGGATGCACGTCGTTGCAGGTCCGGTACAACACCGGTCTGCACATCTCGGAGAACGCGGCGCAGTTCAGCGAGCTGATGCAGGGCTTGGTCGACGGGTGGCCGGTGCCGATCGAGCGGGTGTCGCTGGTAGGTCATTCGATGGGTGGGTTGGTCGCCCGAGGTGCGTGCTTTGTGGCGAGTGAAGCCGGGGTGCCGTGGGTGCGGCGGGTGCGCCGCGTGGTGTGCCTGGGTTCACCGCATATGGGCGCGCCGCTGGAGCAGTTGGTGCATTACGCGTCGGCGGCGCTGGTGCGGTTTCCGGAAACTCGTCCGTTCGGGCGGCTGTTGCGTCGCCGCAGCGCGGGTATCCGGGACCTTCGGGACGGCTCCCTGGTGGACGAGGATTGGCGTGATCTGGACGCCGACGCGCTGCGTCGCCGGGTGGTTCGGGAGGTTCCGCTGCTGCGGGACGCGGAGCATTATTTCGTTACCGCCACGGTCACGAGGAATTCGCGGCATCCGCTGGGGCGTGTGATCGGTGACGGTCTGGTTCTGACACCGAGTGGCTCGGGCCGGGCTCGGAGCCGGCGCATCGGGTTCGATGTCGACAAAGGTATGCATGTCGCGTCGGCGCATCACTTCACGTTGCTCAATCACGCGGCGGTCTACCGCGCCTTGCGTACGTGGTTGGCCTCGGAATCGGCTGGGTCCGAGGAAGTTTCTCGCTGAACTCCCGGCGGGGCAGGGCGTGGCCGTGCCCCGCCTCGGCGTTCAGAGAAGGTCTTCGGGGTCGGCGTCGGCTTCGAGGCGCACGTCTTCGGCGAAGCGGGTTTCGGTTTCGGCGTCGTCGTGCTCGGTGTGGGCGGCGTAGAGCAGCAGGCAGCCGCGGATACCGTCGAGGAGGTCTTCCAAGAGGTCGAGAGCGGGGCGGGCGGGGTCGAGTCGGCTGATGCGGAAGCTGGTGAGCATTGCTTCGCGGGTGTCGGCGTCGACGCCGAATCGGTGGGCTTGGGCTTCGATGTCGGCGACGCGGGCCACGAGGCTCCAGGGGGCCGGGACGCGGCCTTCGTGGACGGCCATCGCTTCGGCGATCAGGTCGAGGACGACTTCGGTCGGGGTGTCGCCTGCGGCGAGTCGTTCGAGGACGAGGGTGGGTGTCTCGACTTGGAGTGCTTCGATGTCGTCGGCTTCGGCGACGACATCGGTGGTGGCTACGTTCGCGGCCTCGCCTGCGACTTCGGCGGCGGCGTAGAGCCAGTGTGCCGCGGCGACGGAGGCGGAGGCGGGGTCGAGTTCGGTGAACAGCTCGATGCTGCCGAGTGGGTCGTTGCGCAGGAGTGCGTCGGCGGCGTGGACCTGGGCCGGGGATACGTCGGGGCGGGACAGTTCGACGGCTTGGCGGGCGCGGCCGGAGAGGTCGCCGCGTTCGGCGGATTCGATGGCTTCCTGTTCGGTGCGTACCTCGGCGGCGACGGTTTCGAGCAGGGCGGCGTGGTCGATGTCGTGCAGGGTGCGGCCGATGCGGTGGGCGGATTCGACGACGCCGCTGTAGGAGACGAGTAGTCCTTCGTCGGTGGGCAGGTGGGGATTGCGCAGTCCAGCTTCGACTTCTTTGAAGTTGCGGCGTTCTTCGGCGCGGCGCCATGCTTCGCTGTTGGGGACGTCGGGGTCGCCCGCGGCGCTGGCGGGGTGGGTGTAGGTGCGCCATTGGAACCGCGAGAGGGTGGTGAGGTTCGACGCCAGATCGGTTGCCTGGTCCGTGGTCACCTGCGGGGGCAGGGTGGCCACCGTCTGGGCGAGGTCGCCTCGTCCGGTCGCCCAGGTGGCGACGAGGGCGGCGCGGTCGGCATCGAATGCGTATCTGGTCACCTGGGCAAGTCTGGTCGATCGGCGGCGGATGCGCTCGGTCAATTGATTCGCTTGTGTGATGTTGTGCGGCGTTTCCTGGGGACGCGCTGGGAGGATGGGGCTATGACTGTCGATCATGGTGATCCGGGCGGCGGCCCTTCGGCAGCCGAGGTGGCGAGAACTATTGCGGCCGGGTCGAATACCGCGAGGTCGGCGAGTGCGGCGGAGGATGGTTCGCCGTGGGCGTGGAGTTGGCGCGGCGGTCGGGGTCGGGGTCGGGGTCGGATTGTGACGGTTGTGGGATCTACGACACGCGAGTTCTTCCCCCGATCGCCAGCAATCTCACAGTTACGCTACGGCGATGCGTACACGCACTCACCGGCGCGGGTTCGCCGCGTTGTCGGCCGCTGCGGCGATGCTGATGGCTTCGGGGGTTTCCGCTGCTCAGCCGGGCCGGGAGTTGCCCGCGTTCGGTAGGGATTTCTTGTGGGGCGTGGCGTCGTCGGGGTTTCAGTCCGAGGGCCATGCACCGGACAGCAACTGGTCGCGTTTCATCGCGTCGGGTGGGACGGCGGATCCGTATCTGGATTCGGTGGACTTCGCTCGCCGCTATCTCACCGATATCGATCTGGCGGCGCGGCTGGGCGTGCGGGTGTATCGGGTGGGTATCGAGTGGGCGCGGTTGCAGCCGGCGCCGCATGCCTGGGATGAGGCGGCGTTCGGGTTCTACGACGATGTGATCGCCCGGATCGTCGCGGCGGGGATGCGGCCGATGCTGACGTTGGATCACTGGGTGTATCCGGGGTGGGCGGTGGATCGGGGCGGGTGGCGCGATCCGGGCATGGTGGAGGATTGGCTGGCGAACATGCGCAAGGTGGTGCAGCGGTATGCCTCGCGTGATCCGCTGTGGGTGACGTTCAACGAGCCTGTGGCGTATGTCGGCACCGAGTTGCGCACGGGTGGGATCGGTGTCGATGAGGCGCCGGTGATGCTGGATCGGATCGCGCAGGCGCACAACGAGATCTACGACGTCATCCACGGTTATCGGTCGGGCGCTCAGGTGACCAGCAATCTGGGGTATGTGGCGGGTGCGGAGACGGAGGTGAATCAGCCGATCGTGGATCGGATTTCGGCGAAGTTGGACTTCATCGGTCTGGACTATTACTTCGCTCCGTTGCCGCAGACCGGGGAGGCGGCGCAGGGCGGTGCGGAGGGGGGTCCGCCGATGTGGGAGCTGCCGGTGCATCCGGAGGGTATCTACTACGCGTTGCGGCATTACGCGCGCCAGTTTCCGGGGCGGCCGCTGTATGTGGTGGAGAACGGGCTTCCGACGGAGAACGGGCAGGTGCGCCCGGATGGGTATACCCGCGCCGATCATCTGCGGGACACGGTGTATTGGTTGCAGCGGGCGAAGGCCGATGGGATGAATGTGGTCGGCTACAACTATTGGAGTCTGACGGACAACTATGAGTGGGGTTCCTATGCGCCGCGGTTCGGGCTCTATACGGTCGATGTGCTGACCGATCCGACGTTGGCGCGCCGCCCGACCGATGGGGTCGACGCGTATGCCCGGCTGATCCGCGCGGGTGGTGTGGCGCCGGATTATCGGCCGACGCGGGCTCCGGTTCCCTGTGTCCACATCGATGCGGCGGAGACCTGTGTCGGGGAGGATCCGGCCTAGCGCGGTTGTCGCCGGGTGGTGGTGGGGTTCCGGTAACGTCGGGCGGAAGTGCACGCGTTCGCGGGTGGGGCACGCTCCGCCCGGAGAGGTGATTCATGACGACCGATAGTCACCTGCCGCTCGGCTTGCGGTACCCGGCGGCGTCCTTCTCGGAGTATCTGCGCCGGTATGCGCCGCGGTTGTTGCCGGATCCGGATTTCGGCGGTGGCGCGAGTGGTGTCGCGCCGCACGGGACGACGATCGTCGCGATCGGTTATCGCGGTGGTGTGCTGGTGGCGGGTGATCGGCGGGGCACGATGGCGCATCTGGTGTCGACGCGCGATATGCAGAAGGTGTTCGTCACCGACACGTATTCGGCGGCGGGTTTCGCGGGCACGGTCGGGATGGCGGTGGAGATGATCCGGTTGTTCGCGGTGGAGCTCGAGCATTACGAGAAGATCGAGGGAGCGCCGCTGACGTTCGACGGCAAGGCCACGAAGTTGTCGGCGATGGTGCGGGCCAATCTGCCTGCGGCGCTGCAGGATATGGCGGTGATCCCGGTGCTGGTCGGCTACGACCCGGACGCTGTGGAGCCGGAGCGGGCGGGGCGGATCGTGTCGTATGACGCGGTGGGTGGCCGGCAGGAGGAGCGTTTCGGTTACACGGCGGTCGGTTCGGGGTCGGTGTTCGCGAAGTCGTCGTTGAAGAAGACCTATCACCGTGCGATCGATGCGGAGGCGGCGTTGCGTCTGGCGGTGCAGGCGCTGTTCGACGCGGCCGATGACGATACCGCGACGGGTGGCCCGGATCTGTTGCGCGACATCTATCCGACCGCGGTGCTGGTCGATGCCGACGGCGCGGTGGAGGTGCCGGAGGAGCGTCTGGCGCGGATCGCCCGGGCGGTGGCGGATGCGCGTGCGGCCGCGGAGGGGCACTAGCGGCGGGATGTCCGCTTCGGGCGGTGCTGCTGGGAATGCGTTCGGGCGGCGGGGATTCGCGAATTTCCGGCCGTGTCGAGTTCGTGCCGCGTGAATTTTGTGACCGACGTCCTAGTGCTGTCTTGTTAAGCGTGTCACAGCAATCGGGGCGCGGTGCGTTGGGCATCGTTGCGGTGAAATCTGCGAATGTCGAGTTCAACGCCGTGCGCGAAAAGTTACTCGCCGGTTGGGTCGCTCTTCGTCGGTAGGCCGTGGGAGCTGCGGCGATGCATGGGAGATCGATCACGCTTGCCTGCTGTCGCGCAGCTGCTTACGGTGATTTTCGTCGATGGCCGATGATGCCCGATCGAATTACATCTTATCGATGTGCCGCGATATTCGGCTTCTGGAGCAATTCTGCTGTTATTGCTCTGGGCGGCAAGGTTATTCATGCGGCACCGGCGAAACTGGAGCAATGGTACAACCAACCCCTTGGCAGGCAAGCAAAACGCGCAACCGTCGGAGCCGTGGCTCCGGAGGCACCGGACGCGGGGCGACGCCACCACGGGGTGTGGATTGGGGCTTCTTGTTCGCCGCGACCGCGAGCGCGGTCGGCTTCGCTTTGCTGTTCCAGCCGTGGCTTTCGGCGTCGGGTTCGGGTGGCGAGGCGCGCTCCGACGCGTTCGGCCGGGTCACCGGGGCGACCAATGGTTTCGACGAGTGGTCGGTGTCGAAATTCCGTGACGTGAACATCAGCGGCGCCTGGGGTCTGCTGGCCGCGGCAGCGATGGTCGTCACCGTGTTCGCGGTGGTGGCGCAGCTGCGGTTGCGGACCCGCGGGTTCGCGCACCTGGTGATCGGCTCCAGTGTGCTGGCGGCGATCGTGGTGCTGAGCGCCTTGCTGTACCTGGATGCCAGGGGGCCGGAATTGCGGATCCTGGTCGATCCGGGTGAAGGTCTCGGCGCGGGGTTGCTGCACCGTATCTTCGGCGAGGGTGGGTCAGGCAGCGGGGAACGGCGTATGGCCAGCGCCGGACTCACGCCCGTGGCGTTGGTCGCCGGCGTGCTGAGCTGCGCCGCCGCGGTGGCCGCGATCGCGCAGGGCGCTCGCCGCTACGGCCTCAGCCCGATGCGGGCCCTGTCGTGGTTGGTGACGCCGCCGCCCGCCGAGCCCGAGCAGCCCGCGGCCGTCGCGGCGGCGCCGCGTCCGGCGGTACAGCCGACGCCGGACGCCGCCGAGCGGCTGCTGTGGGACGAACTGGTCTTCGATGACGACTTGGTCGCCAACGTCACGTGGGTGCGGAACACGAACCCGCCGCGGCCGGAAGCCTCGGGGCATCGCTCGACGCCGGTCCTCACCCGCTAGCGCGCGATGGTGTGGTCCGGTCCCAGTACGCGCGCCCGTGTCTCGGGCGACCACTGTACATATTCCAGCTCGGCTCCGTCGGCATGCCGGACATAGACGAATGTGCCGGTGGCGCTGGTGAGTGGTCCTGCGATGAGTTCAGCGCCGTAGTCGGTCACCGTCCGCAGCAGAGCGTCGAGATCATCGACGATGACCGGGCCGACGGTGGTCCGGTAGCGCTCGACATCGTCCGGGTGGCCCGCGATGAGCAGGAAGTCGCCGACGGCGGCGAGTTCGGCGCGCTCGAAGCCGAAACGGAGATCGGCCTTCGCTCCGGCCAGCCGTTCGTAGGTCGGCAGGGCGGTGTCGAGGTCGGTGACGAAGACTCTGGCATAGGTTTTCAGGATGCGCACCGGTCCGACGCTAGGCGCGGATCGGCACGACCGGCAGTACGCACTCGAAGGTGAGTGGTGAGGATGTCCGAGACCGAGGAGCAGCAGGCCAGGGCGGTCGCCCGGCGTGTTTTCGCGGCGCTGTCGACGAAGTGGGCGTTGCGGGTGCTCGAGGAGATCGGGGACGGCGAACGCCGTTTCGGCGAGTTGTATCGGTCGATCGAGGGCGTGAGCTACAAGATGCTGACCGAGACACTGCGTTCGCTGGAACGGGAGGGTTTGGTCGCGCGGCGTGATCACCACACGGCCAATCCTCGGGTGGAGTATTCCCTCACCCCTGCGGGAGACGAGTTGCTGCGGCTGGTGCACGGTATGTGCGCGTGGTCGCGCGCCCATCTCGCCGAGTTGATGTGACTGCGGCTGCGTGCCGCATGTGTCAGTCAGGTAGCGGGGGTAGTTCGAGGTTTTCGCGGAAGGTCGCGCCGACGTAGTCGGAACCGGTGATGCCGCGGCGGCGTAGTTCGGGCAGCAGTCCGTTGACGACGAAGTCGCGGGTGCGTTCGTCGGCGAGTCCGCCGAGGGAGATCACATCGAGAACGCCTGCGTCGTAGCGTTCTTCGATCGCGTCGGCGAGTTGTTCGGGGGTGCCCGCGACGGCCCAGTGGCCGGTGTCTTTGGCGGCGATGATCAGCTCTCGCAGTGTCTTTCCCGACCGTGCGAAGTTGCTGAAGATCTCTACCCGGCCGCGTCGGCGGTGCACGGATGCCACGTCGGGGAGCACGTTGTCCGGGAGGGGCTTGTCCAGCGGCAGGCCGGACAGGTCGACGCCGCCGCCGAGCATGTCGGCGAGGGCGGCGCGTCCCGCTTCGAAGTCGGTCGCCTCGGCCTGTTCCCGCGCCAGGCGCTTCGCTTCGGCTTCGGTGGCGCCGTAGGTGGCGTGGAACGAGCTCATGATCAGCGGCAGGCCTGCGGCGCGGCCGAGTTCGCTCGCGCGGGCGCGAATGCGTTTGGTGTAGGTGACCGCGTCTTCGAGGGTCGGCAGTGAGGTGAACACGACCTCGGCGAATCGCGCGCCCAGTTCGATGCCGCCCGCCGATTGCCCGGCCTGGAATTGCACGGGTCTGCGCTGCGGCAGGGGCGGGATGTTCAGCGGTCCACGGACGGTGAAGTACCGCCCGGCGTGATCGATGGGCCGCACGCGGGTGGCGTCCAGGATCGCGCCGCCGTGCCCGTCGGGAGTCAGCGCGCCGGACTGCCAGCTGTCGAACAGGGCGTTGACCACCTCGAGGGATTCGGTGGCGCGGGCATACCGGTCTTCGGGGCTCGGCAGATCCTGGTCGCCGTAGTTCTCCTCCCCCACCGAGGAAGTCACCGCGTTCCATGCCGCGCGGCCGTTGCTGATGTGGTCGAGGGTGCCGAAGAGCCGGGCGAGGTTGTAGGGGTGGTGGAAGGTGGTGGTCACCGTGGCGATGAGGCCGACGTGCGAGGTGACGGCGCTCAGCGCGGACAGGAAGATCAACGGTTCCTGGGCGCCGATGGCGCCTTGTGCGCCGAAACTGAGCAGGTCGGCGGCGAAGAGGGCGTCGAATTTGTGTTGTTCGGCGATTTTCGCGATCTCGATCGATGACGCGATCGTCGTGGCGGACGGATCGATGGCCGCCGCGTACACGCTGACCGCACCGCTGACTCCCGTGACGGTCTTCAGAGGCCGTCGTCGCCCACCAACTTTGCCCATTGCGGCGACGCTACCGGTGCGCACCGCTGTCGTAACGGGTTGCGATCAGCGAGATGTTTTCTGTCCGAGCGGAATTTGCGGGGCGGTGCCACAGAGGTGATGTGGCATGGCTTCGTACACCGGGGCCGATCCTAGGCCTGTTGTCGCCCGTCGCCGTGGTCCTCGGGGGTCCGGTCCGCGCGCGGCACCCGTACCACTCCGGTGTCGAGATCGATGTCGAACCGCGGTGTATGGGTCTGCCCGTCGCTGTCCTCGCTGCCCTCATGGTTCAGCTTCTTGCCAGGAAACAGCTCCCCGATGACGCCCATACGATCACCATACGCGCGAGCGGGATCCGACCGAGTCCGGCACGGCGCATCCCCGCCGACGGCGTTCGGTCGACGAGTGCGGACGTGATCGCCAGGCGATAGCGGTCGAACGGTTCCATTTCGGCGCCCGAGAGGCTGAGGCTCGGTTAGCATCATGTTCTGCTCCGATCGGCCGAGGACCGCGGCACGGGGAGCGCTGGGCGACCGATACAGGAATCGAACGACAGATCGGCCTACCGAATGGAATACGACGCCGACCTCGCCCAGGCTCGGGTCTTCTTGGAGTTGCTGACCCGGCAAGCCCGGACGTTGGCGCGGGAAATCGAATCCACTTACCGCCACGATCCCGCCGCGCGGCACGAGCTGTACAGCGAATTGTGCGTGGTGCGCCGCTATATCGACCGGCTGCACCGACGGTTCCCCGATACCGCGGGGCCGCAAGTGCGCCGGCAGCTGGTCGTCGCCCCGGGTACACGGCCGGTGCTGGGTTGAGGGGTGCCGGTCTCAGTGCCCCGGCGCGGCGGCCGTGCGCTCGGGGACGGGCACGGTGAGCATGGCGACGATCATGTCCACGATCTCCGCGGCGTCCCCGGGGTGGGCGGTGCGCACCCCTGCTTCCAGGGTGCGTTCGTAGTCGGCGATCAACGCGAACATGACGGTGGCCATGGTTTCCAGGCGCTGCCTGCGCAGCCGCCGCGGCAGAGCGGTCAGCGCGGCGTCGAGGCGGGTGGCGATGATGCGGACGGCGGCGCGGTCGGCGTCGGCGAGACGGTGCGCGTCCGCCACGACGGGATGGGTGCGTACCACTTCCAGGAACCGGCCCAGATGGGTCACCCGGTCGTGGCCGAGCAGTTCGAGGATCGGGGTCGCGAGCATGGCGACGAGGGTGTGCACGTCGTTGGTGCGGCCGTCGGCCTCGTGGGCGGCCAGCAGTTGCATGCGCCGCTGTTCGAGCCAGTTCATCCGGCGCTCGACGATGGCCTCGATCAGTCCGGTGCGCGAATCGAAGTAGTAGTGCACGGCGGAGTTGTTGCGCTGGCCCGCGGCGGCGGCGATGTCGCGCAGCGGCACGTCGAGGCCGCGTTCGGCGATGAGGCGTTCTCCGGCGTCGAGCAAGGCGGTGCGCGATTCGTCGCTCGGCATGCACGCACTCTACTAAACACCAGTATTGACGATGTTAAACACAGATGATTAATTAAACGGCGTGGATAATGTGGCGGTGGTCACCGATGCCGCGTCCGGCCCCGGCGCCGCGCTGTGCCGCCTGTTGGCCGCGCGGGGCGTCGCGGTGGTGGCCGCCGACATCGACGCCGCCGGTGTCCGCGTGAGCGTGGCCGTGCCCGGCGGGGTCGCGACCGACATCGTCGATTCCGGGATCGACCTGCCCGGGTACTCCTATCGCGCACCGTTGCGCCGGATGCCGATCGGGATGACCGGCTCCGAACGGGCCGCGCGGCACGTCCTGCGTGGCATGCGGAAGAACCGGCCCTACATCGCACACCGGTGGTGTCCGGGTCTGCTGAGCCGTCTCGGAGGCCGCCGATGATCGCAGGCGGCCCGATCTTCCAATTGTGCTGGGTGGTGGGTGATCTGGCTTCGGCTCGTGAGACGTTCACCACCCGGTACGGAGTGGGTGAATGGTTCACCATTCCGGAGGTCCACTTCGGGCCCGATGCGGCCGAATTGCGCGGGGCGCCGGCCGATTACACGATCGGTGTGGCGCTCGGCTATGCGGGTGGCCAGCAGTTGGAGCTGATCGAGCCGCGTGGCGGGGTGAGCCTGTACGCCGAGCATCTCGATCGGGCCGGCCCCGGACTGCATCACGCCGCCTGGGTGCCCGAGGACTACGACGCCGCGCTCGCCGAGGCCGCCGCGGCCGGTATCGAGATCACCGCGCGCGGCCGGTTCGATGGCGTCGGGATGGAGTTCGCCTATCTCGAGGGCGGGCCGATCGGCTCGCACATCGAACTGCTGCGGTTGTCACCGCAGATGCGTGCGCTGTTCGACCATTTGATTCCGGAAGGATTCACCAACCCATGGCAGTAGGCGGCGACCCACGGCAGTCCGCGATGCCGTCGCGGCGCCACGGTCGCGCCTGCGGCAGTTCCCCTCACGTCTCGGCAACCGCCCGGGACCCGCGCGGCGCGCTCGACGCGCCAGGAAGGCAGGCACCATGCGTTTCACCTACGCCGAGACGATGACCGACCCGTCGTATTACCTCGCTCTGGCCAAGGCCGCCGAGGAGGCGGGCTACACCTCCATGGCGGTCGCCGACAGCGTGGCGTACCCGAAGGAGTCCGACGCGAAATATCCCTACACCCCCGACGGGAACCGGGAGTTCCTGGAGGACAAGCCGTTCGTCGAGGCATTCGTGCTCAGCGCGGCGATGGCAGCGGTGACCACCACGCTGCGGTTCACGCCGTTCGTGCTGAAGCTGCCGATTCGCCCGCCCGTGCTGGTGGCCAAGCAGGCCGCGTCGGTGGCCGCGCTGAGCGGCAACCGGTTCGGGCTCGGTGTCGGCATCAGCCCGTGGCCGGACGATTTCGAGATCATGGGGGTGCCGTTCGACAAGCGCGGCGCGCGGATGGACGAATGCATCGACATCGTGCGCGGACTTTCGGCAGGCGGGTACTTCGAATACCACGGGCAGTTCTACGACATTCCGCCGATCAAGATCAGCCCGGTGCCGACCGAACCGGTACCGATCCTGATCGGCGGCCACAGCAGGCCCGCGTTGCGCCGGGCCGCGCAGCGCGGCGACGGGTGGATGCACGCCGGTGGCGACGGCGCCGAATTGGACCGGCTGCTGGGCGAATTGGACACGTTGCGCGCGGAGTACGGCACCCGCAAGGACTTCGAGGTGCACGTCATCTCGCTGGACGGTTTCACTGTCGACGGGATCAAACGTCTCGAGGACAAAGGGGTCACCGATGTGATCGTCGGCTTCCGGCTCCCCTACACCACCGAACAGGACACCGAGCCGCTGGAGACCAAGATCGCCAACCTGTCCCGCTTCGCGGAGAAGGTCATCGCCCGGGTCAACGGGTGACGCCGGGTGCGGGTCAGGACCCTAGCGCGGCGGCGGCCGCGGCGAGGGTCCGCGCTCGGTAGCCCGCGCCGAACAGCGCGACGTGCACCAGCAGCGGATGCAGCTGGTGCAGCGGCGTGCGGGTGCGCCATCCGTCGGCCGGCGGGTGGGTTTCGTGGTAGGCGGCGCGGATACGGTTCAGGTGTGGAGCGCCGAAGAGGGCGAGCATGGCCAGATCGGTCTCGCGGTGGCCCGCGTGCGCGGCGGGGTCGACGAGCATCGCCCGTTCCCGCGTCCACACGATGTTGCCCGACCAGAGATCGCCGTGGATGCGGGTCGGTGGTTCGGCGGGGCCGGCCAGCTCATCGATGCGATCGATGACGCGTTCGATCAGGCGGGTGCCGTCGGCGCCGAGCGCCGCCGCCGCCCGAGCGAGGTAGGGCGCGAGGCGCTGCTCGGCGTACCACCGCGACCACGGGCCGTCGGTCGGGGTGTTGGGCAGTGGCAGGCTCGCGATCCAGCCTTCCCACGGGGCCCCGAACAACTCGGCGCGGGCGGCGTGCAGCGCGGCCAGTTCACGGCCGAATCGCTCGGCGGCCGCGGGGGTGGGTCCGGTCTCCTCCAGCCAGGGCAGCACCAGTGTCCGGTCGTCGGCGGCCAGGACCTGCGGCAGCAAGGCCCCGGCCGGGTCGGGCGCGGTGGCGCGCAGCCAGGACAGGCCCGCAGCTTCGGCCGCGAAGACGGATGTCGGCTCGGCCGAAGCCTTCACGAAAACGGTTCTGCCGTCGGCTGTTTCGGCGCGGTGCAGCGTCCACGCGTGGCGGGCGCCGAGATCGGTGACGGCGCGCACGGGCGCGTCCAGCAGGGCCGACAGCTGGGCCGCGCGGCTCACCGGGCGCCCGCAGTGAGCCGTTTCATAGTGTCCTCGTCGGCGGGGAAGAACGACTCGATGGCCAGTTCGGCGACGGTGACGTTCATCGGGGTGCCGAACACCGTCGTGACGCTGAGGAACGACAACTCGTTGCCGTCGTGCTCGATCCGCAGCGGCACCACCGCCTGGTCGGGTTCGGGCACGGTGAGCTCCACTTCGCCACCGGGGTAGGACCGCAGCTCCTCGAGCAGGTCGGCCAGGTCCCTGGCGCCGGTGACCTCTACTTGGCGCGTCAGACGGGCGAGGATGTGGCCACGCCATTCGGCGAGGTTGCGGATGCGGCCGGCCATGCCGTCGGGGTGCAGGCTCAGCCGCAGCGCGTTCACCGGCGGTTTCGTCAGTGCCGGATCGATGTCCGCGATGAGCACGGCCACGCCGCTGTTGGCGTCGATCATCGTCCAGTTCTGGTCGATGGCCAGCGCGGGGTAGGGCTCGTGGCCCGCGAGGATCTGGCGCATGGCGCCGCGGACGGCGTTCATGGCCGGAGTGTCCAGACCGGGCTGCGCGTAGGCGGGCGCGTAGCCCGCGGCCAGCAGGACGCGGTTGCGTTCGCGCAACGGGATCTCCAGATGCTCCGACAGGTGCACGATCATGGTGCGGCTCGGGGTGGCGCGCCCGGTTTCGATGAAGCTCAGGTGCCGCGCCGAGGTGTCGGCCCGTCCGGCCAGCTCCAGCTGGCTGAGCCTGCGTTCCAGGCGCCAATGTCGCAGCAGGTCACCTGCCGTTGGGGTAGTCACGCCCCGATCCTACGAACGGCCGGCCGTCGCGGCCATTACCTCTCGGGTAAGGGCCGCCGATACCCGCGGCGTCCTGGCCGTTCCGGTCGCCGTGCCCGCGCGGGAACACGAATGTCCGGCCGGAAGCGTGTGCTCCGGCCGGAACTCGGGCGCTGTCAGGCCATTTCGGGGACGCGCAGATGCGCGAACGCCAGCTCGAACTCCCCCACCTCGAGCACGTTGGCGCCGACCCGCTGAGTCGCCGCGCTCCTGATCCGAGTGCTGTGCTCGCGGGTGGCGTCCATCGCCTCGCGAGTCGCCCACACCATCGCGCCCACCCCTCGACCGCTGTCCCGGTCGACGAACAGGCTGGCGCTGCAGAATCCGTCGAGCGTCTCGATCTGCGGCAGCACTTCCATCCGGAATGTGTCGATCAGGCGCTCGACCTGCCCCGGGTCGACCTGCACCCAACTGCACCTGGCGCAGGCGGCGTCGCCGGCGGGATGGTCGCGGTGCATCGCCGCGATGTCCCATTCCTCGACGCGCTCCACCTCGCCGCCGAGTCGGCGGGCCAGGCCGTCGCGCAGTTGCTGGGCCCGTCCTCTGCTGGCATGCAATGCCTCCTGCGATTCCCACGAGGTCGTAGCGATGCAACGTCCCGTCGACCGGTTCACCAGCAACGACATGCCGACCCACCCCTGCAGCTCCGGCAGATTCGACATCACTTCATCGCGGAGGTATGCGATCCCGTCGTCCATCGATGACGGCTGGGCCGCGATTGTGCTGGAACGTGCGTACACGGGCCACCTCCCGACTGCTCATGGCGGCGCCCCGGTGGCGCCACCGGACATACTCACCTTCCTCCAGCCCACGCCCACACGCAATGCCTCGGCTACCGTTCGGCTACCTCATTGCCGCGGTGTCCGGTGGCCAGGCGTACCAAGGCCGCACGCAGGTCCGGGCGGGTCCGCGAGGCGGTCAGCTCCGCGAGCGCGATATCGGCGATCGCGGCCACGATCAGCAGCGCGACCGGTTCCGGGTCCGCCCACCCGGCGGCGGCGAGATCGTCCGTGATGACCAGCGCGGCTTGCCGATTGCGCGCCGCGACCTGCTCACCGAGGCCCGCCTCGGAGCGCGCCTGGATCAGCAGCGCCTTCGTCGCCGGCTGGGCCAGGCAGCCGTCGAGGTAGGCGTGCATACCCGCGGTCAGCCGCTCGATACCCGGCGGCGTGCCGGAGACGGTGTCCAGCACCTGGGCGAACAAATCCTCGTGGAAAGCGTGGTGCAGCGCTCGGATGTAGTCGCCGCGGCTGGACCAGTGCTGATAGAAGCTGCCTTTGGCCATGTTCGCCTGCGCGACGATCGCGTTCACCGACAGTTTGGCCAGATCCGCCTCCCCCAGCAGGGTGTGGCCCGCGTGCAGCAGTGCCTTGCGGCCGGGCTCGGCCGACCTCACGACCCGGCCGCCGAGGTGAGCGGTCCGACGATCGGCGCGACCACCGGGCATTCCACCGGCCGGGCGTGCTCGGGATCCAGCGCGTTGAGCACTTCGCGCACCGCGACCGGATCGGAGGTGAGCCCGTAGTGTTCGGAGTAGTCGGTGGCGCACACGTCCTGCAGCACGATGTTGCGGGCGTTCGGCCCGTCGAGCATGCCGGTGGTGTAGGGCGTGGCGATCTCGTCGTAGCGGCTGACGATGCTGACGAACCGCACATCGGGCACCAGCCGGGCGTCCGCTTTCAACTCCCGCAGAAACGGCGAGTCCGGCGACATCTGGCAGGGGCCGCAGTCGGCGATGGCGTCCGCGGTGCCCGGCAGATCCCGCAGGGGCTTCGCCGCGGTGTCGGCGCCGCTGAGCGTCGACCCGTGATAGGGAGCGCCCAGCCCGATGTGGCGTGCGACCTTTCCGGCGCCGCCGAGGTGGTGGAAGTAGTAGAACGGCACCGCACCGCCCATCGAATGCCCTACGACATCGACCTTCGCCGCGCCGGTGGCGGCCAGGACGCGGTCGATGAACGCTCCGATCTGGCGGGCGCTCTCGGGGACCGGCGCCACCGCGCCCAGCGCCGGACCGAACGCACCGGTGCCGTAGGTGGTGGTGTACACGCAGTAACCGGCGGCCGCCAGCAACGGCGACAGGGTCTGCCAGCTCACCGTCTCGTTGCCCAGGCCGTGCAGCAACACCACGGGATTCGGATGTGCGGCGCCCGGGTGGCAGGTCCAATCGTCGGCTCCCTGCGGGGGCGCCCCCGGCGCCGCCAGCTGCGCGGCCAACCCCGCCAGATAGCTGTAGGGAACGTTCGCGGGCTCCTGCGCCCCGGCGACGGGCGCGGCTCCCAGGAGGCACACCGCGGCGGTGGCCGTCGATGCGGCAAATCGAAGCAAGGTTCGCACCTGCTACTCCTTCACTGAACACGCTATGACCGACCGGTCGGTCATAGCGTACAGGTGTCGCGGCCGGGCGGGAAGGGCGAAGCGGAGCGCCCGATCGACCGGCCTGCCGCCGCCCGGTGTGATGCTCCGTCGTGGCTCGCGCGCCACGGCATGATCGATCTGCCGTAGCCTGGGGCGGGTGACCGATCCGGTGAAACTCGAGGACTCCGAATCGCTGCGGTTGGCGCGTCTATTCCTCGGCCGCACAGTGGATCTGGTCATCGACCGCCCGTACGGCAGCCACCATCCGCGATGCGGATTCCGCTATCTCGTCAACTACGGATACGTTCCGCTCACCCGCGCCCCCGACGGACAAGAACTCGACGGGTACTTCCTCGGACCGTCCGAACCTCTGGTCTTCGCCCGCGGACGCTGTGTGGGGATCATCCACCGGTTCTACGACGATGACGACAAGCTGCTCGTCGTCGCGGACGGTAGCCCCGCGCTCGACGACGCGGTGATCGCCGACGCCGTCGAGTTCCAGGAGACCGCCGGTCACTACGTGATCATCGGCAGGTGACCGGCAGCCCCTCTCGATTGGGCACGCCGATACCGGGTAGGCCCCTGCCATGGAACTGTTGGTGATTCTCGGACTCGCAGTGCTGGTCGGCGCGGTGATCCTGTATCGCAAGAGGTCCGGCAAACGGCCCGACGCACCCGAGGCACCCGGAAACGACGGCGAATAGGGAGCGGCTATGAACGCGATGGACCCCGACCCCGCGAAAACTCCCGACCTGGAACCCGGCGGCGGGGTGTCGCCCGGCGCCACACCGCCGGACACCCCGCAGACGTCCGGTCTGTCCGCGCCGGAGCCGAGCACCCGACACCACTTCCCGGTCACCGGCGTGCTGGCGATGCTCATCGGGGCGCTGGTGATCCTGCTGTTCGTCGCCGTCGCGGTCGGGCTCGTGGTGACGATGCTGTGACCCCGCCGCCACCGGCGGTCGGCCGATCCGGGAGATCGGCCGACCGTGGGGCTATCGTGCGCCGAGGGTCACAGGATGGGCCTGCCGCCGGTGACGGCGATCCGAGCGCCCGAGACATAGCTGCCGTCGTCGGAGGCCAGCATGACGTAGGTGGGCGCCAGTTCGGCCGGTTGACCGGCGCGGCCCAGCGGGGTGTCGTCCCCGAAGTGGGTGACCTTCTCCACCGGCATGGTGGACGGGATCAACGGAGTCCAGATCGGTCCCGGCGCAACGCTGTTGACCCGGATCCCGCGCTCACCCAGTAGCTGCGCGAGGCTGGCGGAGAAGTTCGCGATGGCGGCTTTGGTCGCCGCGTACGGAGCCAGGGTGGGCGAGGGCATGTCGGAATTCACCGAAGAGCTGCCGATGATCGACGACCCCGGCGGCATGTGCGGCAGCGCCGCCTTCACCAGGTAGAAGTAGGCGTTGATGTTCAGCTTGACGGTGTGCTCGAACTCCTCGTCGCTGATCTCTTCCAGGGTCTCGTGGGTCATCTGGAACGCCGCGTTGCTCACCAGGACGTCGATCTTGCCGAATTCCCGCACTGCCCGGTCGATGACGGCGCGGCAGTGGGCGGCTTCGGACAGGTCGCCGGGCACGAGCACGACTTTGCGTCCGGCCTGCGTCACCAGATCGGCGACTTCCTTCGCGTCCTCGTCCTCGTCGAGGTAGGAGATCAGTACGTCCGCGCCTTCACGCGCGTAGGCGATCGCCACCGCCCGCCCGATGCCGCTGTCTGCGCCGGTGACGACGGCGGCCTTGCCGGTCAGTTTGCCGGAACCGCGGTAGCTGTCCTCACCGCAATCCGGCACCGGAGTCATCTTGGCCTGGATACCGGGGACTTTCTGCTGCTGCTCGGGAAACCCCATGTCGGTCCTCCTTCTGGCGTTTCGGGGCTGTGGGTGGTTCAGCTGTCGTGCTGGCGGCGCCAGTCGCGCACCGCGTCGCGGGCCCGGTCGAACAGCGCCAGCGGCGGGCCCGCCGCCAGATTGGCGAGCGCGGACTCCCCCGCGTGCGGGTGCGGCCGGGTGGGCGCCACGGCCTCGGCGGCCCGCAGCGACCCGGCCATCCGCTTGAGCTGGCTGCTGGAGAACTGCGCGCGCAGCAGGGCGAATTCCTCGGCCTCCTCGTGCGCGGCGTGCTCGTCCACCGCGTCGGCGAATTCGGCGAGCCGGGCATCGAACTCGGGATGGTCCACCCCGAGGTCGTAGAGGTCGGCCAGCGCGCGTTTGGCCGCGTTCTCCTCCTCCAGCCGCGGTTGCACGATGTCGGCGTCGGCGCCGAACCGGGCCCGTCCGGCGACCGGATGCACGACCTCCTCCTCGGCGCTCTCGTGCACGGCCAGCAACCGCACCAACTCGGTGAACAAGTCCTGTTTCCCGTCGTTACCCGACTTCAGTCGCGCCAGCAGCGTGCGGATCTCCTCGTGCTGGGCGGTGAGCAGGTCGACGACATCCTGATCGGTCATCGCAACACTCGTTTCTGTCGCTGTGGAATGCGTTCGTGGGCTCAGGTTTTCGCGCCCTGAGCGACCGGGGTCGCCGCGCGGACCGGGGATCGTGTGCCCGTGGCGAGGTCCGTCGCCCGGCGGGTACCCGGGCGGACGGACGCCAATCAGCGCGCCGCCGCTACTCCGATTCCGGTGGGGGCAGCAGCCGCGGAACCAGCACCGCGGCGACGGTGGCGGTGGTCGCGCAGGTGGTCGCGATCCCCCAGCCGACCGGATCCAGCGGGCGGCAACCGAAGTAGCCGCACAGTCCCGGTGTCATCACCACCGCGCCGAGCACCGCACCGCTGGCGGCCGTGGTGAGCCACACCAACGGGCTGCGGTAACCGGAGACCAGCGTCTGACCCAACTGTGTGCCGATGAGCGCGACCAGGCCGATGGTGGCGGCGCGGCGCTGCGTGCCGGTCATCCGGCCGAGGGTCCAGGCGACCGAGGCGCTGGTGGCCGTGGCGACGCCGCGCACCCCGAGCGTGTGCAGCAGGTCGGGGCCCAGGCGCGCGGGCGGCAGTTCGGCCAGCCGCTCCGCCGCGCGCTGCGCTTGGGCCTGCGGGTCGTCGGTGTCGTCGGGATCGACCGCGTCCCGTTCCCGCGACAGCGCCAGCGCCATGGCGGGGAACATGTCGGTGAGCATATTCACCAGCAGGAACTGCCGGGTGCCCAGCGGCGCCTGGCCGCTGACGGCGGTGCCGTACAGCGTGAAGGCGACCTCGCCTGCGTTGCCGCCGACCAGCACGCCGACGGCGTCGGTGACCCGCTGCCACATGCCGCGGCCTTCGACGAGGGCGTGCAACAGCACCAGGGGGTCGGGATGGGTGAGCACCATGTCGGCGGCGTTGCGGGCGGCGACCGAACCCTGTGCGGCCAAACCGATTCCGACGTCGGCGGTGCGGATCGCGGCGGCGTCGTTGCTGCCGTCGCCGGTCATGCCGACCACGTGTCCCGCGCGGCGCAGCGCCGCCACGATGCGCACCTTGTGTTCCGGGCTGACGCGAGCGAAAACCGTGCTCTGTTCGATCAGTTCCGCACGCGCGGTCTCGTCCAGACGATCGAGATCCGCGCCGGTCACCACCTCCCCCGCCTCGATGCCGAGCTGGCGGGCCACCGCCGCCGCGGTCACCGGGTGGTCGCCGGTGATCATGCGGACGCTGATTCCGTTGCGCTGCAACGCGGTGACCAGCGGCACCGTCTGCGGGCGCGGGGCGTCGGCGAGACCGATGAAGCCGAGCAGACTCAGTTCGGCGACCGCCGCCTCGACGTCGTCGGGTTCGGTCGGCAGGTCGCGCCGGGCCACCACCAGCACCCGCAAGCCCTGCTCGGCCAGATCGCGAACCACCTGTTCGGCGCGTTGACGCAGGCGTTCGTCGAAGGGATGGTCGGTCTCGTCGATCCGCACGCCGGTGCAGCGCGAGAGCACCACTTCGGGAGCGCCCTTCACGATCAGCCGCAGTTTGCGGGAGGTGTGACCGAGGGTGGCGGCGTAGCCGCGGTTGGATTCGAACGGGATCTCCTCGATCGCGTCCCAGCGGCGGGGGTCGTCGCCGAGCGCCTCGGCCGCGGCCTCGACCACCGCGCGGTCGGTGGCGTGCACGATCGGGCCCTCGACGGGATCGGGACAGGCGCGGGTCGCGGCCCGCAGCAGGCGGTGCGCGTGCTCGCAGTCGGCGTCGGGGGGCCACTGCTCGTCGAGATCGGCGAGTGTGGTCAGGCGCAGGCGCCCCTCGGTGAGGGTGCCGGTCTTGTCGAAGCACAGGGTGTCCACCCGACCCAGTGCCTCGACGGTGCGGCTGGCGCGCACCAGCACGCCGTGTCGCGACAGCCTGCGGGCGGCGGCGAGCTGAGCGACCGTGGCCACCAGCGGCAGTCCTTCGGGGACCGCGGCGACCGCGACCGCCACGCCGTCGGCGATAGCGGTGCGCAGCGGCCTGCCGCGCAGCATGCCCAGTCCGGTGACGATGCCGCCGCCGCTGAGCGTCAACGGCAGGGCTCGGTCGGTCAGGCGGCGCAATTGCGCCTGCACACCAGCCTTTTCCGGCGGGATGGCACCAGCGGCGGCGCGGCCCGCCTGGGTGTCGTGACCGACGGCCACGACGATCGCTCGCCCGGTGCCGTTGACCACGGTGCTGCCTTCGAAGACCATGCAGGCGCGCTCGGCCAGCGCCCGGCCCGGGGTCGCCGCGACCTGTTTCTCGACGGTGATCGATTCGCCGGTGAGGCCGGATTCGTCCACTTCCAGATCGTCCGCGCGCAGCAGCCGGGCATCGGCGGGGACCACTTCCCCGGCCCGCAGCACGATCACGTCGCCGAGTGCGAGGACGTCGGCGGGCACCAGGTGCTCGTACGGTTCGGCGGTGTCGAGGTCGGCGCGGTCGATCACGCGGGCGCTGAGCTGCTCGCCTTCGAACAGGCGGAACAGCGCGTTCTCCGCGCGCTGGCGCTGCCAGGCGGAGACCAGCGCGTTGACGCCGAGCACCGACGACAGCAGCACCGCGTCCGACGGCGCGCCGAGTACCGCGGTGGCGACCGCGCCGACGCCGAGGATCGGGGTGAGCGGATCGGCGAGTTCCCGGCGCAACTGACCGGCGAACGACGCCGCCGCCGCGATGACGCTCACGCCGGGGATGCGGGCGACCGCGCCGGGCCGGGCGCGCTCGGGCACCGCGAGCGGCCGCGGCAACCGGCTCAGCACCTCTTGGGGTTCGAGGGCGTGCCAGGGCAGCAACGGTGCGAGCGTGGCCGGTGGGGCGGTGCGCGCCGAACGCCATCCGGTGTAGGCGCCGGTGAGCAGACCGGTGTAGTGGGCAGCGGTCATGGGCGACGAGCGGCCCACGCTGTCGGGGGCGACCGCGAGCAGCAGACCGCCCAGCGCCGCGCCGGACAGGGCCAGTGAGCGACCGCGTTCGCTCACCTGACGGGCCGGAGCGACGGCGGCGAGGACGCGGTCGGCCTGTGCGAGGTCGCGGCAGACCGCGTCGGCGGTCCACGGCATCTGCAGCGCGTTGTCTTCCCGCACGGCCAGACCGATCGCGACGTCGGCGTGGGCCAGCGCCTTGTGCGCGCGGGGACTCAACACGGCGACGACGTGACCGTCCTGCTGCAGAGCGCGCACCAGCCCGCTCATCGACGTGGACGGGGAGACGAATTCGTCGGCCATGGACCGCAACTCGGCGGCGTCGGCGCTCGCGGCGAGCGTCACGCGCAGGCCCGCGCTGCGCGCCCGGCCCAGCAGCGCGTATGCCCGCCGGTCGAGTTCCCGGCCGACCAGAACCCGCCCGACCGATGTTCCGTTGTCGTGGAGTTCGCGCCACACTGGGCGGCGCGTCACACCGTCGTCGGGTTTTCCGGTCGCGGGATGCACCAGTCTGCGGTGGCCGCCGGCCGACAGGTAGCGGCCGGTGTGGTCGGGCTGCGCGTCGTCGCGGCTTTCGCCGGTCTCGTGCTCCCACAGCAGTCGCTGGCTCGCGCTCCATACCTCGGCGACCGACCATCTCGGGTCGCTCGCTTCGGCCTCGAGGACCAGACGCCGTGTGGTCAGCAGCGATTCTCCATCGATGACCAGCGCCGACAGTCGGTCCAGCCGCCGCCACACCCGCGGGTGCAGCGTCAGCACACCCGCGCGGCCCAGCATCGTGGAGACCAGCGCGCCGTAGGCCTCGCGGCTGGCCCGCGCCGCCTTGGGCGCTCCGAGTTCCAGCGCGTCGGCCGCGCCGAACAGGCCACGTCCGCCGAGGACGGAGGTGACCGCGCCCGCCAGCGCACCCGCGGCCGTTTCGTCGGCGACCCGTTCGATCGGGCCCTGCGGCATCTCGACCACACGGTCGGGCGGGGTCAGCGGGTCGCACACTTCCGCTGGGCGGCGGTCGATCTCGGCCTCCCAGCCCTGCCATTGCACGTAGCGGGTGAGCGATTCGGTCAGCGTGAAACCGCGGTGCACCGCATCGATCACCAGATTCGCCGTGCCCGCCGCCGCACTGTTGCCCAGGGCGTTGCCGATCGCGTTCGCCGTGGTCAGCACCAAGTCGGTCCGTGGACGGCCGAGCTGATCCTCGAGCCGTTTGCGGAGGCGGGGCTGGGTGTCGACGAAGGCGGCGGCGGCGCGCAACACCCGGGCGGGTCCGCGCAACGGCAGCACGGCGCTCATAACGGACAACCCGATCGCGCACACGTCGCCCGCGACCTGGATCCCGGCCGCCAGCAGCGGTTCCCGGTCCCCCGGGTGCTCGCAGCCGCGACTCCAGTCCAGATCGCCGACCGCGGTATCGGTCTCGACGGATTCGATGGCCGACACCAGGGCGGGCAGGTCGGCCGCACCGTGCTCGAGAGCGGCCACGACGCGGCCGGTCACCGCGTTCACCCGCCACCAACGCACATCGCGGCGGCGGTCCAGCGTCCGGTGCAGCGCCTCGGTGATGTCTCCGCTCCTGCCGGAGTCCAGGCCGCGCACCTCCACGGTGGCCCGGTCCTCGTTGAGCGCAACCCGGCGCCGGGAGCGCAGCGCGTGCGGGTCGATCAGCGCGGCCAACTCGTCGCGCAACTCCTCGTTACTGCCCAGATTCAGCAGCGACACGCCTGCCCGCGCACCCGCTGCCACCGCCTGCACCGGCGCCTGCGCCGCCTTCATTCCCACATCGACGGCCTTCTCCACGCTCGCACGGGCCATCTCCGCCGCAACGGAGGTCGGCGCCTCGAGCCACCACGGTGAGACGACTCCGCGTAGTAAGAAGCTCATACACGGCAGCTACCCAGGCATGCACAGAGCAAACCGTCCGCGGCCGCGGTGCGGGCACCGCGGCCGGGTCCGGTGCGGACCCGCTCCGCCGGTCAGTTCGCGGTCGGGTCGAGCACGATCTTCACCGCGCCGTCGGTCTTCTGCTGGAAGGTGGCGTAGGCCTGCGCCGCATCGGTCAGTGGGAGGCGGTGGGTGGCGAAGGTGTCCACGCCCAGCGGGTCGCCGTCGCGCAGCAGCGCCATGATGTCGTCGACCCACCGTTTGACGTTCGCCTGGCCCATCCGCAGCTGGATCTGCTTGTCGAACAACACCCGCATCGGCAGTGGGTCGAGCATGCCGCCGTAGACGCCGATCACCGAGATCGTGCCGCCGCGACGGACGATGTCGATGGCGGAGTGCAGTGCCGCGAGCCGGTCGACGCCCGCGGTGTCCATCACCTTCTGGGCCACGAAATCGGGCAGGAACGCCGCCGAGCGCTGGGCCATCGACGCGATCGGCGACCCGTGGGCTTCCATCCCCACCGCGTCGATCACCGAGTCGGTGCCCCGGCCGTCGGTCCAGCCGCGGATGATGTCGCCGACCGGCTCGTCGACGGCGTCGAGGTCGATCACTTCCATGCCGCGCTCGGCCACCCGCGCCAGCCGCTCGGGTACCCGGTCGACACCGATGACGCGATAGCCGCGGTGCGCGGCCACCCGGCAGGCCATGTCCCCGATCGGGCCCAGACCCAGCACGGTCACCGATCCGCCGTCGGGCACCCCGGCGTATTCCACGGCCTGCCACGCGGTGGGCAGCACGTCCGACAGGTACAGGAAGCGGTCGTCGGCCGGTCCGTCGGGCACGGTGATGTGGGTGGCGTCCGCGTGCGGCACCCGCAGATACTCGGCTTGGCCGCCGGGCACCTGCCCGTAGAGCTTCGAATAGCCGAACAGGGCGGCGCCGCAGCCGTATCGGCGGACCTGCGTCGTCTCGCACTGGGTGGGCAGCCCGGTCCGGCACATGTAACAGGCGCCGCAGCTGATCTGGAACGGGATGACCACGCGGTCACCGCGTTCCAGCCCGGTGACGGCCGAACCGGTCTCCACCACACGTCCCATGGGTTCGTGGCCGAGGACGTCGCCGTTGCTCATGTAGGCGCCGAGCACCTCGTACAGGTGTAGGTCGGATCCACAGATGCCGGTGGAGCTGACCTCGATGATCGCGTCCGTCGGGGCCTCGATCCGAGGATCGGGCACGGTCTCCACGGCGATTTTGTGTCGCCCTTGCCAGGTCACTGCTTTCATCCGCGCGGCTCCTCGGTCGGGGTCGGTACTTGTCCCCGTCCTACCCGGACACCTGTGCCCGAAACGACCGCGCCGGGGTTTGCCGTGGGCAACACCGCAGGCCACGGGCTCGGTGCGCGGTGGGTACGCCGGATGTGTGCCGCCGCGGATTCGGGGTAGGCGGTAGCCGTGGACCATTCACGAGCTCCCCTGCTGGAAGCCCTTGCCGACTATCACCGGCTGGGCCGGTACGGCTTCACACCCCCTGGGCATCGGCAAGGACGCGGAACCGACGAACGAGTCCTGGACGTGATCGGCCGCGACGCCTTCGGCTCCGATGTCCTGGCCGTCGCCGGACTCGACGACCGGCTCTCGCGCGGTGGCTACCTGTCGCGCGCCGAAGCGCTCATGGCCGACGCGGTGCGCGCGGAATCGGCGTTCTTCTCCACCTGCGGCAGTTCGCTGTCGGTGAAGGCTGCCATGATGACGGTGGCGGGCGGCCACGAGGGCGGCCTGCTGGTGGCGCGCGACAGCCACAAGTCCGTGGTCGCCGGGCTGATCTTCTCCGGTGTCCAACCGCACTGGATCTCCCCGCGCTGGGACGCCGAGCAGCATTTCGCCCACCCGCCCTCGCCGCGGCAGGTGTCCGAGGCGTGGGAGGAACACCCCGACGCCGCGGGCGCGTTGATCGTGAGCCCGAGTCCCTACGGCACCTGCGCGGACATCGCCCGCATCGCCGAGGTCTGTCACGAGCGCGGCAAGCCGCTCATCGTCGACGAGGCGTGGGGCGCGCATCTGCCGTTCCACGACGACCTGCCGACCTGGGCGATGGACGCAGGGGCGGACCTGTGTGTGGTCAGCGTGCACAAGATGGGCGCCGGTTTCGAGCAGGGCTCGGTCTTCCACGTCCAAGGCGATCTGGTCGACACGATCAGGCTCAGCGAATGCGCCGACCTGCTGATGACCACCAGCCCGAACGTGCTGGTCTACGCCGCGCTCGACGGCTGGCGCAGGCAGATGGTCGAGCGGGGGCAGGAACTGCTCGGTTCCGCGCTGCGCGTAGCCGAACAGGCCAGGCGCCGACTCGCCGAGATCCCCGGCATCACGGTGCTGGAAGACGAACTGCTCGGTGTCGAAGCCTCCCACGACCTCGACCGGTTGCAGGTCCTCATGGACGTGTCCGGCACCGGGGCCAGCGGTTATCAGGCCGCTGACTGGCTGCGCGAGCACCGCCGCATCGACATGGGATTGACCGATCACCGCCGGTTGCTCGCCACGCTGTCGCTCGCCGACGACAAGGACACCATCGATGTCCTGGTCGACGGCATCGCCGCGTGGCGCGACCAACTGAGCGATCCGCGGCCGCCACGCATCCAGTTGCCCTCGCCCGACGACCTGCAACTGGAATCGGTGATGCTGCCGCGCGACGCGTTCTTCGGCCCGGTGGAGACAGTGGACGCGCGCGACGCCGTCGGCCGGATCGCCGGCGAACAGATCACGCCCTATCCGCCGGGCATTCCGGTGGTCATACCCGGCGAGCGCATCGACGCCGCCGTCGTCGACTACCTGCGCACCGGGCTCGACGCGGGCATGAACGTCCCCGACGCGGCCGACTCCCGGCTGCGCACGATCCGCGTCGTCGCCCGCGATCGAACCGAAACGTAGGAGGTTTCTTTCATGGCCGGACCGACCGCGCTCGCCCTGGTGTGCACGCTGAAGAAGTCCCCCGCCGAATCCAGCAGTGATGTCATCGCCCGGCAGGTCCTCGACGAGCTGACCGAACACGACGTGCAGGGCACGGTGCTGCGGCTGGTGGACTACGACGTGCTACCCGGAGTGACCGCCGACGAAGGCCCCGGCGACCAGTGGCCGTCCATCCGCGAACGGATCGCGGCGGCCGACATCCTGCTGGTGGCCACCCCCACCTGGGTCGGGCACATGTCGTCGGTGGCGCAGCGGATGCTGGAGCGATTGGACGCCGAACTGTCCGAAACCGACGACGCAGGTCGTCCCGCCATGGTCGGCAAAGTGGCCACGGTCGCGGTCGTCGGCAACGAGGACGGCGCGCACAAGATCGTCGCCGACCTGTATCAAGGGCTCAACGACATCGGATTCACCATCCCGGCACAGGGGTGCACGTACTGGAACGATCAGGCCATGGGCGGCACCGACTATCAGGACCTCGACTCGGTGCCGAAGGCGGTGGCTTCGGCGACCGCGGCGCTGGCCAGGAACGCCGCGCACCTGGCCCGGGTGCTCGGCGCCCAGCAGTACCCTCCCGCTGAATGATTCCCGCGCCCGTGGGGGGGGGGCCCCCCCCCGGGGGGGGGGGGCCCCACCGGCAAGGCGCCACCCGCCGCGGCCCGCCCCGGAAAAAACCCCCCCCCCCCCGGCGGGGGGGGGGC
>NZ_JBITBU010000016.1:0-45495 GCF_044452545.1 Nocardia sp. NPDC051900 | reverse complement strand
TTCCCCCCCCCCCCCCCCCCCCCCCCCCCCCCCCGCCGCCCCCCCCCCCCCCCCCCGACCGGATCAGGCCAGCACGGCGTCGACGGCCTTCTTCAAAGCCGACGGCTGCGCGGGCGAGGTCGGCGCCTTCTTCCTCAGCTCTTGCAGCCGCGCCCCGATCTCCTGGAGCTGCTTACGTCCCAGGCGTTCCCGCACCTTCGGGAACCACTCGTTCTCCTCCTCATCGATATGGTGGTCGACGTTCTCGATCAGCACGGTGGTCTTGGCGGTGAAGTGCTCGTCGTCGGGCTTCATCGTCGCCAGCTCGCTGACCAGCACGTCGGCGACGTGGTGCTCCTCGTAGGACTCCAGGATGTCGTCCTCGAGCTCGGGGACGAGCTTGCGCACCTCGGGGTACATGCACTCGTTCTCGAGATAGGTGTGCACGGTGAGCGCCTCAATGATCTTGTTCACCACGTTCGCCTTGGTCCGGATGGCGTCGTCGCCTGCTTTCTCGAACTCCCGGAAGAGTTTTCGGATCGCCTTGTGGTCGTCACGAAGCAGCACGATCGCGTCGGTGGTCATCGCTTTCTCCTTGCGTCGGGGCCGGTTCTCTGCCGACATTCCCGGCGCCGCGCCCCCGAAACCGCGACGTCCGCCGCGCGGCCGGACCCTCGGCGGGTCGTATGGTGAGCCGCGGACAGCACAGGAAGGACGAAGATGCCCCACGCCGACGACTACGCACACGCGCTGGCCGAATTGGCGCAGCGCTCGGAAACCACCGTCGCGGTCGCCGAATCGCTCACCGCGGGCAGGCTGTGCGCCACGTTCGGCGCCGCGCCCGACTCTTCCACCTGGTTTCGCGGCGGCCTCGTCGCCTACAGCTCGGAGGTCAAGCGAACGGTTCTCGGGGTGCCCGACGTGCCGGTCGTGTCACGTCCCGCGGCCGAAGCGATGGCCACCGGTGTCCGGAGCCTGCTGAATGCCGTTGTCGCCGTTGCGGTCACGGGCGCGGGCGGTCCCGACCCGCAGGACGGACAGCCGCCGGGCTCGGTGTGGTTCGCGATCGCCACCGAGCACGACGTGCGCGCATGGCACCATCAGTTCGACGGGGAACCGGAGGACGTGCTCGAGCAGACCACCGCCTGCGCGGCCGAGGCGCTGCTCGACACCGTGCGCGACCTGCGCTCGGACCGTTCGCCGAAGTGACCCGCGGTCACGACGAACGGCGATGCTTACGGTGGCTGGTGTCGCAGAACGGGTAGTTCTTCGAGCGCTTACACAGGCACAAGGCCACCAGGAACCGGTCGGAGCGCACCGTCCGGCCGTCCGCGGTGACGAACTCGACCGGGCCCTCGATCAACGCGGGGCCGTCGGCGGTGAGCGTCACTCGCCGCCACTGCTCATTGCCGGATTCGGTCGGCACGGATCACCACCAGATCTTCCATACGCTGGCCGGGTCCGATCAGCCCGGCCGATTCCAGCCAGTCCGCGCGGCGGCGCAGCACCGGCCCGAACGGCACGGTCGCCCTGGCCACGACAGCGGCCTTCAATTCTCGCTCGCGCAGCTGGGCCAGCGTCGTATCCGGATCCGACAGCGCCGAATGCACGATCAACGCGACACCACGCGGTTTCAACAGGGCGGGCAGCGCCACGCACAACTGGTCGAGGACCGCCCTCCCCCCGGAACCCGCATTCCACGCACGAGCGATGCCGCGCGTGTGGACCCCCACGGGGGCCGGGACATACGGCGGGTTGGCCAGCACCAGATCGAAACTGCGCCCGCCGAGGACCGCGGCGAAATCACCGCGCAGCACCTCGGCCTCGATACCGCGCATCCGGCAGTTCAGCCACGCGGACACCACCGCGGCCCTGGACACGTCCACCGCCGTCACCTTCGAGGCTCCCGCGTACGCGGCGGCGACGGCCAAGGCGCCGGTGCCGGTACACACGTCCACCGCGTGCCCGCCGCTCGGAACACCCGCCTCGGACAGAGCGCGGACGAGCAGCCAGGTGTCCAGCTGCGGCGGATAGACACCGGGGGGTCGAATCAACATCACATTCGCCGGATAGCCCGCCCAGCGGTACTCAATCACCCCCGCTGACCGCCCCGCTGCCGGTTTCCCGCAACGAGCTGCGGCCCGCGCGCCAGGCCTCGAGCACATGATCGGCGAATCGGTCCTCGAGCAGGTTCGTCACCTGGATACCGAATACCACCGACTCGGTCAGCTCGGGCTCCCGCCGGAGCAGATCGCCGATCACGCCGGTGCGCATGACCTGCTCGTGCACCGCGTCGGCTTCGACGTGCTCGCGGTAGAACAGCAGACACGCGGGGTCGGCGGCCAAACGTTCCAGCGCCTCCACCAGCCGCTGCGCGCCCGGCGGCGAGGTGATCTCCACCGTGGCGAAATGCCCCACCAGCGCGCCCCGCCACGACCGGTGCAGCCCGAACAGCGACATCATGTTCATCAGCGCGAGCATCGGCGCGGGCACCACATCCAGATAGTGCAGATAGTCCGGGTTGAGCCCGGCGCCCGCCAGCAGATCGGCATACAGCTGCGCGTGCACGCGCTCGCCGCGCCCGCCTCCGAACTCGTCGAACTCCACCGCCACCAGCGACGCCTTGGCTTGGCCGCGCAGCCGGGGAATCACCCAGGCGTAGGGGTCGGCCTCTTTGTGGTGATAGATCGAACGGTGCACGAAATATTCGCGCATCTGCCACCATTCGCTCTCGTCGCGCAGGAAACGGCTCAACCCCTCCGGGTCGGCGGGCGTCACCAGCAACCGTTCCAGCTCCGCGTCGAGATCATCGCCACCGGACACGTCCTCGCGCAGCGCGCGCAGGAATCGCTGTTCCAGCGCGGCGCGCAGCCCCAGCAGACCCGGGTCCCATTCCCATCCCGCGTCGACGGCCGCGAAACCGTGATAGTGCAGCTCGTAGCAGGTGTGCAGCGCCAGATGCAGGTCTTCGCCGTACGGGTCCACCGAGCCCGGCACCGGCACCGAACCACCTGGTCGGCTGCCCAGCAGTTTCACCACCGCCTCCGACAGCTCGCCGCGCGGGCGGGGCAGGTCCTGCTTCGGAGCGCCTATCGTGACCGTCATACCGATCGTTTACCCGCGTCGAGCGCTGTTATCGCGGCGCGGCGCGGTAAGAATGCCGTGGCCGTCCCCGCAGACGCGAGGACGGCCACGAACCGAGACGAACTGTCCCGGAGCTACCCGTTCGCCTTCTTGTACGCCTCGACCACCTCGGCGGAGATACGTCCACGCGCCGAGACGTCGATGCCGTTCTTGCGCGCCCACTCCCGGATCACCGTGGCTTGTTCCCGGTCGTTCGCCGACCGCACGACACCGCCGCGGCCGCGCCGCGCACGGCCGACCTTGCGGGCATACGGAACCCATTGTTCGAAGAATCCGCGCAACTGACCGGCATTCTCCGTCGACAAGTCCATCTCGTAGGCCACGCCGTCCACGGCGAAAGACACGGTTTCCTCGGCCTGAGACTTGCCGTCGTAGTCATCGACCAGTGTCACGACGACCTTGCGTGCCATACAGATAATCCCTTCACGGTTACCGAGCGCGTGCAGTCGAAAAAACAATCGTAGCCAGTAAATAACAGATCGGTTCCGCCCCCGGAACACCGGGGTCCCCCTCGCGGCGCAGGACGGTTCGCGGCGAACAGCTATTGCGGCAACCGTCGAGCCTCCACATATTGCCCGCGCACCCGGCGCAGTGGCAAACCGCCCTGCCAGGACGAGCGCGACCGGAGAAAGAAGCGGTGGCGGGCTATCGGTGACCGATGTGCGCAATCGACATTCGTACGCTGCATTTCCTTTTTCGAGCGGCAACGCCATCGGCCGAAGCGGCTCCGGCCAGCCGAACAATCCACGCGATCCCGCCGTCGGCGACGGGGCCGGGCAAGACGACACTGGTCGGTCGCGTCGGTGAACCGGACCTCCGAAGCGGGACAACGCGCGAGATCGACGGCATCCCACCCGAATTGCGAACACCACCGCCTGTGCTTCCCCCACGCCGCCGCTGCGACGACAAGGCAGCCGAATTCGATCGCGCTGACGCGAAATATGTCTCCGCGAAGGTGTTGCTGCGAACCTGAGAGCCTCCGGCGCTTCGGCTGATCGGTGCGCCCGGCCCGCCGGAATCTCGGGCGCGGTGAACCGTCGGCCAGCAGGGAAAGGCATCGAGCACATGGCAGACAACGACGATCAGCACGCCCCGGAGCAGGGCGGCGAGCCGGACGACGCGCTCACCGCGCCCGCGGACCCGCCCGCCCCGGTGGATCCGGAGGACGAGGATCTGGCAGCACCGGCGGAACCGGACACTCCCGCACTGTCGCGGCGCAAGCTGTTCGCGGGCGCGGGCATCGCCGCGGCGGTGGTCGCGGGCGGCGGCCTGGCCGCGTGGCTCACCACACGCCGCACTCCCGGCGCCGGAGGGGTGAACCGCGCCCTGAAGATCGGCTACGGCGGCGGCGTCTGCGAGGCGCCGCTGTACGTGGCGCATCACGAGAAGATCTTCGAGAAGCACGGATTGGATGTGCAGATCGTCAAAACCGGCGGCGACGAGATCAAGGACGCGGTGGGCGCGGGCAAACTCGACGCGGCGCCGGGCATCTTCTTCTCCTGGCTCAAACCGATCGAACAGGGCATCGACGCCAAACTCGCCGCCGGGCTGCACGAGGGCTGCCTGCGCATCGTGGTGCCCCCCGACAGCCCGATCAAGTCCGTCGCCGAGCTGCGGGGCAAGCCGATCGGCGTCGGCGCGATCGGCGATTCGGCGATGTCGTTCTTCTCGTTGGACCTGCTCGACGCGGGCATCAACCCGAGCGAGGACATCGACTGGCGGGTCTTCGCCGCCGACCAGCTGACCGACGCGCTGGTGCGCGGTGACATCGCCGCGATCGCGGCCAGCGACCCCAACGGCCTGCTGCCCACACTGAAGGGCAAGGCTCGCGAACTGACCAACAACTCCCAGGGCACCAACCGGCAGCTCTACTGCTGCGCGACCGCCATCAACGGGCGGCTGCTGCGCGAGGACCCGGACGTGGCGCGGGCGCTGGTGACCGCGTGGGCCGAGGGCAGCCGATGGGCGGGCGCGAACATCCCGCAGGCCGCGGCCATCGAAGTCGACAACAAGTACGTCGCGGCGGACCAACCGACCATCGAAGCGATCCTGAAGACCTACGGGTACAACCCGTCGGCGGCGCGACTCGAGAGCGAGATCACTTCCGGCATCGTCAAATTCGCCAAGACCGGCTACCTCGACCGCAAGACAGATCCGAACGCGCTGGCCGGCAAGGTCTACGCGGATCTCGGGCTGAACTGGTGACACCGCGATGACGACAACGGCCGACACCGCCGCCGTCCGGGCCGATTCGACCTCTCCTGCGACGCGGCCGCCGGAAACCGCGGTGACACGTTATCCGCCGACGCTCGGCTTCGCGCTCGCCTGGGCGGTGTGGGCTCTGACCGCGGTGGTCACGCTCGCGGTCCCGGACGGACTGGACGTCGCGGCGCCGCTGGCGGCCGGAGGGCTGTTCACCGCCTGGACGGCGGCGCTCACGCTGTGGGCGGCCTACGCCTACCGCGACCGCGCGGCCACCCTGCGGCTGCGGTACTGGACACCGTGGATCGCGGTGCTCGGCGTCTGGGTGCTGTTCTGGGAATTCGCCACCGCCAAGACCGGGTGGCTGCAACCCCCGCATTTCGCGTCGCCGCAGCAGATGCTGCTGGTGTTCTACAGCGACGCGGGCCTGCTCGCGTCGAGCACGTGGCATTCGATGCTGCTGCTGGCGGTCGGGTTCGTCATCGGCGCGGTCGCGGGCCTGAGCACCGGCATCGCTCTCGGCTGGTCGAAACTCGCCGCCTACTGGGGTAATCCGGTGCTGCAGACCGTCGGCCCGGTGCCGGCGGGCACGCTGCTGCCGGTGGTGCTGGTGCTGTTCCCCACCACTTACAGCGGCAGCATCTTCATGGTCGCGTTCGGTGTGTGGTTCCCGGTGGCGGTGCTCACCCGCGCGGGCATCGCGGGGGTCGCGCGCGGCTACTTCGATGTCGCGCAGACTCTCGGGGCGTCCAAGCATTTCCTCGTCTGGCGGGTCGCGGTGCCCGGCGCTCTGCCGAGCATCTTCACCGGACTGTTCATGGGTCTGGGCGCTTCGCTGGCCGCGCTGGCCGTCGCGGAGTTGCTCGGCGTGAAGAACGGTCTGGGCTGGTACATCCAGTGGACCAAGGGGTGGGCGGCCTATCCGCGGATGTACGCGGCGATCGTGATCATGGTGGTGGTGTGCCGCACGCTCATGCTGCTGCTGTTCCGTGTCCGCAACCGCGTGCTGGCCTGGGAGAAGGATCTGGTGCGATGGTGAGCGGCGCGGCACGCGGCAGCGCGGTCGAGATCGATGCGGTCTCACATCAATTCGCGGTGGCGGGCGCACGCCCGCGCAACGTCGTCGAGCGCCTGCTCGGGCGGCCCGCACCCGAACCGACCCGCGCCCAGCAACTGGGCCGGCTGCGGGTGCTCACCGACGTGTCCCTGCGGATCGAAGCGGGGCAGTTCGTCGCGTTGCTCGGGCCGTCGGGGTGCGGCAAGTCGACTTTGTTGCGATTGCTCGCGGGACTCGAGCGGCCGTCGCGGGGCGTGCTGCGCGCCGACGGTGCGCCGATCGATGGCCCGGATCCGCACCGGGCGTTGATGTTCCAGGATCCGACATTGTTCCCGTGGCGGACCGTGGAGCAGAATGTCGCGCTCGGACCGCAGGCTCGCGGCACCCTGGCCGAGGACCGGCCCCGGGTGGCCGAAGCCCTCGCACTGGTCGGTCTCGACGGTTTCCGGGACACGTATCCGGCGCAGCTGTCCGGCGGGATGGCGCAGCGGGTGGCGTTGGCGCGGGCGCTGGTGAACCGGCCGCGGCTGTTTCTGCTCGACGAGCCGCTCGGCAAGCTCGACGCGCTGACCCGCGCCACGCTGCAGACCGAGATCGTCCGGCTGTGGCGGGAGGACGGGTTCACCGCCGTGCTGGTCACCCACGACGTCGACGAGGCGTTGCGGCTGGCGGACCGGGTCGTGGTCTTCTCCGCCCGGCCCGGGAAGGTGGTGCGGGACGTGCCTATCGAACTGGCCCGGCCCCGCGCACATGACGATCCGGAATATCTGCGGCTGCGGGGCGAGATCCTGCGGCTGCTCGGCGAGACAGGCAGGGCCGTCGCGTGACCGCAACCCACCCGCGCACGAGCGGGGTCTTCGACTCCGTCACCGACGCGATCGGCAATACCCCGCTGGTCCGGCTGAACCGGGTCACCGAGGGGATCACCGCGATGGTATACGTCAAACTCGAGTACCTCAATCCGCTGGGCAGCGTGAAGGATCGGGCCGCACGGTCGATGATCGACGCCGCCGAGGCCTCCGGTGAGCTGCGGCCCGGCGGCACGGTCGTAGAGGCGACCTCCGGCAACACCGGCATCGCGTTGACCGCCATCGCCGCGACCCGCGGCTACCGAACGATCGTGGTGGTGCCGGACAAGACCAGCGAGGAGAAGATCGCGCTGTTGCGCGCCTACGGCGCACAGGTGCGGGTGACCCCGGGCGGGCGGCCGGCCGATCATCCGGAGCACGTGCGCACGGTCGCGACCCGGCTGGCCGCCGAGATCCCGGGCGCGTGGTTCGCCGGGCAGTACGACAATCCCGCGAATCCGGCGGCGCACCACCGGACGACGGGTCCGGAGATCTGGGCCCAGACCGGCGGGCGAATCACCCACTACGTCGCGGGCGTTGGTACCGGCGGCACCGTCACCGGCGCGGGCGAGTACCTCAAAGAGGTGTCCGGGGGCGCCGTCCGCGTGATCGGCGCCGACCCGGAGACCTCCGTCTACGGCGGCGGCGACGGTCGTGCCTGGTACGTCGAATCCGTCGGACACTACCGGCATCCCGACACCGAGGACGACCAGTGGCCCACCTCGTATCACCCCGCCGTCGTGGATCACATCGAGCGGATCGGTGACCCGGAGGCACTGGAGGTGCTGCATCGCCTCGCCCGCGAGGAGGGGCTGTTGCTGGGCGGATCGTCGGGAACCGCGATCGCCGCCGCCCTGCGGGTCGCGCGGACACTGCGGTCGGACGACGTGGTGGTCGTCATCGCCCCGGACTCCGGTCGCTCCTATCTCACCAAATATTTCGACGACCAGTGGCTCGGCCGTTTCGGCTTCGCGCTGCGCGACCGAGTGACCGGACCGACGGTGGCCGATGTGGTGGGCGAGGTCGCCGGAAGTCCGCGCACCATCCCGTCGGATGCGACCGTCGCCCACGCTCGAACGCTGCTCGGCGCGGCACCCGCGCTTCCGGTGCTGTTGCTGCGCGACGAGACCGGACCGGTCGTGGTACCGGAAATCCTCGGCGCGGCGGTCGCGACGACGCTGGCCGGTGCGCCGGACGACGACCCCGTCATCGTTCATCTGGCACCGCCGCTTCCGGTGGCGGGCACCACGGAACCGCTGACCCGCGCCGCCGCCCGGATCTCCGGCCATTCCGGGCCGGTCGTGGTGGCGCACGAAGGGCGGGCCATCACGCTCGTCGACGCCGCGCGCATCACGGCCGCGGCGCGGGAACTCGGAGAACGACAGGGAGGTTCGCAGTGAGACGTCTGGCCGCCACGGCCGCGATGGTGCTGGCCGGGCTGTGCGCCGGACCGGGAATCGCGGCCGCGCACGTCACGGCCGGCGCACCGGACGCGGCCCCCGGCGGGTACAGCGTGGTCACGCTGCGGGTTCCCACGGAATCCGAGACGGCGGGCACCGTGCGGCTGGAAGTCGGCCTGCCCCTGGACCATCCGCTCGCCGTCGTACGCACCGCCACGACACCCGGATGGGATGTGTCGACGCGCCGCACCACGCTACCCGCGCCGATCGACAACGGGCACGGCGCCACGGTGACCTCGGCCGTGTCGTCGGTGACGTTCACCGCGCAACCCGGGTCCGCCGTGCGGCCTGGGGAATTCGGGGAATTCCGGCTGCTGCTCGGTCCGCTGCCGGATGTCCGGGAACTCGCGCTGCCCGCGATCCAGACCTACAGCGACGGCACCGTGGTCTCCTGGATCGAACGCAGCACCGACGGGACACCGCCCGACAAACCGGCTCCGGTGGTGCGTCTGAGCGCCGAATCCGGCCACAGCGGGCACGAGGCGCCCGGCGCCACCGCGGCGGCGTCCGCGCAATCGCCTGTAGATCCGCGGAATTCGGATTCCGGTGGATGGGTCGATTGGATCGCGCTGGTGGTGGCGCTCGGCGCGCTGGCTCTGGCGGCGGCGCCGTTCGTGCGCGGCGCGCGCAGCCGGTGACCGTCCTGGCACGCGAACTGCTGGCCGGGCTGTTCGCGGTCGCGGCCGTATTACTGGCTCCGTCGGCGGTCGCGTCGGCGCATGCCGTGCTCGTCGCCACCGACCCCGCGTACGGTGCGACCGTCCCGGACGCTCCGACGCGGGTGACGGTGCGTTTCGACGAACCGGTGACGGCGGCGGGCGCCGGTGTCACCGTCTCCGACAAGGACGGCCGCCGGGTCGACACCGAGGCGGTGTCGGCCGCCGACGGCGGCCGTGCCGTCGCGGTCGGAGTGCGGCCCGAGCTGCCCACTGGGACGTATCTGCTGAGCTGGGTGGTGCTGTCCGCGGACGGTCACACGGTCAGCGGTTCCAGTGTGTTCGGTATCCGGGTGCCGCCCGACCTGACCCTCGGCGATCCACCTCGTGATCCGATCGCGGTCACCGCCGACGGCGTAGCCAGGATGCTCACCGCCGTCGGATATCTCGGTGTGGTGCTCGCGGTCGGCGTCCCCGGGGTGACGCTGCTGGTGTGGCGTGCGGGGACCAGGACGGCGCTGGTCGCGCAACTGACCGGGATCGGGGCGGTCACCGTCGTCGCCGTCTCGCTACTCGGGCTCGCCATGACACCGGCTCGCCTCACCGGCCCCGACGGCTGGGCCGATCCACAGGTGTGGGCGCAGGCTCTCACATCCTCGCCGGGTGCGGCGGCCGTGGTGCGCGCTGTCGCCGGTGCCGCGCTCGCGGCCGGTCGGTCGCGACCGAAAGTGATCGCCGTCGCGGGAGCGGTGATCGTCGTGGCGACGGCGGAGTCGGGCCACGCCCTGGCAGGGGGAGACCGACCCGCCGCGTTGTTCTCCACCGCGGTCCATGTGCTCGCGATGGCGTTGTGGGTGGGTGCCGTCGTGCTGGCCGTCGCGGTCCGGCGGCGGCCCGACCGCTCCGCCCTGCTCCCGCGCTTCGGCCGCGTCGCGATCGCCGCCGTCACCGCGCTCGTGCTGACCGGCGTCTATCAGAGCCTCCGCTCGGTCGACCCGCTCGCGGCACTGTGGACGACGTCGTGGGGTCGGCTCCTGCTGCTCAAATCGGCGCTGGCGCTCGCCGCGGCCGGTGTTGTGCTCGCCGCGCGACGAATCGTTCGCGGCCGCGTTCCGCACTCGGCGCTGCGCCTCGAATTCGTCCTTCTGGCGGCCGTTCTGGTGGTGACCGGTGTCCTCGCGGGCACGACACCGGCCAGGGACGCCTACGACCCGCGGATCACGGTGACCGCCGACCTCGGCCGGGCACGAGCCGAGGTCACCGTCGACGGCGCCGGTGCGGGCGAACAAGAGCTGACCGTCCACCTGCGCGACGCGAGCGGAACCCCGATCGACGCCTCCGCCGTCACCGGCCGACTGACCCGTGCCGGCGATGCCTCGGTCCCCATCGACGTTCCCTTCCGACGGATCGAGCCCGTCGAACTGGGCCCGCACTATTTCGTTTCCCAACCGGTGCGCGTTGCCCTCCCCGGCTATTGGCAGTTGCGGTTGACCGTCCTCCTGGACCGCACCACCGGCTACACCGCCACCGTGCCTTATCGCGTGTGGTGACGGGATCGGTACGCCCCAGCGCGTTCCGCGCGTTCGACCCACCACCGGCGAGGACACGTCGCCCCGGACGACGACCCAACCCGCAGCGCCGGGCTCAGCCGCCGGGCTTCTGCCAGACGGAGACGTGTCCGCGGCTCTCGCTGGTGAACGGTTCGCGTGTCCACCCGTCCCACCGCGCATCCAGCCGCAGGCCGGCGATCTCGGCCATCAGGTCCAATTCCGCGGGCCACACGTAGCGGAACGGAATCGATCGGTAGCTGCCGCGTCCCTCGACGACCTCGAGGTAGTTCGAACTCATCGTCTGCGTGGCGATGTCGTACTCGTCGTAGGCCCATTTCGACGATCCGGTCCGAGACAGCACCGTGTTGCGGCCGGGCGCCAGCCCGCGCAGTTCGGGCATCATGACTTCGACGACGAAGCGGCCGCCGGGTCGGAGGTGGGCCGCCGCATTGCGGAAGCAGGCGACCTGACCCGCCTGGGTGGTCACGTTCATGATCGTGTTGAACACCAGGTAGACCAGCGAGAATCGGGACGTCAGCTTCGTGGACGCGAAATCTCCGATGGTCACGGCGATCTCGTCGCCGCCGGCCTTGGCACGCAACCGGGCGAGCATCGCGGGTGACGTATCGATGCCGTGCACGGGAACTCCGCGCGCGGCGAGCGGCAAGGCGATCCGCCCCGTTCCGATGCCGAATTCCAAGGCCGGGCCATCTTCGGCCGACTCTGCCAAAAAGGTCACCGCCGGGTCGACGACGCCCGGCTCGAACATCGCGGCCGAGGACTCGTCATAGGTGGCCGCGACCTGCTCGCCGAAGTAATCGTCGGTATCGCGCATCCGGGCACCGTAGCGCGCCGGATCCGCTTGACGCCCCTTGTTTTCCGGTCGGCTCGGCCGTGGGTTCCAGGGCCGCTACCTCCCAGCACTGAGAAGAATGCACCCCGGTCCGCGCCTAGTCTGGACGACGCCCGGTCGAGCCGGGATACTGGCCTGCGCCGGTTTCGCGGAACCGACCACGCCGGGTTCGGCGCGGTCCGTCGGCTCATCGTTCGAACGAAAGGACCAACTCTCGATTCTGCAGACAGGCAATCGGCCCGTTGAGAACGGCGGGGGGCCGAGTACCGTTCCGAACTCTGTCGAGCGAGCGGGACGTCCGCGGGAGGCGGACCCCGACAACGAACCAGATGTCGGCCGATTCGTGGGATTCGGCCGGACGAGCCCAGTGCACGAGCGGAAGTCGATAGTATGCGTGTGGCCTTGTTGCCCGCAGGTACCCGGGGCGATCATCAACCATATCTCGCGTTGGCGCAGGAATTTCGCGCCCGCGGTCACGAGGTGGACATCACCGCCACCCGCAATCAAGCGCAGATCGTGCGCAACGCGGGCTTCGAACCCCATGTGATTCCCTTCGACGCCGCCGAACTGCTCGAGACGACCGCGGCCAAGCGGGCGCTGGCCTCCGGCAAGACGCTGCCGTTCGTGCGCATCATGCTCGACACGGTGCGGATCATCGAAGGTGAGCGCGGTGTCGCGATGCACGAGGTACTCCTGCGCGCCTGCACGTCCGCGGACGTCGTCGTCGCCTGCGCGTCGACGCTGCCGTGGGCGATGGAGTTCCGTGAGAAGACCGGGACGCCGGTACTGGGCTGCCTGCCCTATCCGCTCGAACGCACCGATGAGTTCCCGTCGTCGTTCATGGCGAAGAACATGACCTCGTCGCGCACGCTGTCACGGGCGAGCTACAGCCTGTTCGAATGGTCCTATACGTTCCTGTATCGCAAGGTCGACCGGCAATTGCGCCGTCACATGGGCCTGCCAGGCAGGCCGCGCAATCCTTTCCGGCGCCTGCGTGCGGAGCGGATACCGCTGGTCCACATGGTGAGCCCGGTGCTGTTGCCCAAGCCGCACGATTGGCCGGACCGCGCGACGATCGTGGGCGCTTCCGTTCTGCCGCAGCCGCTGCGTGACGCCTGGGGCGAAGCGGTCATCGATCCGGGGCTCGACGCGTGGCTGGACGAAGGGTCGCCGCCCATCTATTTCTGCATGACCGGAATGCCCGTGCTGGATCCGGTGGAATGCCGCGAGATGATCGCGACGGTCTGCGCGCGCTTGGGCGCGCGGGCACTCGTCACGGTGAAAGGCGAGGGATTCCCGAAAGGGTTCAGCGCCGACCGCAGCCTGCTGATCATCGATTCGTTCGACTACGACCGCGTCCTGCCGCGGTGCTCCGCGGTGGTGCACCACGGCGGCAGCGGCAACACCCATGACGTGGTGCGAGCGGGGATCCCGGCCGTGGTGATCCCGGTGCACAGCGATCAATTCTTCTACGGCTGGCGCATCGCCGCGCTCGGCATCGGAGCGACCTTCCCGTATCGCACGATCACCACCGATCGTCTGCATCGCGCGTTGGCGCAGGTCTTGACGCCCCAGGTGCGGCAGCGAGCGGCAGAGGTCGGCCACACGGCCGCGAAGGAGAACGGCGTGCCCGCGGCGGTCGACGCCGTCGAGAAACTCGCCGCCGCGACCCCCCGACCATGAGCTGCCGGTCGGCCGTCGCGGACCGATCGCGGCGGCGACCGGCGAGCGCACGACAACCGTGACCGTCGAGTTCCGAAGGTTGTACCGCATGACCGATTACCGTTCGTTCCTCGATATCCTGCTCACCCGCGGCGAGACCGTGCCCGCCGCGACCGCGTACCGCTTCTTGCGCACCGGCGACGCCGACGGCCCCACCGACGACATCACCTATGCCGGGGTGTCTGCCCGGGCGCGGGCGATCGCCGCCGCGTTGCAGGATCGCGGCATCCGCCGGGCTCTGCTGCTGTACCCGTCCGGATTGGATTTCATCACAAGCTTTTTCGGCTGTCTGGCCGCGGACGTCGTCGCCGTGCCCGCCCCGCTACCGCAGCTGGACTCCCGGTCCCTGCGGCGGTTGCGGCACCTGGTCGCCGATGCCGGCGTGGACGCGGTGCTCACCACCGCCCAGGTCCGCGCCGAGGCCACCGCGCCGATCGAGCACCTGCCCGAACTGGGCGAGCCGGCCTGGCTGGCGACCGACGAGATCCCCGACGACGCGGCGGACTCGTGGCGCAGGCCCGCCGTCGGGCCGGACTCGATCGCCTTCCTGCAGTACACCTCGGGTTCGACGAGCGCGCCGCGCGGCGTCGTGGTCACCCACGCGAACCTGCTGCACAATGAACGCGCCATCGCCACGGCACTGGGCCATACGCCGGATCTGCTGGCTTCGCTCACCGACGCGCTGTTCGTCAGCTGGCTGCCGATGTATCACGATATGGGGCTCATCGCCCCCGTGTTGCAGACGATGTTCGTCGGCGCGAACGCGGTGCTGTTGTCGCCCAAGGATTTTCTGCAGCGCCCCGAGCGCTGGCCACAAGCGGTCTCCACGTTCGGCGCGCACACCAGCGGCGGCCCCAATTTCGGCTACGAGCTGTGCCTGCGCCGCACGACTTCCGAACAAATCGACCGCCTCGACTTGAGCTGCTGGAGAGTGGCGTTCAACGGTGCGGAGACGGTGCGTCCGGCCACGGTGCGCCGGTTCGCCGACACCTTCGCGAGTACGGGATTCCGGGCGGAGTCGTTCCAGCCGGTCTACGGCTTGGCCGAGGCCACGCTCATCGTCAGCGCCGCGCAGCTCGGCGCGCCGCCGACGGTGATCCTGCCGCCCGGCCGGTCCGAGCTGGTCGGTGTGGGGAGCCCGGCCGAAGGGCTGTCGATCGTCATCGTGGATCCCGACCGGCACACCGCGTGCGCCGACGGCGTCGAGGGCGAGATCTGGGTGACCGGAACCAGTGTCGCCGCAGGGTATCTGGGCAACGAGACGGCTACCGCCGAGACCTTCCATGCCGGGTTGGACGATGACGATCGCGCTTTCCTCCGCACCGGCGATCTCGGATTCTTCTCCGGCGGTGAGCTGTTCGTCACGGGCCGGCGCAAAGATGTGCTGATCATCGACGGCAAGAACCACTACCCGCAGGACTTGGAGTCGACGGTCGAGTCCGCGCACGAGGCCGTCCGCCCGGGGTGCGTCGCGGCGTTCTCGGTGGACGGGGGCATCGACGGAGAGCTGCCCGTGGTGGTCGCCGAAGTGCGCACCGAGGATCCCGCCGAGCTCGCCGACGCCGAAGCAGCGATCCGCGCGGCGATCGGCGCGGAACACGCGCTGACGCTGCGATCGGTGGTCCTGATCCGGCCCGGCGCCCTCCTCAAGACCAGCAGCGGCAAAGTTCAGCGACAAGCCTGCCGCGCGGCGTATCTCGACGACGAGTTCGCGCCGGTGTCGCCTGTCCGCGGAGAACTCGACGAGGCCGGTGCACCGTCGGGCGCACCGCGAGGCGAGGCGCTCGGCGCCGAGGAAATGCGGAGCTGGCTGGTGGAGATCATCGCCCGGCTGGCCTACCTCGATCCGGCGCGCATCGACGTGCACCGGCCGCTGGTCGAATTCGGTCTCGGCTCAGCGGATCTGGTGGAACTGGTCGTGGAGCTCTCCGACCGGGTCGGGCGGAGTCTGGACACCAACCTGTTCTTCGAGCACCCGACCATCGCGCAAGTCGTGGCGGCGCTGCACGATACCGCAACCGAGGACGCGCCCGTTCCGCAGCAGGAGCGCAGCGACGACGCCATCGCGATCATCGCGATGGCCTGCCGGTTTCCCGGCGGCGCCGACGATCCGGAAGCGTTGTGGCGCCTGCTCGACGACGGACGCGACGGCCTGTCGGAGGTGCCGCCAGGACGCTGGAGCGTCGACGGGCTCTACGACCCGGATCCGGCGGCGGAAGGCAAGGCCTACACCTTCCGCGGCGGCTACCTCACCCAGGTCGACCAGTTCGACGCCGCGTTCTTCGGCATCGGCCCGCGCGAGGCGGCGGTGATGGACCCGCAGCAGCGGCTCATGCTGGAGCTGAGCTGGGAGGCGATCGAACGGTCCGGCCGCGACCCCAGACAGCTGCAGGGCAGCACGACCGGGGTGTACTTCGGGGTGTACAGCACCGGTTATCTCGCCGACCCCGCTCCGAGCCAGTTGAACGGGCAGGTCGGCACCGGGCTCTCCCCGAGTGTGGCCTCCGGGCGGGTCGCGTACACGCTGGGTTTCCACGGACCCGCCGTCACCCTCGACACGGCCTGTTCCTCATCGATCGTCGCCATGCATCTGGCCGCGCAGGCGCTGCGCGCGGGCGAATGCGATCTGGCCCTGGCCGGCGGCGCGACGCTGCTGATGGGACCGACCGCGCACGTGGAGCTGTGCAAACTCGGTGTGCTGTCGCCGTCGGGACGGTGCGCGCCGTTCTCGGCGGGCGCGGACGGCACGGTGTGGGCCGAGGGCGCCGGTCTGGTGCTGCTGAAGCGGCTCGACGACGCCCGGCGCGACGGCGACCGGGTGCTGGCCGTGGTCCGCGGCTCCGCGGTCAACCAGGACGGGCGCAGCCAAGGTATCAGCGCGCCCAACGGATTCGCGCAGGAGCAGGTCATCAAGGCGGCGTTGCGCGCCGCCGGGCTGAGGCCCGCGGACCTGGACTACGTGGAGGCGCACGGCACCGGCACCGCCCTCGGCGATCCGATCGAAGCACGCGCCTTGGCGCGCGTCTTCGGTCCCGACCGGGAGCCCGAACGCCCGCTCGGCGTGGGTTCGCTGAAATCCAATGTGGGCCATACCCAAGCGGCGGCCGGCATCGGCGGCGTCGTCAAGCTGGTACTCGGGCTGCAACACGAGCGGATACCGGGGATGGCCCATGACGGGCCGCCGACGCCGCAGATCGATTGGGACGGCAGCGGTTTGGCCGTGCGGACCGATTCGGCGCCGTGGCCGAGAGGCGATCGGCCCCGCCGCGCCGGAGTGAGCGCGTTCGGGCTCAGCGGCACCAACGCCCACCTCGTTCTCGAAGAAGCGCCCGCCGTAGACGACGAGTCCGGCCCGTTCGACGACGAACCGGGCGGTCGCGGGATCGCGCTGCTGCCGATCTCGGCACGCAACCGGGTCTCGCTGCACGGTCAAGCCCGACGCCTGCTCGATCACCTCACCGAAGATCCCACACTCGATCCCGCACCCGTGTCCCGCTCGCTGGCTCTGCACCGCACGCCGTTCGAATGGCGGGCCGTCGTCGTGGCGGGCGAGCGGGGCGAAATGCTCTCCGCACTCGGCGATCTGGTCGAGCACCGAGCGGCGCCCGATGTGGTCGTGGGCGCGGACGCGGCGCTCACCGCGGGCAAGACGGCATTCGTCTTCCCCGGGCAGGGCGTGCAGTGGGCCGGGATGGCACGTGACATGCTGGCTCGCTCCGAAGTGTTCCGCGCCGAGTTCGCGCGCTGCGACGAAGCGTTCCGGCACCGCACCGGATGGTCGCTGGCGACCGCGCTGTTCGGTCTCACCGCGGCGCAACTGGGCGACTTCACCCTCGTGCAACCGCTGCTGTTCGCCACGATGGCGGCGCTGGCGGCCACCTGGCGGGACGCGGGCGTCATACCGGATGCCGTGATCGGCCACAGCCAGGGCGAGATCGCCGCGGCCTACGTCTCCGGTGCGCTGAGCCTCGACGAAGCCGCCCACGTCGTCGTGACACGCAGCCGCCTGATGGCCGGCATCACCGAGCAGGGCGCGATGGCGATGATCGGCCTGCCCGCACAGCGACTCGAAGAACGCTTGGCAACGGACACAGCGGTATCGATCGCGGCGATCAACATCCCCCGCTCCACGGTCGTGGCGGGAGCGCGCGAGGCGGTCGAGGCGCTCGTGCGCGAACTGGAGGACGAACAGGTCGACGTGCGGATGCTGGCCGCGGGACCCGCGCTGGCCGGGCATTCCGCTCTGCTGGAGCCCATCCGGCGGCAACTGCTCGACGAACTCGCCGGGGCGGCCGCCGCCGCGCCGGTCGTTCCCTGGTACTCGACGGTGCTGGGCGGGCGGATGACCGACCCCGCCGACAGCGACTACTGGTATCGCAATGCGCGGGAACCGGTCCGGTTCGCGAGCACGATCGAGCGGATGATCGGCGACGGATACCGGTATTTCGTCGAACTCGGCGTGCATCCACTGCTGACCACGGCGGTGCGAGCCGTCGCGGAGGACACCGGTCACGAGGTCGTCGCGGTCGGCTCGCTGGTGCGTGACCAGGACGGTCCGCGCAGCCTGGCCCGCGCCCAGGCCGCGCTGTGGGTGGCCGGCCACGACCTCGACTGGACCCGCCTCACGCCCGCGCACGGCCGCGTCGACCTGCCGACCTACGCTTTCGACCGGCGGCGGTTCTGGACCGAATCGGTGTCCGAGGACGCCGCGGCGCTGGGATTGCGGTCCGCGAGCCATCCTTTCGTGGGCGCCGTTGTGCCGCAACCGGATTCCGGTAGCGTGACGCTGACCGGCCGGATCTCCCTGCGGACCCATCCGTGGCTGGCCGAGCATGCCGCGCCCGCGGCGGTCGTCCTGCCCGGCACCGCTCTGGTCGAACTCGCCATCCGCGCCGGTGACGAGGTGGACACCGGAAACGTGCGCGAACTCGTGCTGCACGCCCCGGTGGTGCTCACCGAGGAGGCCGCGGTGCAGATCCAGGTGGTGGTCGCCGACGCCGACGCCGACGGTTGCCGACCCGTCTCGATCCACTCGCGACTCGAACGCGATCTCGACACCTCGTGGACATTGCACGCCCGCGGGATCCTGGCGGCGACGGACGAGACCGATTCCGGCGGCCTCGACGCCGACCGGTGGCCTCCGGCCGGGGCGACGGCCGTCGACGTCGAGGACATGTACGCGCGACTGTCCGATCGCGGGCATCGCTACGGGCCGCTGTTCCGGTCGGTGCGCGCGGCGTGGCGGCGCGGCGGGGACGTCTTCGCCGACGTGGCGCTCCCGGAGCACGCCCACGGCGATGCCGCACGCTTCGAGCTCCATCCCGCGTTGCTCGACTCCGCGCTGCACGCGGCGCTGCTGCTGGGCGCGGACGAGAGTGGTTCGGCGCTGCTGCCGTTCGCCTGGACCGGCGTGCGCTTGCATGCCTCCGGCGCGACGGCGTTGCGGGTCCGGATCTCGCTCGACGACTCCGGCGGGGTGCGGGTCATGGCCGAGGATCACACCGGACAACCGGTCGTGTCGATACGGTCGCTGCTCCTTCGGCCCGCACCCGAGGCGAAGCTGCTCGACAGCGCGTTGTCCGCCGCGCACCGCACCTTGTTCCGGCCGGAGTGGGCGGCGCTTCCGACGCCGATGACGCCGCGGCCGGTCACCGCCGTCGCATGGTCGCGGCTCGGTCCGCACGAGCCCGCGCCGGACGCGGTGATCATCGAAGCCGCTCGAGGCGATTCGATCGATACGGTGCACACGGCGGTGCGGCACGCGCTCGCAGGCCTGCAGGCGGCACTCGACGATCCGCGACTCGCGGCGGCGACCATCGTGGTACGCACCCGCGGGGCGATGGCGCTGCCCGGCGAGGACATCGAAAACACCGCGGGAGCGGCGGTCTGGGGCCTGGCCCGCACAGCGCAGTCGGAGAACCCCGACCGCATCGTGCTGGTCGACAGTGCTGACGCCGAGGTCGACGTCGCGACGGTGCTCGCCTCCGGTGCGGCACAGGCGCTGGTGCGTGACGGCGTCCTGTTCGCGCCGCGTCTGGTGCGTCCTCCGGTGTCCGGTGGTGCCGCCCCCGATTTCGGAGACGGTTTCGTACTCGTCACCGGAGCGCCGGGGCGGCTCGGCTCGCTGCTGGCGCGGCATCTGGTGCGGGCGCACGGGGTCACGAAGCTGTTGCTCGCCAGCCGCCGCGGCGCCGACGGCCCCGGCGCGGAGGACCTGCGCGCCGAGATCACCGGTCTCGGCGCGGACGTGGTCTTCGCCCGCTGCGATGTGGCCGACCGTGCCGCGCTGGCCGAAATGCTGCGCGGACGCGCACTCAGCGGCGTCGTGCACGCCGCGATGGTGCTCGACGACGGCACGCTGGGCTCGCTGACGCCCGAACGGCTCGAAGCGGTGCTGCGGCCGAAGGTCGACGCGGCGTATCACCTGCACGAGCTGACCTCGGGCATGGACCTGTCGTGCTTCGTGCTGTTCTCCTCGGTCGCGGGCCTTCTCGGCAATCCCGGGCAGGCGAACTACGCCGCCGCCAACGCCTACCTCGATGCCCTCGCCACCCATCGCGTCGCCCGAGGCCTGCCCGCGCAGTCGCTGGCGTGGGGTCCGTGGAGCCTGGACATGCACGAGGTGATGGCGGCGGCCGACATCCGGCGCATGGAACGCTCCGGCGTGCGCCCGCTCGGCGCGCGCGACGGCTTGGCCGCCTTCGACGCGGCGTTGCGCCGGAACGAGCCGGTGCTGGCGCCGCTGCGGATCGATGCCGACGCGATGCGGCGCGCACCATATGTTCCGCTGCTGCTGCGCGGGACGATCCGTCCGCCTTCGCGCCGAACGGTCGTGCACCGCGACGCCGCCGACCCGTCGGTGCGGTCCCGGTTCGCCGAGCGGCTGCGTGGATTGCCGCCCGCCGAGGCGACCGCGATCGCGATCGACGTGGTGGCGCGCCGGGCCGCCGACGTGCTCGGGCACTCCGGTGCGGAGGCCATCGCGGCGGACCGGTCGTTCCAGGGGCTGGGCATGGACTCGCTGATGGCGGTGGAACTGCGCAACCGGTTGCGCGACGACACCGGCATCCTGGTGCCGCTGAGCGAGATCTTCGCCGGGCGCAGTCCCGCCGCGCTGGCGGAATATCTCGTCGGCGAGGCGGCGCGCACGCAGACGGGCGAGCCCGCCGCGCGCCCGGACGACCAGGACGTCCCCGAGGTCGTCACGCTGCCCGTCACCCGCGATCTGATGCGGCTGCTGCGCACGGCCCAGCAAGGCATTCCGAGCGTCGCCCAGACCGGCGGGCTGGCCATGCGCTTGCCCAGGACGGTGGAACACGCCGAACTGGACGCGATTCTCGACCGCCTCGCCGCGCGGCACGCGGCGTTGCGCACGGTGATCGTGCCCAGCGACGAGCACGGCACCCGGTTGCAGGTGCGGTCCCGACCGGGCGGGCCGCTGTTGCGCTCGTCGGCCGTCGACCGGCTCGATCACGCCGTCACGCGCGTCCGGTTCCGCGAGCTGATGCGCGAGCCGTTCGACTTGGCGGAGGGGCCGCTGTGGCGGTTCGAACTGCTGAGTTCCGATTCCGGCGAGCAGGAGCTCGTCTTCGGAGCCCACCACGGTATGTGCGATGTCCAGTCGATGGTGCTGATCGCCGAAGAGATCGGCGCCGAGTTGTCCGGCGCCCAGTTCCCGGACACGCTGTCCAACAAGGACATGCACGATCTGCTCGCCGCCCAGGCGCCGCAGGCCGAGCCCGACGCCGAGTGGCGCGCGGAATTCGCCGGATGCGGCCGCCTCGAACTCACCCTCGCCCGGCCCAGGCCTGCTCAGCGCACCCACCGTGCCGGCGAGGTGCTGCTGGAGCTGCCCGCGGGGCTGCGCGAGCGGGCGGCGCGACGCGCTCGGGAGCTGGGCATCACGCCCGCGGCGCTGTTCCTCGGCACGCTGACAGTGCTGCTCGCCCGGCGGCAGGACACCGATCGTTTCGCGCTCGCCGTGCCGGTGGACACCCGCATCCACGCCGACGCGCCGACCGCGGTCGGCTACTTCGGTGTGCCCGTGCCGTATCCGGCGACCGTCGAGCCCGGCGAGTCGATCGACGACCTACTGCGCAGGTCCGGCGACCGGCTGCGGCGCCTGCTGGTGCCGGGTGCGGGTTTCTCCGACGTGCTCGCCACGCTCGCCGCGGAGGGCCTGTATCGGGACAACGCGCCGCTGGTCGCGGTGTACTTCAACTATCTGCGGGCCGATGCGCCGGTGCACCGCGCCGACCTGATTCCGGTGGGCACCGGATACTCCGATCTCGACCTCATGGTGGCGGTGCTCGCCGGAGCGGACCGCATCTGGTTCACCTACAACGCCGACATCATCGATGACGCGAGCTGCACCCGGCTCGGGCGCGACTACCTCGCGCTGCTCGAGGAGGTGGTGGAGCGTCCCGGGCTGCCGGTGCGCCCCGCGCGTCCGGAGGCGCCGCGCGGCGTCGCGTTCGCGGCCACGTTCGCGCTGGGCAAGCTGCCGGATCTGTATCGCGCGGCGGCACACGCTCACGGCATCGACGGTCCGACCGTGTTCGAGGCGCCGTACCACCACGTCCTGGCCGGGCTGCGCGACCCGTCCGGGGTCTTCGCCCAACCGTCGACCGCCCTGGGCATCGTGCTGTTGCGCGCGGCGGACCTGGAGCGATTCGGACCGCTCACCGACGACGATCTCGACGAACTTGCCGCGCGGTATCCCGCCGCCGTCCGGGAAGCCGCCGAACGCGCGCGCGTTCCGATCATCGTCGGCGTCCTCCCGTCGCCCGAACCCGATGGGCGACTGACGCGGTGGGACCGGCTGACCGCCGAGCGGCTACGGGAGATCCCTGGCGTCGCGGTTCTCACCGAAACCGACTGGACTCGCGACCACCGGGTGGCGCATCGCTTCGACGCGCAGACCGACGCGCTGGCACACCTGCCGTTCACCGAGGAGTTCCAGGCGGCGGTGGCGCTGACGCTCGCCGCCGTCGCCCGCACGGCCCTGTTGCCCGCGCCGAAGGTCATCGCCGTGGACGGCGACGACACACTGTGGAGTGGCGTGGTGGGTGAGATCGGCCCCGCGGCGGTCACTTTCGATCCGCCGCGGCGCACGCTGGCGCGGCGCTTGCGGCAATGGCGCGCCGCGGGCACGCTGCTGGTGCTGATCAGCAACAACGACGAGGACTCCGTCCAAGCGGTGCTGGACCGCCCGGACAGTCCGCTGCGCGCCACCGATTTCACCCTCGTCTGCACCGGGTGGGACAGCAAGACCGACCGGCTCGAGGCGGCGGCGCGAACGTTGGGCCTCGCGCTGGAGGAGGTGGTCTATCTGGACGACAACCCGGTCGAGATCGCGAAGATGCGTTCCCGCCTGCCGGAAGTGCTCGCGGTGACCTGTCCCCCGATCGAGGAGCTGACCGCGTTCCTGACCCGGTTGTGGCCGGTGACACCGGTGGCGGTGACCGCGGAGGACGCCGGCCGTGCGGAGTTCTACCGGCACGAGCGCGAACGCGATTTGGCCAGGGAGCACGTCGATTTCGCGCAGTTCCTGGACCAACTGGATCTGGAGGTGACCGTCGAGCCGCTGTCGGACCACGGCTTGACGCGTGCGGTCCAACTGGTCCGGCGCACCAGCCAATTCGCGCTGGGCTCGAGCACCGACCAGGATGTCGACCGCTGGCGGGAGGACGGCGAGGTGTGGACCGCCGCGGCGCGCGACCGGTTCGGCGACTACGGGACGATCGCCGTGCTGGCGATGCACACCGACGCGACCGCGCTGTGTGTGCGCGGATGGCATCTCAGCTGCCGCGCCCTCGGCCGCGGCGTCGAGGAACGCCTGCTCGGCTGGCTGGCCGACCGCGCGGCGGCGCTGGATCGCGCGACGGTGCGTATGACCGTGCACCGCACCGCGCGCAACGTGCCCGCCCGCCGGTTGGCCGCCGCGCTCGGCGGCGGCCACATCGACAGCGAACGAATCGAGGTCGACGTGCCGCTGGAGCGTCTGCGCACGTTCCGATCCTGGGCGCGATGACCATGGCCGACAAGGAGTTTCCTGTGCGCAGTCCGAACGGCGCGTACCCGCCGCCCGCCGAGCGAGCCGATCGGCGCGACCTCGCCGAGGCGATCGAACGCGGCGGCGGTCTGGACGTGTCCGCGTTGCTGGCCCGCGCGGGCGGCGACGTGGCCACCGCGACGGCGGCGATCGCGCGTCCCGGCGCGTGGGACACCGAGTCGCTCACGGCGGCGGTCATCCAGGTGGCCGACCGCTTCACCGTCGAGCCTCTCGGGCCGGACACCGATTTCTTCGACGGCGGCGGAACATCCGTCGCCGCGGTGCAATTCGTGGCGGCGCTCGCCAGGGAACTCGACGTCCACCTCGAGTTGGACGACGTGTTCGCCGACGCGCGGCCGCGCAGGCTGGCGCGGCGCTGGCTGGGCGCGCGAGCGGAAGCCACCGAACGCGAAACGCGGTCGCCGGTGGCCGATACCGTGGACGACGAACTCGCGCAGCTCATGGCCGACGTCGCCGGAGCCGACCGGCTGCCCTTCACCGACCCGCCGGAGCGGGTCGCGCCGCGCCGCGTTCTGCTCACCGGCGCCACCGGCTTCCTCGGCAGCCACCTGCTGCTGGACCTGTTGCGCGGCAGCGACGCCCACGTCGTCTGCCTCGTTCGCGCGCGCGACGACGCGGACGCCCTGGACCGGCTGGCCGCCGCGTTGACGCGTTTCCTGCTGCCGTGGTCGCCGGAGGTGCGCAGGCGGGTGACAGTGCTGCCGGGCGACCTGCGTGAACCGAATCTCGGCCTCTCCGAGAAAGCGTGGGCCGCGCTGGCGGAGGAGATCGACGCGATCGTCAACGTCGGCGCGGCGGTCGACTTCCTGCGTGGCTACCGGTCGCTGCGCCGCGGCAACGTGCTCGGCCCGCTGACCCTGGCCCGGCTGGCGGCAACCGGACGACCGAAACCGTTGCACCACGTCTCCTCCATCGCGGTGTTCAACGAGCTCGGCATCGCCTCGATGGGCGAGGACGATCCGGTGGCGAACATCGGCAAACTCGTGATCGGCTACGACCGGACGAAATGGGCGGCCGAGGCCGTCCTGCGGCGCGCCCGCGAACACGGACTGGTCGTCACGGTGCTGCGCCCTGGTGGAATCGGCGGGCACCGCGAGACCGGCGCGCACAATCCGCGCGACCTCAACAGCGGCATCATCGCGGCGCTGTCGCGGTTCGGCACCGTCCCCGCGCTGCGCAATCTCCATGTGGCCCCGGTCGATTGGGTGAGCAAGGTCGCGGCGGCGATCGTGTGCGCACCGACGGCGTGGGGCCACAACTACCATCTCACCGGCACGCCGACCACGCTGGAGCAGATGCTGGGTGAATCGGCGGCGATCGGCATGGACATGCGGGTGCGGCACTGGGCCGCCTGGTGTGACGAGGTGGTCGAGCGGATCCGCACCGAGCCGGTCCCGGAGCTGGAATCGCTGGCGCAGGTGCTGGGCAGCCCTACCGCGCGTCATCCGCTGGAGACGATGGCGTCCGTTCCGGCCGCGACCGACGAACGCACCCGCGCCTTCCTGCGCGCGCACAACCTGCCCCAACCGGTCCGTTACGGCGCCCGGTCGCAACACAAGACGCTGGAGATGCTCGCGGGCACCGGCCTGGCACGGCTGCCACAGCCGGAGGACTCACCGTATCTGTGGTTCGCGGAGACCCTGGTGGGCACGATCGGGCCCGTCGACGCGGCGGCGGACACTCCCTGCACGTTCGACCTGCGGCTGTCCATCGCGAGCACCCACCAGCTGGTGGCCGGGCGCACGGTCGATGTCGGGGGCGAGCTGCGGTGCGCGCGTCTGCACGACGGCCCGCTCACGGTATCCGGTGTGGCGTCGGTGCGTCCGCACGACGGCATCCCTATGCGGCACGGACTGAAACACCCGCTGATGCACTACCGGCTGTCGCTGCGCGACGCCGACGGCGGGACGTGGTGGCTGTCGGGCTACAAATACGCCGAGGCGCGCCGCACGATCATCCGGCAGGCACGCACGTTGACCGTCGAACTCGGCCGGGAGGACCAACCGGCGAGCCTCGCGGGCGAGGTCGCGGTCCCCCTGCACACCTACCTGCACGATCAGATCGACGGCATCCGGGTGGACCCACGCCTGTCCGAACGCCAGCGGCGGACCGCGAAACTGTTGTGGCTGAGCTGGTTCGGATCCCAGCTCGGCAAGGGCCTGCTGGAACCGGCGCTGCGCGTGGGCACCGAACTGCTGGATCTGCGCCGCAACGCGAAGGAGTCGCGCTGATGCTCACCCCCATCCGGCCCGGAGCCGCACCGGTCGTGGAGGAGATCCCGTTCCGCACCGCCGACGGGACCCTGCTCGGCCTGCGGCGCGTGGTCGTCGACGATCCCGAGCGGCCCTCGGTTCTGTTGGTCCACGGCCACGGCGTGTCCTCGGAGATGTTCCTGCTGCCGGAGATCCGCACGATCGTCGACGCTCTCGTCGACGCCGGATACCAGCCGTGGCTGCTGGACTGGCGCGGCAGCTGTCGGCTGCCCTACAACGCCGCAGGCCCGCGTTTCAGCTTCGACGACGTGGCGCTCTACGACCTACCCGGAGCCGTCGAGGAGATCCGCGGACGCATCGGCGACCAGCGGTTGTTCGTGGTCGCGCATTGCGTCGGCGCCCTGGCGCTGTCGATGAGCATGGCCGCGGGCCTGGTGCCCGGCCTCGCCGGAGTCGTCGCCCAAGGCGTGTTCCTCACTCCGAAAGTGAGCGCCGCGGTGCGGATGCGCGTGCTCGTCGGCGGCGAACTGCTCGGCTCCCGCGTCCATCACCTCGAGTCCGATTTCCGCAAAGTCGGGCTGTGGTCGCGGAAAACGCTGCTGTACGCGCTGCTCACCCGGAAAGGGGAATGCACAGACCCCACCTGCCGGATGGTCCACGGCGGCTGGGGCATGGGTGCCGAGCTGTTCGTCCACGACCATCTCGATCCGCGCACCCACGACCGCTTGGCGCAACTGTTCGGGCCGGTCCCGGTGCATGTGCTGCCGCAGTTGCGGCGGATGGAGCTGGCGCATGCCGTGCAGCGCTGGAACGACAACGACGACCGCTACCGCGTGCTACCGGAGAACGCGCTGGACCACGCCGACCGGATCGATTGCCCGGTCCTGCTGTTGTCGGGCAGCCGCAACGAAGTCTGGCTCGACTCCAACAAGCTGTGCCACGACGTGCTCACCGCCCGGCACCCCGGGCTGGACGTCCGCTACGTCGAGATCCCTTCCTACGGCCATCTCGACACCTTCCTCGGACGCGGCTCCGCACTCGACGTGTACGGGCACATCCTCGAATTCCTCGACGGCTGCTCCACACCCCGAACGCGGGATACGGCGTGAGCGAGCCACCGGGCGAGGGACGTTCGCTGCGCATCGCGATGTTCGCGGATTTCCACCCCGCCACCCTCGGCGGCATCCAGACGTCGATGCGCGCGCAACGCGCGGCGCTGGAACGGCTCGGGCATCGCGTCACCGTGTTCACCATTCCCCCGCCGGAGCCCACACCGCCGGACTCCGGGATCGTCGTTCTCACGACCACGGGCGGAATGAGCGTGAACGGGTATCCGGTAGCGCTGCCGACCCGCAGGAACGCGCGCCTCATCGACACGGTCTTCGCCGAGCGCGGTTTCGACGTCGTGCACGCGCAGACCACCTACGGCGCGGGCATCGCCGGATTGCGCGCCGCGCGCAGGCACGGACTTCCCGTCGTCCAGTCCATGCACAGCCGCGACGATTCCTTCATCGAACGCAATTCGCCGTTTCCCTACCTCGCCGCCCTCACCATGCGCGTGCTGCACGGCGGGTTCGTCGGCTTGCGCAAGGAGCTGCCGCGCCTGCCGGAAAGCCGAACGGCGCGGCACGCCTGGCGGCCGCTCGTCGCGCAGGCACAGGCCGCGGACCACGTCGTGGTGCCGACACGGCATTTCGCGCAGCGGTTGGCCGCTCACGGGGTGGATCGGCCGCTGCACGTGGTGTCCAACGGAGTCGACGACGATCTGGTGCGCGCCCTCCCGGAGCGTCCCCGCGACCGGGGGCCGCGGCTGCGTGTGCTGTGGTGCGGTCGCTTCTCCGCGGAGAAGCGACCGTTGGACGCCGTCGAGGCGGTGCGCCTGGCCGAGGGCTGCACCCTGGACATCTACGGTGCGGGAGCGCTGGAAACGCGCCTGCGCTCGGCCGTCGACCGGCCCGGCCTGCGTGAGCGGGTCCGGCTGCACGGCGAAGTGAGCCAGGCGGAGTGCCTTACGGCCATGCGTGCCAACGACGTGCTGCTGTTCCCGTCCGCCGGGTGCGACACGCAGGGCATGGTGCTGCTCGAAGCGGTCGCGGCCGGGATTCCGGTGCTGCACTGCGACCCCGACGTCACCGAAACCGTCCCCGAAGGCGGCGAATTCCGTGCGCGCGACGCCTCGACGGACGCGCTCGCCGAGGCGTTGCGCCTGCTGGCGCAGCATCGGGACCGGCTCGACGCCATGCGCGAGGTGCTGGCGCGGCACGCGGATCGGACGCTGCAGTCCCGGTTCACCGAACGCCTGGTCGCGGTCTACACCGAGGCGATCGCCGCGTCAGGCCGGTTGCCGTAGCGGCAAACCCGCCGCCGCGTAGATCGCGTCGATGACCGTCATCGTCGCCACCGCGTCGTCCGGCGCGGTGAGGACCGGCTCGCCGTGCCGCACCGCCGCGACGAAGGCGTCGAGCTGATAGGCGTAGGTGCTGCGGCGCGAGACCTGCTCGGTGCGACTGCCGCGCTCCGAACGCACCGACAGCCTGCGCGGCAGCTGCGGCGCCACCGGATTGAGCAACCGCAGTTCACCGCGTTCGCCCACCACTCGCGCACCGATGCGCAGCACGTCCGACGACCACATCGAGCAACGCAGCCGTCCGGTGTGACCGGAAGGAAAGCGCAGCTCGGCGCTCATCGCGCGGTCGATATCCTGGCCACGCAATTTCGCCGTCGCCGCGACGACATCCGGATTCTCGCCGCCGAAGACCCGCGCCATGTGGACCGCGTAGCAGCCCGCGTCCATCAGCGCCCCGCCTGCGAGGGTGTAGTCGTAGCGGATATCCGAGAACCGCGGCAGCGGAAAGCACATCGCGGTGTCCACCCGCACCAGCTCGCCGAGTTCGCCGGAGGCGATGATCTCCTCGGCCCGCCTGGTCATCGGGTGGTAGCGGTAGTGGAACGCCTCCATGACCACCCGGTCCGACGTCGCGGCCAGCGCCGCGATCTCCCGCGCCTCGGCGGCGTTGGCGGTGAACGGCTTCTCGCACAGCACATGCTTGCCCGCCGCGAGCGCCTCCTTGGTCCACCGGCCGTGCAGACCGTTGGGCAGCGGGTTGTAGACCGCGTCGATGTCGGGTGCGGCGATCAGTGCGGCGTAGCTGTCGAAGACCCGCGCGATGCCGTGCTTCCTGGCGAACGCGCGTCCGCGTCCGGGCTCGCGGGCGGCCACGGCGGCGACCACCACGTCCGGGCTCGCCGCGGCGGGCCGCACGAGAGCCGCGGGCGCGATGCGTGCGGCGCCCAGGATGCCGATCCGCAGGGGCGGTCCGGGTTGCGTCATGGGCGCGACTGTAGCAATGGGACCGCTTGTGCCGCCGAGTGATCCGTCAGGAGGACGGTGCGTCGCCGTATACGGTCAACCAGATGGCGCGGCCCAGCGCCTCCGCCAGGGCGTCGTCGGTGACTCCCGACCCGGACGAGAAGCTCGCCGCGATCGCCCGCTCGATCATCGAGGTGAGCACGATGGCGGTGGCCTGCGGGTCGATCGCCGGGCTGATCCGGCCCTCGGCCAGCTCGGTCTCCAATCGCGATCGCACCACTCGCACGAACTCCGCGACCCGCCCGCGCCAATACGCGCCGACGTCGCGGTCATAGGCGGCCACCTCGCTCAGCGCCAGCAGCAGGGAGCGGTGCTCGCGGAAGCCCGCGATCATGGTTCGCACGGCAGCCACCACACCGGCCTGTCGCCCGCTGTGCTCGGCGAGCCACCAGCGCTCGGCGGCCTCGAACAGATCGGCCGTGGCCAATTCTGCCATCCTGATCAGCAGCTGACTCTTGTCCGGGAAGTACCGGTAGAACGTCGACCGTGCCGACTGCGACGCGGCGGCGATCCGGTGGACGGCGATCTCGGTGTAGGGCGTGCCGTCGGCGAGCAACTCCTCCACCGCGGCGAGGACACGTCGTTCGAATTCCGCGCGCCGGTCATCGACCGGTTTCCGCGCGCTTCTGGGGACTCGGGTCAGCGAGGGCATCCGGCTCCTCTCTGCGGCGCGGCGGCCGCCTTACTCGGCTGTGCCGGTCGGGTGCGTCCCACCATGGCGTCCATTCTGCCGACACGGCACCGATATTGACATTCGGGCACACACGGCTCACGATCGATCGGACACAGTGTCCGAGACTATCTGACCGAGGTGTTCGGGGATGCGCGGATCCTCCTCTCCGGCAATCGAGTACACCGACGTGGTGGTGGTCGGCGCGCGCTGCGCGGGCTCCGCGGCCGCCATCGCGTTCGCCACGGCGGGGCGGGACGTCGTCGCGCTGGACTCGGCGCGCTTTCCGTCCGACACCCTTTCGACACACCTGCTGTGGCCCGCCGGCCTGGCCGAACTGCGCCGCGTGGGCGCTCTAGAGCGCGTCCTTCGGCTCGGCGCGCCCCCGCTGACCACGGCCTTCGCCGATGGTGGCGGCCTTCAGGTCCGGTCGTCGTTCACACCGGTGGACGGCATCGGCCACGCGATGTGCGTGCGGCGGACCGGATTGGACGCCGCGCTGGTGGCCACCGCCGTCGCGGCCGGAGCGCGGATCCGAGAGGGCGTCCGGGTCACCGACCTGGTGTGGTCCGGCGGTCGCTGCGTCGGCGTCCGCTACACCGAAGCCGGTGGCGTGCACGAGGTGCGCGCCCGCTTGATCGTCGGGGCGGACGGCCGCCGCAGTACGGTGGCCCGGCTCGTCGGCGCCGCCCCGCCCCGGTTGTCCGCACCGAGCGGGCGGGACTGCTACTTCGCGTACTGGCACGACGGCGCGACCGACCAGCGGCACGTCGCCGCGCAATGGCGCTGCGGTCCCGACCTCGGCACCGCGTTCCCCTGCGACGACGGTCTGCTGCTCAGCCTGGTCCAACCGCCCGCGCAGCCTCCCGAGCCGGGCGCCGGCCGGGCCGAGCGCCGGTATCAGGAGGCCATCGACCGACTACCGGGTCTTGGGCTGCGGCTGCGCGACTGCCGCAGAGTCGGGCGAGTGCGTGCGGCCACCGGCCTGGCGTCCTACTTCCGGCGCTCGACCGGGCCGGGCTGGGCGCTGCCGGGTGACGCGGGCCATTTCAAGGACCCGGTGACCGCGCAGGGCATACGCGACGCCTTGCGCTACGGCCGGTTGCTCGGCGAACTCGCCGCACCCGCCCTCGACGACACCGCGCATCTCGACATCGTCCTGACCGCGTGGGAACAGCTGCGCGATCGCGAGTGCCTAGGCGTCTACCAGTGGACCAACCGCCTGGCCCGGGGCACGGCGATGCGCCCGCTGGAGTTCGAGCTCTACCGCAAGGCCGCCGGCGACCCCGTGCTGGCCGACCGGGTCACCGAAGTCTTCTCCCGCACCGTCGAACCGAAGGACGTCTTCACTCCCGCACGCGCCGCAGCGTTCGCGGCGGGAGCGCTGCGCGACTCGTGGCGGGCACCGTGGCCCGTCCTCGCCGACCTGGTCGGCGAATGCCGCGACACGGTCTCCGAACGAAGGGAAGCCCGGGCCTTCACCAGCACCGGGCCCGCCGACGCCATCCCGTCCCGGCCGCCGCGAGACAGTCTCGCGGCATCTTCAGGAGATCGACATGCATGACCCGCGCCCTCGGCCGACCCTGGACCTCACCCGCCGCGACCTGCTGCGCGGCGCGCTCGCGGCGGGAGTCTCCGTCGCCGCCGCCCCAGCCCACGCCGCACCACCGGAAGTGCGCCGAACGCCAGGACTACGCACCGGCGGAAAGTCGGTCGCGGTTCTCGGCGGCGGAGTCGCCGGGCTCTCGGCGGCACACGAACTGATCGAACGCGGCTACGAGGTCACCGTGTACGAACCGGCGTTCCTCGGCGGCAAGGCACGCAGTATGGGCGTGCCGGGCACCGGCGCCGACGGCCGCGCGGACCTGCCCGGCGAGCACGGCTTCCGGTTCTTCCCCGGCTGCTATCAGAATCTTCCGGACACCATGCGCCGAATTCCGTTCCCCGGCAATGCCGATGGCGTGGCGGGCAACCTGGTTCGCGTCGAGGGTACGGTCGCGGGATTCCGCGGCAGGCCGCCACTGTTTGCACCGGTCGATTTCGGGGGCCTCGACCAGCTCACACCACAGCGCATACAGAACACGCTGATCGGCGCCTTCGGCTTCATTCCCGAACTGCCCCCGGCCGAACTGGCGTTCTTCGCCAAACAGATGGCCGTCTGGTTCACCTCGTGCACCGAACGGCGGTTCGGGCAATGGGAATACGTGACGTGGGAACAGATCCTGCGCGCCGAAGGCAAGTCGGCGGCCTACCGCGAATACCTCGTCAGCGCCCTCACCCGCATCACCGTCGCGGCCAAACCCCAGTCGAGTTCGGCCCGCACGATCGGCACCATCGGGGAGGCCCTGGTCCTGGCGGGAACCGGGGCGATCCCGCAATACTCCGCCGGTATCGACCGTATTCTCAACCGCCCCACCAACGAAGCCTGGATCGATCCGTGGGTGACGCACCTGCGGTCGCGGGGCGTGCAATTCGTGCTGGGGCAGCGGGCGAGGCGGCTGGAGCTGCGAGACGGTCGGATCGCCTCGGCAATCGTCACCGATCCCAGCGGCCGCTCCAGCGCGGTCACCGCGGACTGGTATCTGTGCGCGATGCCGGTGGACAAGGCGGTCGCGCTGCTGAGCGACGAGATCATCGACGCCGACCCGCATCTGGCAGGCATGCGCGAACTCCGGACCGATTGGATGGTCGGCATCCAGTACTACCTCTCCCGCCCGACCGAATTGCCGGAAGGCCACATCGCCGCGCTCGGCTCGCCGTGGGCGCTCACCGCCTTGCGTCAAGCGCCGATGTGGGTAGGCGACTTCGCCGCCCGGTACGGCGACGGCACCGTGCGGGAATGCCTTTCGGTGGACATCTCCGACTGGGACTCCCCAGGCATCCGCTTCCACCGAACGGCCAAACAGTGCACCGCCGCCGAGATCGCCGAAGAGGTGTGGGCACAGCTGAGCGAATGGCTCAACACCGGCACGGGCTGGCTGCGTCCCGAGGACATCCGCTACTGGCATCTGGACCCCGGAGTCAGCTGGACCGCGAGCGGCATCCACAACGAAACCCCACTGCTGGTCAACACCGTCGGCTCCTACGACCATCGCCCGGAGGCCCGCTGCGCTGTGCCGAACCTCTTCTTCGGCGGCGACCACGTGCGCAACAACATCGACCTCGCCACCATGGAGGGGGCCAACGAATCCGGCCGCGCCGCCACGAACGCGATCCTCGACGCCGCCGACGATCCCGCGCCCCGCGTCCCGGTCTTTCCCTTGGTGTCCCTGCCGGTCTTCGACCCGTGGAAACGCATCGACGCCGACCGCTACCGCGCCGGACTGCCGCACCTGCTCGACGTGTGAGCGGCCCGTTCCCATGGAGCGTGAGCCGCGGCCGCGCGAATCAGGGCAGCCCTAGGATGCCTCGGCGGCGGTCATGCTCGTGGTGGTCAGGATCGTCTGTGCGACCAGCTCGGGGTCGTCGATCATCGGAACGTGACCGGTGTCCGGCAGAACCGAGAACGCGGCCTCGGGCAGCCGCGCCCGCGCGATCGGTAAGTGGATCTGCGCGGGCAGCACACGATCGTGCTCCGACCAGGCCACCCTGATCGGGCACGGCAACGGGTCCAGCGCGGCGATCTGTTCGTCGGTGCCGAGCAGATCGGCGGTGACGGTGCAGCCGAGCAGGTCCCGGAGGAACGTCATGGCCTGCGCCGCGCAGGCGCGATCACCGTGGACGGCGATGTTGCGCAACGCCGTTCGCCGCACCACCGCGCTGCGCAGGCCCACCGGGGCGAGGAAGCCGAGCAGCCGCCCGGTGCTCACCTCGCGGGCGATGCGGCGGGTCGCGGCCGAACGGCTTCGGCCCCCCGCTTCCCAGAAGCCCGCTGGCGAGAGCGCGCAGACGGTCTCGGCTCGCCCGCGCCGGGCCAATTCGATGGCCATCCAGCCGCCCAGCGAATTACCCGCGACGTGTACCCGGCGCAGTCCGAGCCCGTCCAGCCGCCGTTCGATGTCGTCCACCAAGTGCTCGACCCGGGCCGGACGCCGCAGGGCCTGCGGTCCGCCCCGATGCCCGACCGCGGTCGGCGTGATCACCTCGTGCCGCGCGGCGAGCAAGGGTGTGACGTCATCCCACACCCGTTCGGACATCGTGACACCGTGCAGGAGAACGAGCGGGGGCTTGCTGGGCATTGGCGTCCCTTCGAATTCGTAGTGCGGTCTCGAAGGTGGATACCACAACCTCACCTATGGGGGCAGCGGAAACCCCGACTTCACCGGGCGATCGCCGGAGTTTGCTCTCCGCAACGCTGCCCGCCGAGCCGGTATCGCCGCCACCCCCGTCCCACCCACACCGGCGGACCACGATTCCCGCACGCCGGAGTAGTGACATGCCACAATGTTCGCCCGGTCAGACGGCTTCCGGACGCCAGGTGGCGACCGCCCAGATCACGACGATGTTCAGCGCGATCACCAGGATCGACCACGCCGGGTAGTACGGCAGCCACAGGAAGTTCGCGATGATCGACAGCGCGGCCAGGCAGATCGCCACCACCCGCGCCCAAGTCGCGCCGGTCATCAAGCCCAGCGCCGCGATGACCAGGAGGATGCCGAGCACGATGTGGATCCAGCCCCACGTCGTAGTGTCGAACTTGTAGACGTAGTCGGCGCCGACGACGATGAGTTCGTCCTCGGCGACGGCGGAGATCCCCTCGAAGATCGACAGCACACCGACGGTGAGCAGCAGGATCGCGGCCGCGATGGACGTGCCCGCCGCGATGCCACGGCGAACGGGGTGTGCCTCCGGTTCGGTCATGTGCGTCATCGGTCGCCCCCTTTCTCGGGAAGTAATGGACGCCTTCCGAATCTCCACCAGTCGCCCCGTCCAGCACTTCACCCGTTTCGGATGACTCCGATATTTCGCGTTCGCGCGAAATGAAAGTTCCATAACGACGACACACGATCTGATCGAGCGGACTTCGCACCGGGTATGTTCCGCTACCGAGGCGCGGTAGTGATCTGCCAGCACACGGCCCGGGAGGCACGGTGACCACATCGCACGTCCCCGCTCTACGCCGCATCCCCGCCGCGGCGCGGTCCGCTGCCGAAATACCGGCGTTGCCGTTCACTCCGATTCCCCGGCCCGATCTGTACGCCGCCGCCGACAGCATGTCCGGCACCGGGCACGTACTACTGCTGCGCGCACCCGCCGGGACCGGGAAGTCGGTGCTGGCGGCCGACTGGGCCGCCCGGCACGCCGCGGGCGGATCCGATGTCGCCTGGCTGACCGTCACCGAGCAGCTCGACGACGCGGCGTCGCTGTGGACGGTGCTGCACGAGCGGTTCGAGATCGCGACCACGACCGACGCCTGTCCCCCTGCCGCGTACGCCGCGGCGCTCGTCGAGACACTGGCCGCGCGCACGACGCCGACGATCCTCGTGCTCGACGACGCTCATCTGCTCACCGATCCGCTCCTGCTCGCGGGTATCGAATATTTCCTGCACCATGCGCCGCCCACCGTCACGACGATGCTGTGCGCCCGCTCGGCTCCGCCGATCCGCTGGCACGTCCTGGAACTGCACGCGCGGCTGACCCGCTGGGGCGCGGGCGAACTCGCCTTCACCGCGGACGAGATCGACGCGCTGTGCCGCCACCACGGGTGCGAACTCACCGGCGCCGAGCTCGATGCGCTCGGCGCCCTGACCCGGGGCTGGGCCGCGCTCGTGCGCATCGCCGCCATCCATCTGGCCGCCGGATCCGACGACCGCGCCGCGGCGCTCGCCGTTCTCGCCCGCCCGGCGCGCGCGGTCACCGATTTCCTGCTCGGGGAACTCGTCGAGGTACTGCCGCCCACGCTGCGCCGGTTCCTCACCTGCACCAGCATTCCCGTCGCGTTCACCGAGCAGCTCGCCGACGAACTCGTGGGCGGCGGTGCGGGGCACTCGCTGCACGAACTCGACCTGATCGGCTTCCCGATCGACTCGGTCGTGCGCGACGGCGACGTCTGGTTCTCCTGTCATCCGCTGGTGCGCGCCTATTTCCTCGCCGAAGCTCGCCGCCTCGGGCCGCACGTGTGCGCGGAACTGCATCGCCGGTCGGCCCGCTGGTTGCGGACCGCGGGGCTGCCCGAGACCGCGCTGCCGCATCAGCTCGCGAGCGCGGACCACGAGCAACTGTGCGAATTCTTGTCGGCGTGCGCGCTGCGCATGGTTCTCGACGGCACGGGCCGGACGCTGTTCGATCATCTGGCCCGTTCGGCGCCGGCGTTGCTCGACGACCCCTTTCTCTGGCTGGTGCGCGTCGTCGACGCTCTCGTCGCGGGCAGCGCGGCCGCCGCGGTGGCGTGCCTGGACACCGCGGCGGCGCGGCGCGCGGCCAAGGCCTCCTTCGCCGACGCGCAGCGGCTGGACGCGCTCACCCTCGCCGCGACCATCGACGTCGCGGCGACCACCGGGGCGGTGCTGCCCGAGTCTCCGGAGGACGTCGCGCCGACCGGCGATCCCGATCTCGACGCGTACACCGAGATCCAGATCGCCACCGCCTTCGTCGCGGGCGGCGCGGTCACGCGTGGAGAACAGTTGCTGCACTCCGGGCTCGCGCTGGCCGAGCACGCGGGGCGCCCTCGCCTGGTGCTGCGTGCGCTGACCCGGCTGGCGTTCGCCGCCGACGCCGTCGACGCCGCCACCGCGATGCGGGACCGCGCGGCGCGCGCGCTGGCGATCGCGGAGGAACACGGGCTGCTGGAGACCACCGACGCCGTCCAGGCGACCGCCGTGGCCGCTTACGGCGCCTACCTGCAAGGCGAGACGCCGGGCGCGGCGCAGATCGCCTCGGTGCTCACCGAGCGGGTCGACCACGACGGATCCCACGGTCCGGTCGCGGGATGGCGCGCGCACGTCGTGGGCCGCCTGCTCGAACTCGAGCGAGCCGAGGAGCAGTCGGCCGCGGTCGACGCGCTGCGCCGCAGCCTGCTCGTCCTGCTCGAGCACAAGGCGGTGCCCGCGGCGACCGGCAGCCTGATCCTGCCGGTGGTGTGGGCGCTGCTGCGCGTGCACGATGCCAGGACGGCGCAACTGCTGGTCGAACGCGCCCGCGGTATCGTCGGCGAACTGCCCGAGGTGCGGTTGGCCGATGCGGCACTGCACGCCGCGGCCGATCGTCGCAAGGCGACCTGCGCGGTGCTCGAACCACTGCTGGACCGCGCGGGCGAGCTGCGTCCGGTCAGCGCGGTCACCGGGTGGCTGCTCTACTCCGCGGCACAGCACGAGTCCCGCGCTCCGGCCAAAGCCCTCGCCGCGCTGGAGAACGCGCTGGGTTCCGCGACGCCGCACCGGCTGCTGCGGCCGTTCCTCGACGTGCCCGCCGCGATGCCCTTGTTGGACGGCTACGCGGGCCGTCTCGGCCGGGCGGAGAGCTTCGCGGAGTCGATCCGCCGTCATCCCGCGGCGCGGCGCAGGCCTGCCTACCCCGCCTTGACCCACACCGAGATGACCGTGCTCAAGCAGTTGCCCTCCGGTCGCACCGCCCAGCAGATCGCCGAGGACCTCGGGGTCTCGGTCAACACCGTGAAGACCCACCTGCGCGGCATCTACGGCAAGCTGGGCACCAATTCCCGCGTCGACGCGCTGCATCACGCTCGCCGCGGCGGCCTGCTCTGACGCCGCACCCGCTCGCGCGACGCCTTCCCGTCGCCGTACGCGGCTTTACGCTGATGTATGGCCCTCTCACGTCGGGAACTGTTCCGGTTCGGCGCCGCGGGGTCTGCCGCGGTCCTGGCGGGCACCGCAGCGGCGGGTAGTGCCCGTTTTCCGGCCCCGCGCCGGCTCGGCGATCCGTTCTCGCTCGGCGTCGCGTCCGGCGATCCCGCCCCCGACGGTGTGGTGCTGTGGACGCGGCTGGCCCCCGACCCGCTGGCGCCCGACGGCCTCGGCGGCATGCCGCTGCACCCGGTCACGGTCGACTACGAGGTCGCCGACGACGAGTACTTCCGCCGCGTGGTGGCACGTGGATCGGCGGTGGCCACTCGCGCGCTCGGCCACAGCGTGCATCCGGAGGTGCACGGGCTGACCCCGGATCGCTGGTATTTCTACCGGTTCCGGGCGGGGTCGGCCGTGTCGCCGGTAGGACGGACCCGCACCGCCCCGGCGCCCGGCCAGGCCCTGGCGCGGCTGCGCTTCGCTTTCGCCTCCTGCCAGTCCTGGAGTTCCGGCTACTACACCGCCTACGAGCACATGAGCCGGGAAGACCTGGATCTGGTCGTGCATCTGGGCGACTACATCTACGAGCGGGCCTGGCTGCGTGGGCGGGCGGGTGTCACGATGGGTCCCCACTTTCGCGACGAAGCCGTCGACCTGCCCGGCTATCGGCTGCGCTACGCGCTCTACAAATCCGAGCAACCGCTGCGCGCCGCCCACGCCGCGTTCCCGTGGCTGGTCACCATGGACGACCACGAGGTCGACAACAACTGGGCCGGTGACGCGCCCGGCATCGGCCTCGACATCTGGCGGGTGCCCGCCCTGTTCCGCAGGCGCCGCGCCGCCGCCTTCCAGGCCATGTACGAGCACCAGCCGCTGCGCCTGGCGCAGTTACCGTCCGCGGCGGGCATCCGGCTGCATCGCCGTTTCCGGTTCGGCGACCTCGCGGAGATCACCATGCTCGATACGCGCCAGTACCGCACCCCGCAGGCCTGCGGCGGCGCCGTGGTCAGCGACTGCGCCGAGCGCTTCTCTCCCGACCGCACGATCCTCGGTGCGGCACAACGCGATTGGCTGATCGACGGTCTGACCCACTCCCCGGCTCGCTGGCAGGTCCTCGGTAACCAGGTGGGCATGAGCCAGAACGACTCCGACCCCGGTCCACGGGTCGGCGTCTCCACCGACGCGTGGGACGGATACGTCGCCGACCGCAACGCGGTGCTGGGCGCCGCCGCGGCGCGCGGCGCCGGAAACCTGGTGGTGATCACCGGCGACCGGCACGAGAACCAGGCCGCCGACCTGCGGCGCGACTACTCCGATCCCGGATCACCGGTTGTGGCGGCGGAATTCACCGGTACCTCGATCACCAGCAACGGCGACGGAGTGGACCTGAGCGACAAGGGACGCGGTCTGCTCGCGGCGAATCCGGACGTCAAGTTCTTCAACGCCCAGCGTGGGTACGTCCGGGTGGAACTCGATCACCAGTTGTGGCGCAACGACTTTCGTGTCGTGCCCTATGTCCGCTATCCCGGCGCGCCGATCCGTACCCGCGCCAGTTACATCGTTCAGGACGGCATTCCGGGTGTCACCGAGGCGTGGAGTTCCGGCGATTCCCCTGCGCCGCCGTCGGCACCCGATGCCGTCAGCCGCGCCGACGCCGAGCCCGGCCCGCGCTGACCGGCGCCCCGGGGTTCACCCGGTCGCCGACTCCGCACGCAGGATCAGCACGGTGATCTCGCTCGGGGCGAACACCCGCAGCTGCGGACCCCAGAATCCGGTGCCCCGGCTGGTATAGAGCTGAGTGCGCTCGCTGTGGCGGCTCAGCCCGGCCACGACGGGCTGCTCGAGGCGAACCAGATAGTGGAACGGCCAGATCTGGCCGCCGTGGGTGTGGCCGGAGATCTGCAACGCCACTCCCGCGGCCGCGGCCTCCGCGACCTGCCTGGGCTGGTGGGCGAGCAAGACGACCGGAACGTCCGGGTCCGCCCCTGCGAGCGCGGCGGGCAGGTCGGGGCCGTGACCGGTCAAGCCGATGCCGGTTGGGTCGTCGATGCCCGCGATCACCAGCCGGTCGTCGCCGCGGCGCACGACCTCGTGCTGATTGTGCAACGGCTGCCAGCCGAGTGCGGCCATGTGCTCGATCCAGCCCTGCGCGTCACCGAAATACTCGTGATTGCCGGTGATGTAGAACCGGCCGAGTTCGGCCTCGACCTTGCCGAGCGGATCGACCTGCGCGTGCCGCTTCGCCACCGATCCGTCCGCGAGGTCGCCCGCGTGGCAGGCGATGTCGGGCCGTTGCGCGTTGACCACCTCGACCACGCGTTCCGACCAGCGCAGCCGGTTCAGCGCGGCGTAATGGGTGTCGGTCACGACGACCACGCGCAGTCCGTCCAGCGCGGAGCCGAGACCTGGAATCGCGACATCCACCGTGCGTACCCGCGGCACCCGGCGCGCCTCGATCACACCCCACACCACCAGCACCGTCGCGGCCGCGAGCACGCCCGCCGCGACGATCCGCGAGCGAGCCGGGTCGTCCACGCCCGCGACGGTCAATCCCGCGCGCGCCAGATTGCCCAGCACCGACCAACTGAACAGCACCCACATGACGCCAAGCAAGGTGTCGCCGACGATCGAGGCCGCGTCCGACTGCACGGGCCCGTGGCCGAGATACATCGCCGCGGGCAGGCACGCGAACCCGAGCAGGAACAGTGCCGAACCCAGCCAGAACAGCGGGCCGGATTCCTCGGTGGTCGCCGCAACCAGCGTCCACCAGGGCAGCAGGAACAAGACAGCGGGAATCGCCAGGAACAAGATCAGGCGGGGCACAAACTTCAAGAGGGCTCGTCCTCGTGCGCGGGTGTAGCGCGCGGTCCCTCTCCGGCGCCATGGGCGCTTTCGACCATAGCAGCGGTCATGCCACACCGAGCCGCTCGGCGGCCACGGTGAGATCCTTGTCCCCGCGGCCGGACAGGCACAGCACGATCAGCGAGCCCGCGGGAATCTCACCGCGGTCGGCCATCTCCATCAGGTAGCCCACGGCGTGGGCGGATTCCAATGCCGCGAGGATTCCTTCGGTATGGCTGAGTGCCTGCATGCCGCGCAGCGCCACCGCGTCGGTGGCGGCCCGATAGGTCACCCGGCCGCTGTCCTTCAAATGGCTCAGCTCGGGACCGACACCCGGATAGTCCAGTCCCGCCGCGATGCTGTGCGTCCGCGCGATCTGGCCGTCCTCGTCCTGCAGCAGATAGCTGTAGGAGCCGTCGATCTCACCCGGGCTGCCCATACAGAGGGTTGCCGCGTGCTCGCCGGTGTCCACCCCCGTCCGGCCGCTTCGACGCCGATCAGCCGCACCTGCGGATCGTCGGCGAACGGATGGAAGACCCCGATCGCATTGCTGCCGCCGCCGACACAGGCCAGGACGTAATCGGGCAGCCTGCCCTCGACGCGCGCGATCTGATTCCTGGTCTCCGTGCCGATCACCGTTTGGAAATCCCGCACGATCCGCGGGTACGGCGCGGGCCCAGCCGCGGTGCCGAACAGGTAGTGGGTGGTGTCCACGGTGGACACCCAGTCGCGGACCGACTCGCTGATCGCCTCCTTCAGTCTGCGCGAGCCGATATCGACCGGCCGCACCTCGGCGCCGAGTAGCCGCATCCGCATCACGTTCGACGCCTGGCGGCGCATGTCCTCGGTTCCCATGTAGACCACACAGGTCAATCCGAGCATCGCCGACACCGTCGCCACCGCGACGCCGTGCTGCCCCGCGCCGGTCTCGGCGACGATCCGCTTCTTGCCCATCCGCCGGGCCAGCAACGCCTGCCCGATGGCGTTGTTGATCTTGTGGGCGCCCGTGTGGGCCATGTCCTCGCGCTTGAGATACACGCGGGCGCCCGGCACACCCAGCAACTCTCCGAAGCGCCGTACCTGATGCAGCAGCGTGGGCCGACCGACCCGGTCCCGCAACAGTTCTCGATACTCGGCCACGGACCCGGGGTCGTCTCGCGCGAGGCGATAGGCGTCCTCCAGATCCAGCAGCGCGGCCATCAGGCCCTCGGGGACGAATCTGCCGCCGAACACGCCGAACCGCCCGCGTTCGTCGGGGAACATCTCGTGCCGGGGTGCGCTCACCGCCACGTCAAGGTCAATCCTCATCAACACCAACGCTTTCACCGCCAAAGAGCCGACGGGTCAGTCTGTTCCGCTAGCGCTAGCACAACCCGACGGGTTGGCAACAAGCGAGTTAACAGACTAAATCGTTCGGATGGCTAAGGCTTCTCACTGGTGGAGGCGATCGGCGCGGATGGGCGCCCGGTGCTTGGCTACCGGTCGGCAGGCACAGTGGCGGAGATCTGAGCGACCAGCTGCCACGGCCGCTCGGTGTCGGTGGTGGCCTTGCCGCTGGTGAGGATCGCCCCGGACAGCCCACGAGCCGGATCGGCCCACCCGTACTGGGTGGTCAATCCGCTGCGCCCGAAGTGCGACCCGGTGTCGCGGCCGAATTTCGACCTGCGCCCGCCGAGTTCGAACCCCGCCCGGCTGACACGTCCGGCGACACCGGGTATCCAGCGAGCCGGGCGCACCGCCTCGGCCAAGGTCTCCGGCCTGATGATGCGCCGTCCGTCCGGTGCGCCGCGCGTGAGGATCTCGTAGAACCGCGACAACTCCGACGCGGTGGTGATCAGATTGCCCGACGGCAATTCGGCGGTGAGGAAGGCGTCGGTCGCCGAGCGCGACGCCCGGTCCATTCGTCCGCCGATGGCCTTGCTCGCCAGAAAGGTCGCCGTGCGCGACGGAGCCGGACCGGTTTTCACGCTCGGCACGACTTTGCCGACGTCCTCGAGTCGCACACCGAAATTGGTCCAGCGGAAATCGAACGGCTCGAGCACCTGCTCGGTGAGATGGTCCCGCATCCGCTTGCCGGTGGCGCGCTGCACCAGCAGCCGCAGGATCAACCCGATGGTCAGCGCGTGGTACACGCGGAACCGTCCCGGCTTCCAACTCGGGACCAGGTCGGCCAGCCCACGCACGGCCAGTTCCTCGTCGAGCACCAGATCGACGCCTTGATACGGCGGTGTGACGAAGGGGATCCCGGCGGAGTGCGAAAGTACGTCACCGATCGTGATGGCGGCCTTACCGTTCGACGCGAACTCGGGGATGTAGCCGGACACCGGCTCGTCGAGGGTGAACGCCCCCTGCTCGACGAGCATGAACATCAGCGCTCCGGCAACGCCCTTCGCGGTCGAGAAGCCGCAGAACGGCGTGTCCGGGGTAGCCGGGATCTTGACCGCGTCCGGCCCGTCGCCCGGCGCGTTGCCCCAGCCGTGCCCGATGGCGCGATTCAGGACGATCCTGCCCTCGCGGCGCAGGCAGACCTGGATCGCCGGAGTCGTGCCCAAGCGGTACCACGCCTGCACCGACGCCCACAGCGCCTCCACGCCGGCGCGGCCGATCCCGGTCGCCGCGGGATCGTCTTCAGGGCCTCGGGTCGTCACGGCCTCCAGGTCGTCGACGATCGCCACCGATCCCACCGTTGGTGCGCTCACCCGGCCAGCTTATCGACCGGCCGCAGGTACCGCCGCCCCGCCGATCACGGCGGCGGCACACCGATCGGGGTCAGCGGCCGTTCAGCCAGCTCTCCTTCAGCTTCGCGTGGTTGTCCCACCAGGCCTGAACCGCTGCCGGGTCGGCGTTCCAGGGTGGCGGCGGCGACTCGCCCGGGAACAGGAAGGTGTCGTTCGGGGCGGCGGCGGTCGTCGGTTCGGGGTATTCCGTCGTGGTGCGCGGGTGCGGCGGCGGTTGCTGCTCGGCCGGCGGCGGTTCGGGGCCAGGGGGCACCGGCAGGGGCAGTTGAGCCTGCGCGTTCGCGGGATGCGGCGCCGGCGGCTCAGGATACGGCTCCGGGGTGACCGCCGCCTCCGGAACGATGGACACGGGCGCCCGCTCCGCCGCCGGCGTCGGGGTCGCGAGCGCTGGATTCGGGTCGACGGGCTGGGGGGCGGTGAGGGACGCCTCCGCGGGGCCGCCGATCTCGGCGTCGGCCGGACGGTCCTCCCGCGCCTGCGCGACCGCGATCGCGGCTCCGCCCAGCAGTGCGGCGACGGCGGCCCCGGCGAGGATCACGCGGCCGCCATGCCTGCGATCGGCCACTGCCGGTTCCGCCGCGCGCCGGAACGGAGCTGCGGCGACCAAGGCCGCACCGTAAGCGGCGGCGTTGGCATGGTCGGGCACCACGATGACCGGGGCGTCGAGCCCGGTCCGCAGCGCGGAGACCACGTCCGGATCTCCCGCCGACGCGCCGCACAGCACAACGGCGTCGGGCCGCAGCGCGGCCGCCTCCAGGGCGGGCCGGATCCGATCGACCGCCGAATCCGCGCTCTCGGCGTCGACGACACCGGACGACCATGTGCCGGAAACCAGGATCTCGCCCCGATTCGGCCCGGCCACGAGATACGACGTGTGGTATCCGACGACCTCCGATACCAGCAACGTGTCGTACTCGCCCAGGCCCGGCATCTCCTCGAGCAGCGCGAGCAGCGCCGTCTTGGTCGACACCAGCGACGACGATCGCCACGTGGCCGACGAAAGTTGCGAGACGATTGCCCGCCGTTCGGCAACGGTGCGGTACGCGACCGCGACGTCATCGATTTCGGTGCGCGATCCCGCGGCGGACGTCAACGCGTCCAGCGTGGCGGCCACCGAGGCGGCGGTGGAGTGCTCGACCGGCTGTTCGATCTCGCGCAGCACGGCCGGGCGAGTGCCTCGTCGCGCCGTCGACGAGACCATCACACCGCGCACCACCGCCTGCTCCGCTGATATTCCGACTGTGGCCCTCATGAGATCACCTCTGCTCGACCGGTCTCGGTAAAGGTTCGTCACCGCGGCCGCCGGCGATCGGCGCCGGTCGGTGCACCGGACCACCCGTTCGCCGAGCGCCCACCGCACGAAATGGCGTCCTCGAAGACCGCTGGGTCTCTTGGGCGCCGCTGGTAGATGCCACGCGATAGCTACCGACCACAATACGTTGGTTGACGCAGTCCGGATACGCCTTTGCGGCAGCGTCGTGCACTCTCGCGCTTGCGGCCGCCTTCGAGTGCGTGCGATCTCTTACCGAAGTAGGCTCCCGCCGCCGGGCGAACCATGATCCGGCCCAGCCGGACGCAATGTTCGAAGAACTCCTTCAGTCGCCCGGCGACTTCGCCCACACTCGGATCGGATTTCGCGCATCCCTCCGGCGGACAAGCCGAGCGCAATGGGTCTGCGGCCGATGCCGCCGTTCATCCTCAGAACTACCGCCGTGACACCCCGCAGGCGGCATAGCGGCAGGCGATGCGAGCAGGCGGTGTGTCGGGCTCTGGGTCAGCCCGCCGGAGGCGGCGGGGGCGGCCCGGGCAGTGGGATGACGATGCCGAAGGGCAGGGTGATCCCGGGCTGCGGCGTGGGTGTCGGCTCTCCGGCGGGCACCAGTTCGGGCTCGGGTTCCGGCGCGGGCGGTGTGGTGATGGCAGGTTCGGGGTTGCGTGGTGCGCCGTCCCGCCGCGGAGCGTCAGGCGCGGGGCCGGTGGCGGTGTCCGCTCCGGGTTGCGTGCAGTCGACAGCTTCGGCACCGGCAGCTTGCGGAATGCCTTCGGCCTCGGCACTGTTCACGTCCGGGCCGGGGAGCTGCCCGGGGGCCGCGCCGTACCGTTGCCCCGGCGCCAAGGGGATGCGCCCCGCGCCGGGCTGTCCCGGTTGCGGCATCGGAGCGGGAACCGGTTGCGCGACACAGGGATTCACCGGCGGCGGAGGCGGGCAGAAGATCCCGCACGGGATCGGCGGCAGACCGGGAAGCGTGATCATCACCTGCGTCGGCGCATACTGCCGCTGCGGCGGCGCCGACGTCTGCGGCGTCACTTCCGGCGCCTGCACCAACGTGGTGACCGCGGTCATGTCCGTGCCCGGCCCCACCGGCGGCAACGACCCCGGCGCCACCAGATCCGGCGACACCCGCACCTGCGTCGGCGAACCACCCGACCGATAC